>MGLN01000073.1:0-4498 GCA_001796045.1 Caulobacterales bacterium RIFOXYB1_FULL_67_16 | reverse complement strand
CAGCCGGGCGTCCACCCTCAGCCGCTCGGCGGCGTCCACCCGGACCTCGCCGGCCAGGTCGGACGCGCCCACCCGCCCGTCGAAATCCTTGAATGTCCAGACGTTCTCGTCCCGGTGCAGGGCGCCCGCCAGACGATAGGGCGGGGTATTGGGCAGGGTCACGCCCGTCAGAAGATACAGATCCGACAGGTCCCGCCCCTGCAGCGTCAGGCGCGCGTCGAACCGCCCCAGATCGAACGGCCGGGTGACGGCGCCCTTGGCCTCCAGACTGGAGCCTGCGCCGCTGACGCTCGCCTCGAACTGATAGGGTCGGTCGCGGCGAATATTGATGAAGGGCCCGCCCTGGATCCGCAGCTTCAACGGCGATCGGTTCACCGTGCCCTGCCCTTCCAGCACGAACCCCGCCTCGCCATCCCGGCCCTCGCGCGCATCGACGGCGGCGTCCAGCTTCAGGTCCCGACGACGCTCGTCGAAACTCAGTCGCCCGTCGGTGATGACCAGTTGCTGGATGACCGGCAGCTTCATGCCCTCGCCCGTGTCGGGCTTGTCGGGATCCAGCTCCCAGCTCTTGCGGCCGTCCTCCGTGGCGATCAGCACCACCCGCGGTCGGGTGAAACTGAGCAGCGGCATCTCGACTTGGCCGGCGAACAGTTTGCGCAGGCGTACGGAGGCGCGAATTTCCGCGACATCGGCCGTATCCCGATCTCGCGCCCAGTCTGGCCCGCCGATCTTCAGGCCGCGCACCACCGCCGTCGGGGTCCAGCTGAACAGATGCACGTCAAGATCGCCCCGAATGGCGATCTCGCGATCATACCGGGCCGAGGCCCACCGCCCGATCGGTCCGCGCAGCATGTTCCAGTCGAACAGGGCCAGACCCAGCACCAGGGCCGCGATCAGAGTCAGACCCACCCCGGCCGTCCAGGCTTCAGTCCGGCCGGGGCGGCGAACGGCGACATAGACGGGGTCGTTGTCGCGCATCCAGGCGTGGGTTCGGCGCGCTCGCGCGGCTGAGGCTGCGCCCCGAACACGCACCTTCGACCAAAACTGTTTCCATTTCAGCATTTTGGCTCGCGCGCTGGATCCCACGTTCGGGACGTAACGCGCCAAGCGGACTTTGGCGCCAGCCACGGCCGCCCCGTTGCGAGGCTCAAATTTGATCCGCTTTCGACATAGTTGTCGTAAAAACTTTACAACGTGAAAAATCGGCGCATAATTCCATCAGAGTCCTGATCTTAATTCAGGCCACAGGAGGATGCCCGATGACCCGTTTTGTACCGTCTGCCCTAATCGTCGCCGCCCTGGCTGCGGTCGCCACGCCCAGTCTGGCCCAGGCTTCACGCGCCGAAGCCCCCCGCACCGCCAAGGTTCAGGCCGTCATGGTCTGTGCGTCCGATACGGCGACGCGTCGCGCCTACCAGCGCGAGTTCGGCGCGGAGCCGGTCTTCGTCACCGCCCAGGAAGCCGTCGAGGCCCGGCAGGCCGGACATCAATGGTCGGCCCCGCGTTGCATGACGCAGCGCCAGTACGACCGTCTGATCTCCATGACCCAGACCCGCGCCTCGCTCTGATCCCAGCACGGCGCAACGAAAAGGGGCGCGGCCTTGCGGCTGCGCCCCTCTTAGTTTCCGCATCGGATCGTCGGTTATTGGGCCGGGGTCAGATATTTGTTCAGCCAGCCGAACACCTCATTGTGCCATTGCAGGCTGTTGGCCGGCTTCAGCACCCAGTGGTTCTCGTTCGGGAAGACGACCAGACGACTGTCGATGCCCCGGCGTTGCAAGGCCGTGAAGGTCGATAGGCCCTGGGCGGTCGGAATGCGGAAGTCCAGGTCTCCCTGCACCACCAGCATCGGCGTGCGCCAGTTCTCGACATGGTTGGCGGGGTTGAACTTCTGATAGCCCTCCGGCTTGTCCCAGGGCGTGCCGCCGTATTCCCACTCGGTGAACCACAGCTCTTCCGTCGAATAGCCCATGCCGAAGGTGTCGAAGACGCCGTCATGGTTGACCAGGCATTTGAACGCATTCGGCCAGTTGCCGGCGATCCAGTTGATCATATAGCCGCCGTAGGAGGCGCCCAGGGCGCAGGCGTTCTGACCATCCAGGAAGTCGTACTTCTGCTGCGCCGCGGCCCAGCCCTTCTGCAGGTCTTCCAACGGGCGGTCGCCCCAGTGCTGGCTAATAGCGTCGGTGAAGGCCTGGCCGTAGCCGGTCGAGCCGTGGAAATCGATCATCACCACCGCATAGCCGGCGCCAGCGTAGGTCTGGGGGTTCCAGCGATAAGACCAGCCGTCGCCGAACGACCCCTGCGGCCCGCCGTGGATCAGGAAGGCGACCGGGTATTTCTTCCCTTCCTCATAGCCCACCGGCTTGATGACATAGCCGTGGACCGTCTCGTTGTTCCAGCCGGGGAAGCTGAACTGCTCGTAATCGCCGAAGGCCTTGGTCTCCAGGACCGGGTTGGCCTGGGTCAGACGACGCGGCATTTCACGCCCCAGATAGGTCTTGAAATACAGGTCGCTGGGCGACTTCAGGCTGTCCTGAGCGAAGACAAAGCCCGACGGCGTCTGCTGGAAGGCCGAGACATGGCCGGGTCCGGTAATCGGAGTTACGACGCCGTTGCGCGTATCCACCGCAAACAGCTTGGTCGAGCCGACGTCGCCTGCGGTCGCATAAAGGGTCTGGCCGTCGCGCGACCATTGCAGGGTGTCGGCCGAACGATCCCAGTTCGAGGCGACCTCGCGCTTCTGGCCGCTCTGAACGTCCATCAGCACGATCTGATAACGGTCGGCCTCGAAGCCCGGACGCGCCATGGCGCGATAGGCCAGGGTGCGGCCGTCCGGCGAAAACACCGGGCCCGCGTCCCAGGCCGGATTGTCTTCGGTCAGATTGGTGAAGGTCCCGTCGCCGGTCAGGCCGTTGGTCTTCCACAGGTCGAAATTGGTGCTCCACGGCTCGGTCTTGCCGGCCAGACGCGCCGAAAAGACGATGGAGTCGCCGGCGGGGGTGAAGACGAAGTCGCTCTCGTCGCCGAAGGGCTTGGAGGGCGTATCCCCGTCGAAGCCCTTGGTGACCCAGACCGGATTTCCGGTCGCCTGGCCGTTGCGGCCGATCGACTGGACGAACAGGTGGTTCTGGGTGTGGTCGTTCCACGTGTCCCAATGGCGCACGAACATGCGGTCATAGACCTGGCCGGTCGACTTCCGCTCGGCGACGGCCTTGCCCGTCTCGACCGAGGCGTTCAGGTCGGCCGCGTCCGGATAGACGGCCAGGGACACCGCCACCTTGTCGCCCGACGGACTGATCCGATAGGCGTTGACGTCCAGCGGCAGATTGGTGACCTGAACCGGCGTCGACGTGGGCGAGGCGACGCGCCACACTTGGCTGGTCCCAGACTTGCCCGACAGGAAATACAGATTGCCGTCCGCGCCCCAGCGGGCCGTGTTGGCGCCCTGGTCCGAAATGGCCAGACGCCGCGGCGCGGCGTCCGGCGTCTCCAGGTCCAGCATCCACAGGCTGCCGCTGCGGCGGTTCGCCTCCACATCCGTCGTCGTCACCGAATAGACGACGTAACGGCCGTCCGGCGACACCTGCGGATCGCCCAGCCGGTTGGCCGAGATCATGTCCTGATAGGTGAAGGCGTCAGGCGTCGCGGCCGGCGCCGGAACCGGGGCGGGCGGAACCTGGGCCAGGGCCGGAGCGGCGCTCATCAGGGCGCCCGAGAAGGCGACGGCCGCGCAGGCGGCGAACAGGAGGGAACGGTGGCGCATGAAGCAGTCCTCGCAAAGCTTGCAGCGGCGAGGCGTAGCACCCTCGTTCGCCGGGCGGAAGTTGCTGACAGCTCAGAAGTTAGCTAAGCTGTTTGGACCAAGGAGCGCGACATGACCACCGTCACCGTCCACCACGCCAAGACCCATCTCTCCAAACTGATCGCCGCCGCCGAACGCGGCGAAGAGGCGGTGATCGCCCGCGGCGACAAGCCGGCGGTGCGGATCGTGCCGTTCGAGGCGGCGAAACCTGAACGCAGGCGAGGTCGGCTGAAGGGCATGGGGCGTTTCGACGAGAGCTTTTTTGATCCGCTGCCCGAAGAGGAACTCCGCCTCTGGGAGGGCCGGGGAGATTGAACCTCCTGCTCGATACCCACGCCCTGATGTGGTGGGTTTGGGACGACGAACGGCTGTCGGGCGCAGCCGACGACGCCATCCGGAACGCTGACGCCGTCTTTGTCAGCAGCGTGTCGGCCATCGAGATCGCGATCAAGTTTCGCATCGGCAAGCTGCCGAACGCCCACGCCCTGGCCGAGCAGTTTGCGGACGTCATGCGTCGAGAGGGGTTCGCCGAACTCCCTGTGAGCTGGCGCGAAGCCAGCCTGGCCGGTCGGATGGCCGGCGATCACCGCGACCCTTTCGACCGGCTGCTGATCGCCCAGGGCCTGCTCAACGACCTGACCCTGGTCTCGAACGAAACCCTGTTCGACGGCTTCGGCGTGGCCCGGCTCTGGT
>MGLN01000072.1 GCA_001796045.1 Caulobacterales bacterium RIFOXYB1_FULL_67_16 | reverse complement strand
CGGCTACGTCGCTCTCCAGCTGGGCGCTGGCGCGAAGAAGGCTAAGAACACCAACAAGGCTCAACGCGAGACCTTCGCCAAGGCGGAAGTCGAACCGAAAGCCTATGTGACCGAGTTCCGCGTCGATGCGGACGGTCTGCTGGACGTGGGCGCCGAGCTGTCGGCCGACCACTTCGTGGCGGGCCAGAAGGTCGACATCCAGGGCGAGACCATCGGTAAGGGTTTCGCCGGCGCCATGAAGCGCTGGAACTTCGGCGGTCTGCGCGCCACGCACGGTGTGTCGCTGTCGCACCGTTCGCACGGTTCGACGGGTAACCGTCAGGACCCGGGCCGGACTTTCCCCGGCAAGAAGATGGCCGGCCACTACGGCACGGAAACCGTCACCACCCAGAACCTGACCGTCGTCCGCGTGGACGCCGAGCGCGGCCTGATCCTGATCAAGGGCGCTGTCCCCGGTCATGACGGCGCCTACGTCAAGGTTCGCGACGCCATCAAGAAGGCCCGTCCGGCCGAGGCTCCGTTCCCCGGAGCCGTGAAGTCGAACAAGGCCGCTCAACCCGCTGAGACGCCCGCTGAAGAAGCGCCGGCTGTCGAAGCGACCGAAGGCGGTGAAGCGTAATGAAACTCTCGGTCATCAAACTCGACGGCAAGGCTGCCGGCGACGTGGAGCTCTCGGACGCCGTCTTCGGCATCTCCGAGATCCGCGGCGACATCCTGGCCCGCACCGTCAACTGGCAGCTGGCCAAGCGCCGCGCCGGCACGCACAAGGTTCAGACCCGCAACGAGAACTCTCGTACGGGTAAGAAGATGTACAAGCAGAAGGGCACCGGCGGCGCCCGTCACGGTTCGCGCCGTGCGCCGCAGTTCGTCGGCGGCTCGCGCGCCTTCGGTCCGGTCGTTCGCGATCACGGTTTCTCTCTGCCGAAGAAGATCCGCGCCCTGGCTCTGCGTCACGCCCTGTCGTCCAAGGTGAAGTCGGGCGACCTGGTTGTCGTCGACACCGTCTCGGTCAAGGAAGCCAAGACGGCAGCCCTGCGCGAGACGCTCGGCAAGCTGGGCTGGACCAAGGCTCTGATCATCGCCGGTCCGGAAGTCGACGCCAACTTCGGTCTGGCTGCTCGCAACATCCCGCACATCGACGTCCTGCCGAACGCCGGCCTGAACGTCTATGACATCCTGCGGGCCGACAAGCTGGTGCTGACCAAGGCCGCCGTCGAGGCGATCGAAGCCCGCTTCAGCGATAAGGAAGCCGCGTAATGGCCGCTCAACCTACCGCCAAGCACTACGACACCATCCTGGCCCCGGTGATCACCGAAAAGGCCACGATCCTGTCCGAGCAGAACAAGGTCGTCTTCCGCGTCGCCGACACGGCGACCAAGGACGAGATCGCCGCGGCGGTCGAAAGCCTGTTCAAAGTCAACGTCGTCAAGGTCAACACCCTGGTTCAAAAGGGCAAGACCAAGCGCTTCCGGGGCATCCTCGGTCGTCGCGTCGACATCAAAAAAGCGATCGTGACCCTGGCCGACGGCCAGTCGATCGACGTCACCACGGGGCTCTGATCAGATGGCCTTGAAGCATTACAATCCGACTTCGCCGGGCCGTCGCGCCCTCGTGCTGGTCGACCGTTCGGAACTCCACAAGGGCCGTCCGGAAAAGTCGCTGACCGAAGGTCTGACCAAGTCGGGCGGTCGCGGGCAGGGCGGTCGCGTTGCGGTCCGCTTCCGCGGCGGCGGCGCCAAGACCCTGTACCGCAAGATCGACTTCAAGCGTCGCAAGTGGGACATGGTCGGCACGGTCGAGCGTCTGGAATACGACCCGAACCGCACCGCCTTCATCGCGCTCGTGACCTACGAGGACGGCGAGAAGACCTACATCATCGCGCCGCAACGCCTTAAGGCCGGCGACGTGGTGGTCGCGGGCGAAAAGACCGACGTGAAGCCGGGCAACGCCATGCCGCTTCGTTCGATGCCGGTGGGTACGATCATCCACAACATCGAGATGAAGCCCGGCAAGGGCGCTCAGCTGGCCCGTTCGGCCGGCGCCTACGCCCAGCTGGTGGGTCGCGATCAGGGCTACGCCCAGATCCGTCTCGGCTCGGGCGAGCTGCGCATGGTCCTGGACGGCTGCATGGCCACGGTGGGCGCGGTTTCGAACCCCGACCACATGAACCAGAACCTGGGCAAGGCCGGTCGCAAGCGTCACATGGGCTGGCGTCCGCACGTCCGCGGCGTCGCCATGAACCCGATCGACCACCCGCATGGTGGTGGTGAAGGCCGGACCTCCGGTGGTCGTACCCCCGTCACGCCGTGGGGTAAGGACACCAAGGGCACCCGCACCCGTAAGAACAAGGCTACGGACAAGTTCATCATCCGTACCCGTCACGTGAAGAAGGCTCGCTAAGAATGGCCCGCTCCTCCTGGAAAGGCCCGTTTGTCGACGGGTATCTGCTCAAGAAGGCCGACGCCGTTCAATCGTCGGGCCGCAAGGACGTGATCAAGACCTGGTCGCGCCGCTCCACCATCCTGCCGCAGTTCGTCGGTCTGACGTTCGGCGTCCATAACGGTCAGAAGCACGTTCCCGTGTCGGTCTCGGAAGAGATGGTCGGCATGAAGTTCGGCGAGTTCGCCCCGACCCGGAACTTCCCGGGTCACGCGGCGGACAAGAAGGCCAAAAGGAAGTAACCGATGGCCCAGACCAAGAACATTCGTCGGGTCGGCCCGACCGAGGCCCGCGCCAAGCAGGTCAACATGCGCATCAGCCCTCAGAAGCTGAACCTGGTCGCCGCCTCGATCCGCGGCATGCCGGTTCAGAAGGCGCTGAACGAGCTGGAATTCAGCCGTAAGCGCATCGCCGGCGACGTCCGCAAGGTCCTGTATTCGGCGATCTCGAACGCCGAGAACAACCACAACCTCGACATCGACAACCTGGTCGTCGCCGAGGCCTTCGTGGGCAAGAACCTGGTGATGAAGCGTTTCGCGAGCCGTGCTCGTGGTCGCTCGTCGCGCATCCTGAAACCGTTCAGCGAGATCACCATCGTGGTCCGCGAAGCCGGCGAGGCCGCCTGATGGGACAGAAAATCAATCCGGTCGGTCTGCGCCTCGGCGTGAACCGCACGTGGGACAGCCGTTGGTTCGCCGCCGGCGCCGACTATTCCCGCCTGCTGCACCAGGACCTGAAGCTGCGCGAGTGGCTGCGGGAGCGCCTGTCCGCCGCCGGCGTGTCGCGCATCATCATCGAGCGCCCGCACAAGAAGTGCCGCATCACCATCTACGCCGCCCGTCCGGGCGTCGTGATCGGCAAGAAGGGCGCTGACATCGAGAAGCTCCGCAAGGACATCTCGGCGCGCACCGAGGGTGAAGTTCACCTGAACATCATCGAAGTCCGCAAGCCGGAAACCGACGCTCAGCTGATCGCCGAGAACATCGCGCAGCAGCTGGAACGTCGCGTTGCATTCCGTCGCGCCATGAAGCGGTCGATGCAATCGGCCATGCGTCTGGGCGCCAAGGGCATTCGGATGAATGTCTCGGGTCGTCTGGGCGGCGCCGAAATCGCGCGGATGGAATGGTATCGCGAAGGCCGCGTGCCGCTTCACACCCTGCGGGCCGACATCGACTACGGCTTCTACGAAGCCAAGACGACCTACGGCATCATCGGCGTGAAGGTCTGGGTGTTTAAGGGTGAAGTGCTCGAGCACGACCCGATGGCCCAGGACAAGCGTTGGGCCCAGGAAGCCTCGGGTCCGTCCTCGAACGAAGGCCGCGAACGCGGCGGCCCCCGTGGCGACCGCGGTCCGCGTCGCGATCGGGGACGTGAGAACTAAGTCATGTTGCAACCGAAGAAGACCAAGTACCGCAAGGCCTTCAAGGGCCGTATCCACGGCTCGGCCAAGGGCGGCTTCTCGCTGAACTTCGGGTCGTACGGCCTGAAGACGCTGGAACCGGAACGCATCACGGCGCGTCAGATCGAGGCGGCCCGCCGCGCGATCACCCGCCAGATGAAGCGTCAGGGCCGCGTCTGGATCCGCGTCTTCCCCGACCTGCCCGTCACGGGCAAGCCGGCCGAAGTTCGGATGGGTAAGGGCAAGGGCGCGGTGGACTATTGGGCGGCGCGCTGCCACCCGGGCCGCATCCTGTTCGAAATCGACGGCGTGTCCGACGAAGTCGCCCGCGAAGCCCTGCGCCTCGGCGCAGCCAAGCTGCCGGTCCGCACCAAGGTGGTGACCCGTCTCGACGCCGGCATCGCCCAAGTTGAGGAAGCCGCCTAATGACCAAGATCGCCGATCTGCGGTCGCAAACGACCGACCAACTGGCCGACGAGCTGCTGAAGCTCAAGAAGGAACAGTTCAACCTGCGCTTCCAGGCGGCCACCGGCCAGATGGAAAAGACCCACCGCGTGGGTGAAGTGCGCAAAGACATCGCCCGCATCTCGACGCTTCTGCGCGAGAAACGTGCGGCCTCGTAAGGAAACGAATATGCCCAAGCGAATTCTTGAAGGCGTGGTCGTGTCCGACAAGGGCGACAAGACCGTCGTCGTGAAGGTGGAGCGCACCCTGCTGCACCCGCTTCTGAAGAAGACCGTCCGGTCGTCCAAGAAGTACCACGCCCACGACGAAGCCAACGCGCTCAAAGTCGGCGACGTCGCTCGCATCGTCGAGTGCGCCCCCAAGTCCAAGTTGAAGCGCTGGGAAGTCCTTTCCAACGCCTCCGCCTCGTAATCAGAAGGATCTGATCTTATGATCCAGATGCAAACTAACCTGGAAGTGGCCGATAATTCGGGCGCCCGCCGGGTCATGTGCATCAAGGTGTTGGGCGGCTCCAAGCGCCGCTACGCCTCGATCGGCGACACTATCGTCGCCTCCGTGAAGGAAGCCATTCCGCGCGGCCGCGTGAAGAAGGGCGACGTCGTGCGCGCCATCGTCGTGCGCACCGCCAAGGACATCCAACGCAAGGACGGCTCGGTCATCCGCTTTGACAAGTCGGCCGCCGTCATCGTCAACAAGCAGAACGAGCCTGTCGGCACGCGGATCTTCGGCCCGGTTCCCCGCGAACTGCGCGCCAAGAACCACATGAAGATCATCTCGCTGGCTCCGGAGGTCCTGTAACCATGGCCGCCAAGATCAAGAAGGGCGACCGCGTCGTCGTCCTCACCGGCAAGGACAAGGGCCGCACGGGCGCCGTGCTGAAGGTCCTGCCCTCCGAAAATCGCGTCGTCGTTGAAGGCGTCAACATGGTTCAGCGCCACACGCGTCCGAGCCAGGCTGACCCGCAGGGCGGCATCAAGAACAAGGAAGCCTCGCTTCACCTGTCGAACGTCGCGATCGCCGACGCCAACGGCAAGGCGACCCGCGTCGGCTTCCGGACCGAAGGGGACAAGAAGGTCCGCTTCGCCAAGACGACGGGAGACGTCATCTGATGGCTACCGAGAAATACACTCCCCGCCTCAAGGCCGAGTATCAGAGCCGCATCCGTGCGGAGATGAAGGCCAAGTTCGGCTATACGAACGAGATGCAGGTGCCCAAGCTGGACAAGATCGTCCTGAACATGGGCATCGGCGAAGCCGTCGCCGACTCCAAGAAGGCCAATGCGGCCCTCAAGGATCTGACGGCCATCGCCGGTCAGAAGGCCGTCGCCACCAAGGCCCGTAACTCCATCGCCGGCTTCAAGCTGCGCGAAGGCATGGTCATCGGCGGCAAGGTCACCCTGCGCGGCGACCAGATGTACGAGTTCCTGGACCGTTTCATCACGATCGCGCTTCCGCGCGTGAAGGACTTCCGCGGTCTGAAGGGCACGTCCTTCGACGGTCGCGGCAACTACGCCACCGGTCTGAAGGAA
Organism: Caulobacterales bacterium RIFOXYB1_FULL_67_16; assembly: GCA_001796045.1. Lineage (GTDB taxonomy): Bacteria > Pseudomonadota > Alphaproteobacteria > Caulobacterales > Caulobacteraceae > Brevundimonas. The sequence continues at coordinate 4,809 of MGLN01000072.1, read as the reverse complement.
CACATCGTGTTCCCGGAAATCAATTACGACCAGATCGACCAGATGTGGGGCATGGACATTGTCGTCTGCACCACGGCCAAGACCGATGAGGAAGCCAAGGCTCTCCTCACCGAGTTCAAGTTCCCGTTCTTGAAGAACTGAGCGGGAAGGGAAGAGCACAATGGCTAAAAAGAGCGCCGTAAACCGCAACGAAGCCGTCAAGGCCCTGGTTGCGAAGTATGCCGCGAAGCGGGCCGCCCTGAAGGCGACCGCCAACGACGAAAACCTGCCGCTTGAGGAGCGCTTCGCCGCGCGCCTGAAGTTGGCTGAACTGCCGCGCAACTCCGCGCCGACCCGTATTCGCAACCGTTGCGAAGTGACCGGTCGTCCGCGTGCGTTCTACCGCAAGCTCAAGATGAGCCGGATCGCGCTGCGTGAGCTTGGCAACCTGGGTCAGATCCCGGGCCTGACCAAGTCCAGCTGGTAAGGGGAGCGAAGAGACATGATGATCAACGATCCCCTGAGCGACATGATCGCTCGCATCAAGAACGCGGCGACCCGCAAGCGTTCCAAGGTGCTGACCCCGGCTTCCCGTCTGCGCCAGCGCGTCCTCGACGTGCTGCAGGACGAGGGCTACATCCGCGGCTACAACCTGGTTCAGAACCCGGGTGAGTTTCCGCAGTTCGAGATCGAGCTGAAGTACTTCGACGGTCAGCCCGTCATCGCCGAGATCGCGCGCGTGTCCAAGCCGGGCCGCCGCGTCTACTCCGCGATCGGCGATCTGAAGCCCGTCAAGAACGGCCTCGGCATCTCGATCCTCTCGACTTCGAAGGGCGTCATGTCCGACGCCGCCGCTCGCGACGCCAATGTCGGCGGCGAAGTCCTCTGCAGGGTCTACTGATATGTCCCGTATTGGCAAGAAAACCATCGCAGTGCCGAAGGGCGTGACGGTCACGCTCGACGGCCAGACCGTCTCGGTGAAGGGTCCGAAGGGCGAACGCTCCTGGACTGTCGCCGAAGAAATCGAAGTCAAGCACGAAGGCGACGAGCTGTCGCTGGGTCTGCGGACCGACACCCAGCGCGGTCGCGCCATGTGGGGTCTGTCGCGCACCCTGGTCGACAACATGGTCACCGGCGTCACCACCGGCTTCGAGAAGTCGCTGGAGCTGGTCGGCGTGGGTTACCGCGCCGCGATGAAGGGCAATGCCCTGTCGCTGCAACTCGGCTTCTCGCATGAAGTCGACATCGATCCGCCGGCCGGCGTCAGCTTCGCGGTTCCGAAGCAGACCGAGATCAAGATCCTGGGCGCGGACAAGCAAGCCGTCGGTCAGATCGCCGCGGTCATCCGCAAGCTGCGTCCGCCGGAGCCCTACAAGGGCAAGGGCGTCCGTTACGCCGGCGAGACCGTGCGTCGCAAGGAAGGCAAGAAGAAGTAAGTCATGGCTCTTTCTCTTCGACAACAAGCCAAGCGCCGCGCCGAGCGCACTCGCCGTCGCCTGAAGGCTGTCGCCAACGGTCGCCTGCGTCTGTCGGTCTATCGTTCGGACAAGAACATCTCGGCCCAGATCATCGACGACGCCAAGGGCGTGACGGTCGTGGCCGCCTCGTCGCTGGAGGGCGGCAAGGGCTCCAAGGGTTCGGACATCGCCGCGGCTACGGCCATCGGCAAGCTGATCGCCGAGCGCGCCATCGAGAAGGGCGTCAAGGACGTCGTCTTCGACCGGGGCGAGTACATCTATCACGGACGGGTGAAGGCGCTGGCGGAAGCCGCGCGTGAAGCCGGCCTGAACTTCTAAGGGACGCGACAGATGGCGCAACAACCCCAACGCGGCGGCGGCGATCGTAATCGCCGCGACCGCAACGCTCCCGCCGCCGCCGAGGCCCCGGAAAGCGACATCATCGAGAAGCTGGTGCACATCAACCGCGTCGCCGCCACCGTGAAGGGTGGCCGTCGCTTCAGCTTCGCCGCCCTGATGGTCGTCGGCGACGGCAAGGGTCGCGTCGGCTTCGGTCACGGCAAGGCGCGTGAAGTGCCGGAAGCCATCCGCAAGGCGACCGAAGAAGCCAAGAAGACGATGATCCGCGTGCCTCTGCGCGAGAACCGCACCCTGCACCACGACGGCAACGGCCGTTGGGGCGCCGGCAAGATCATGATGCGCGCGGCCCCTCCCGGAACCGGCGTCATCGCGGGCGGTCCGATGCGTGCGGTCCTCGAAACCCTCGGCGTTCAGGACGTCGTGGGCAAGTCGACCGGTTCGTCGAACCCTTACAACATGATCCGTGCGACGTTCGAAGCCCTCAAGGTCCAGTCGTCGCCGCGTCAGGTCGCTTCCAAGCGTGGCAAGAAGGTCGCTGACCTGATGGGCCGCCGCAACGACGGCGCCTCGGCGCCGGAAGCCGTGGAGTCCTAAGTCATGGCCGAGAAGAAGACCGTCACCGTCAAGCAGATCGGTTCGCCGATCCGTCGCAAGAACGACCAGCGCGCCACCCTGGTGGGCCTGGGCCTGAACCGCATGGGCCGCGAAGCGACCCTGGAGGACACGCCTTCGGTTCGCGGCATGATCGCCAAGGTCCACCACCTGGTGGAAGTGGTCGAGAAGTAAGCCTTACGCCCTCTCCCGGATCCCGGGGGAGGGCGTTTCGCATCTTGCTTATGCGTCAGGGGTCGCCTATGAGCGGCCCTTCAATTTTTACAGCCGAGTCCGGACTGTGTCCGGGCGCTAGCACCCGAAAGGATCAGGCACATGAAACTGAACGAAATTCGCGACAACGAAGGCGCGCACAAGAAGCGCATGCGCGTGGGCCGCGGCCCCGGCTCCGGCAAGGGCAAGACCTCGGGCCGCGGCGTCAAGGGTCAGAAGTCGCGGACCGGCGTCAGCCTGCTGGGCTTCGAAGGCGGCCAGATGCCGCTGTACATGCGTATGCCCAAGCGCGGCTTCAACAACCCGAACGCCCTGAAGCTGGCCGAAGTGAACCTGTGGCGTCTGCAGGACGCCATCGACGCCGGCAAGCTGGACGCCTCGGCCGAGATCAAGGGCGAAGCCCTGGTCGCCGCCGGCGTGATCCGCCGCGTCAAGGACGGCGTCCGTCTGCTGGGCACCGGCGAAATCAAGGCCAAGCTGAACCTGGTCGTCTGGTCGGCCACGGCCGGCGCCAAGAAGGCCATCGAAGCCGCCGGCGGTTCGGTCGTCGAACAGCGTATCGAAGCCGAAGCCAAGGCTGCGGCCCGCGTCGAGAAGCGCAACGCCGCCAAGGGCAAGGCTCCGGCCCCCAAGGCGCCCAAGGGCGACGCCAACAAGGTCTCGGCTCGCGCCAAGCGCACCGCTTCCAAGGCCTGAGAAACACGTCGTCGCGGTTAGACCCCAACCCTGTTCAGGGCGCTGAAGACATCCGCGACGACGAAACAATGGAAGCGGCTCTCGCATGAGGGCCGCTTTCCGCCTATCTGACGACTCAGTCAGTCGTGGGGACGCATAATGGCTTCGGCCGCAGAACAACTCGCCGCCAATATGAACATGGGCTCGTTCGCGAAAGCGACCGAGCTGCACAAGCGCCTGCTGTTCACGCTGGGCGCCTTGCTGGTTTATCGCATCGGCACCTATGTGCCGATCCCGGGCATCAACTCGCAGGCCTTCCTGCAGTTCTTCCAGGACCCTTCGGGTCAGCGCGGCATCCTGGACATGTTCAACATGTTCTCGGGCGGCGCGGTCGAGCGGATGGCCATCTTCGCGCTGAACGTCGCGCCCTATATCTCGGCGTCGATCATCGTGCAGCTGATGGGCACGGTGTATCCGCCCTGGGAGAAGCTGAAGAAGGAAGGCGGGGAGAGCGGCCGCAAGCAGCTGAACCAGTACACCCGTTATCTGACGGTGTTTCTGGCCCTGGCCCAGTCGCTGGGCATCGCGGCGGGTCTGAACGCCCAGCCGGGTCTGGTCGACAATCCGGGGATCTTCTTCCTGGTCTCGACCGTCGTGACCCTGACGGGCGGCACCATGTTCCTGATGTGGCTGGGCGAGCAGGTGACGGCGCGCGGCGTCGGCAACGGCATCTCGCTGATCATCTTCGCCGGCATCGTGGCGGTTCTGCCGTCGACCATCGCCCGGATGCTGGGCCTGGCCCAGCAGGGTCAGATGTCGGCCTTCGCCCTGTTGTTCATCGCCGTGCTGGCGGTCGTGACCGTGGTCTTCATCGTCTTCATGGAACGGGCCCAGCGCCGTCTGCTGATCCAGTATCCGAAGCGCCAGGAAGGCAACCGGATGGCCGGCGGCGAGCGGTCGTTCCTGCCGCTTAAGGTCAATACGGCCGGGGTCATCCCGCCGATCTTCGCCTCGTCCCTGCTGATGCTGCCGACCACGGTGGCCAGCCTGACCGCCAATGCGGACCTGCCCGACTATCTGGGCTGGCTGCCGCTGGTCACGTCGCAGCTGACGCACGGCCAGCCGTTGTTCATGGCCCTGTATGCGGCCCTGATCATCTTCTTCTGCTTCTTCTACACCTCGATCACCTTCAACCCGGAGGATACGGCCGAGAACCTGCGGAAATACGGCGGCTTCCTGCCAGGCATCCGTCCGGGCAAGCGCACGGCCGAATATCTGGACTATGTCCTGACCCGTCTGACGGTGATCGGCGCGGCCTATATCCCCGCCGTCTGTCTGCTGCCCGAGTTCCTGGTCGCCCAGATGGGCAACAGCCTCTACTTCGGCGGAACGTCTATCTTGATTGTCGTGTCGGTCACGATGGACACTGTGGCCCAGATCCAGTCCCAACTGCTGGCGCACCAGTACGAGGGACTGATCAAGAAGGCCAAGCTGCGCGGTCGCGGCGGTCGTG
>MGLN01000071.1:17691-21418 GCA_001796045.1 Caulobacterales bacterium RIFOXYB1_FULL_67_16 | reverse complement strand
ACCCTGCGCGCGGAGCGTCTGTCTTCGTCGAAACGGTAAAACACAATGTCTCCGGGCGAAGGCCCGGCGCTCCGCCCCGCCCTCCACTCGCGATGGGCCTCCAGACTTCGCAGCGAAAGCGCGAAGACGATCCCGCCTGTCCTGTGGCCTTCCGCCGCTCGACCCCTTAAATGCCGTCCCCTGACGAAAGATCGCGCCGTGACCCCCGACGACCTCGAACCCGATCTCCCGCAAGACCTCCGCGACGGCCTGATCGCCGTGGGCGAGGCCGCGCGCGACCTGGGCCAGCCCTGGTGGATCTTCGGCGGCGCGGCCCTGGCCCTCTATGGGCTGACCGAGATCCACGTCCCCGACATCGACGTCCTGTGTGCCCCGCGCGACGCCCGAACCCTCTTGGCGGCCCTCGACGGCCAGGTCGTGCCCGATCCGGGCGAGGGCCTCTTCCGCTCCGCCGTCTTCGGCCGCGCTCACGACCAGTCCATCCTGATCGAGGTCATGGCCGGGCTGGAGGTGCGAAACGGCGGCGACTGGGCCGAGGTCGGCTTCAGCTCGCGCCGCCGGATCTTCGTCGAAGACACCCCCCTGTTCGTCCCCGACGTCCAGGACCACATCGCCCTCTACCGCCTGTTCGGCCGCCCCAAGGATCTGGCGCGCGTCGAACAGCTTGAACGACTGATCGCCTGATGCCCTTCCCGTTTGAAATCTCCGCCAAAGAAGGTCGCGCCCGCACCGGCGTGCTGAAAACCGCCCGCGGCGACATCCGCACCCCCGCCTTCATGCCCGTCGGCACGGCGGCGACGGTCAAGGCCCTGACGGTGGATCAGGTCAAGGCGACCGGCGCCGACATCATCCTGGGCAACACCTATCACCTGATGCTGCGCCCCGGCCCGGAGCGGATGGAGCGCCTGGGCGGGCTTCACAAATTCATGGGCTGGGACAAGCCGATTCTGACCGACTCGGGCGGTTTCCAGGTCATGTCCCTGGCCGGCATTTCGAAGGTCAAGGAAGAGGCCGTGACCTTCTCCTCCCACATCGACGGCTCCAAACACGTCCTGACGCCCGAGCGCTCGATCGAGATCCAGGCCGACCGGATCGGCGCCGACATCTCGATGCAACTGGACCAATGCGTCTCCTGGCCGGCCGAACGCAGCGCCGCCCAGAAGGCCATGGAGCTGTCGATCCGCTGGGGCGCCCGCTCCAAGGCCCGCTTCGGCGCGCGGGAGAACCAGGCCCTGTTCGGCATTCAGCAGGGCTCGACCTATGAGGATCTGCGCCGCCAGTCGTCCGAACAGCTTCAGGAGATCGGCTTCGACGGCTACGCCATCGGCGGCCTGGCCGTCGGCGAAGGCCACCACGCCATGTGTCAGGTGCTGGATTACGCCCCCGAGTTCCTGCCCGCGGACCGGCCCCGCTATCTGATGGGGGTCGGCAAGCCGATCGATCTGGTCGAGGCTGTGTATCGCGGGGTCGACATGTTCGACTGCGTCCTGCCCACCCGCGCCGGCCGCCACGGCCAGGCCTGGACCTGGGACGGCCCGCTGAACCTGAAGAACGCCCGCTTCGCCGAGGACCAGGATCCGCTGGATCCCTCCATCCCCTGCCCGGCCTCATCGGGCTATTCCAAGGCCTATCTGCACCACCTGATCCGGGCCGACGAAATCCTCGGCAAGGTCCTGCTCAGCTGGCACAATGTCGCCTTCTACCAGGCCCTGACCGCCGCCATGCGCGCCGCGATTTCCGAAGGCCGATTCGAAGCCTTCCGCCGCGACTTCCACGCGCGGCATGTGTCGAACGGCTGAGCCCCTACCGCCTCGGGCGGAACCAGCTCGGCGCCGCCGGCGGGGCGCAGTTCCTCTGCATGCCGATCCCCTTCAGGAAGGCGCGCCGCATCCGCCCCGCCTGTATGGCCGACTGCACATGACGGCTGTGCTGTTCCGCCCCGCTCAGGCGCCGCACCCAGCTGCGGCCGGGAATGAAGTCCGTCGTCGTGCCGCGAATGGCGTCCAGCGTCGCCTTGGCCGCCGCATCGGCCGCCCGCTCGCTGACGTAGGACCCGTCATGGCGCGGCGGCTCGTCCGTGTCCGGCCCCAAGGCCTCGTCCAGCCGCGCCACCTCGGCGGCGATGGTGGTGCATTGGTTCAGATTGCGCAGATCGTACGGATTGGCCTCGGCCTGCAAGAGGACGGTCGGAATCAGCTGGCGGCGCAGGTTGAAGTCTTCCAGCGGCGCGGTGACCGCATCCCCCAGGCCCGCGCCCACCTGCTCGGCGCCACCCATGGCGGACCGGCCGGCGTTGCACCCGGCCAGGACGAACAGAACAGCAAGGGCGGGCGTCAGGATCGGCTTCATGCGGCCCTTAGAGCACGCAAGCCGCTCCGATCAAAACATCCGGGCCAAGCCTGCGACCATGACGCCCCAGGCCAGCAGGCTGAACACCAGACCCAGGGCCAGGCCGCCCGCGAAGTCGAATTCATGACCGTGATCTTGTCTCATGCTCACTCCCTAGGGTCTTTTTTGTTTATCCCAGGAGCTAATCCCAAAACGGCACAATTCGCAATCAGGAGCCTTACGGATCAACCATCACAAAATCGTCGTCAGGCGACGATCGGCAGGCCGACGCCATGGAGGGAGACCCTGCAGAAGGGAGAAATGGTACGTCCTCTCGGGCTCGAACCGAGGACCCTCTGATTAAAAGTCAGATGCTCTAACCAACTGAGCTAAGGACGCACCGCGCGACGTCCGGGGCTGGCCCGAACCGTCGAAGGGCGCCTTCTGTTGCAATCCGTCCTTCCGGTCAAGACCGGGTCTGCTACTCAATGCACATGAAACCGCTGAACGGACTTCGCGTCCTCGAATTCGACGGCCTGGGCCCCGTCACCTTCGCCGGCCTGATGCTGGCCGACCTGGGGGCCGAGGTGCTGCGCCTGACCCGTTCGGCCTCGGCCGGCGCGGCGGCCTTCGACGAGGTGGGCGGCGCCCTGCTGCACCGGGGCCGCGCCGCCGTGCCCGTAGACCTGAAATCGGAGGCGGACCGCGAGGCCGTCCTCGCCCTCGTCGACCGGGCCGACGCCGTGATCGAGGGCTTTCGCCCCGGCGTCATGGAACGGCTGGGCTACGGCCCGGAGACGCTCCAGGCGCGCAATCCTGCCCTCGTCTACGGCCGGGTCACGGGCTGGGGCCAGACCGGCCCCCTCGCCGACCAGGTGGGGCACGACCTGAACTACATCGGCCTGACCGGCCTGCTGCACGCCATGGGCGAGCCGGACCGTCCCCCCTCCCCGCCTCTGAACCTGGTCGGCGACTACGGCGGCGGGGCCATGATGCTGGTCACCGGCGTCTTGGCGGCCCTGCTGGACGCCCGGACCACCGGTCGAGGCCGCATCGTCGACGCCGCCATGACCGACGGGACGGCCCTGCTGGGCGGCCTGTTCCAGGCCCTGCGCGGCCGGGGCGTCTGGAGCGACCGCCGGGGCGCCAATCTGCTGGACGGGGGCGCCCCATTCTATCGCTGCTACGCCTGCCGCGACGGCGGCTTCGTCGCGGTGGCGGCCCTGGAGCCGCGCTTCTACGCCGCCCTGCTGGCGGGCCTCGAGATCGATCCCGACGACGCGCCCCAGTACGACATGACGGCCTGGCCGGCCCTCCACGCCCGCTTCGCCGCCCTGTTCGCCACGCGGGACCGGGACGACTGGGCCGCGCATTTCGCCCAAACCGAGGCCTGCGTCTC
>MGLN01000071.1:539-17678 GCA_001796045.1 Caulobacterales bacterium RIFOXYB1_FULL_67_16 | reverse complement strand
TCGCCCAGGGCCTCCCCGCTCCGGCGCCCCGCTTCGACGGCGTCGTGCCCGAACCTGCGGCCGCGCCCCCCGCGCTGAACCTGGACCAGGCCCGCCTCGCTTGGGCCAAGGAGGCGGGATGACCCCTGCGGTTTTCGGCGCTATGGAACAGGACAGCGCCCAAGGCGTTGCACCTACCGTTACCCCGGGGACCTGTTCCGATGAGCCGCTCGATCTTCGTTCTGACCGCGACCGCGCTGGGCGCGCTGGCGCTTGCGGCGTGCGACGACTTCCAGTCCCGGTCCCAGGACGACTACGCCGACACGCCCCCGGTCGAGATTCAGGCGCCGGCCGCCGAGGACTCGGCCGAGCCTGTGGTCGCGCCCGAGGTGACCGACCCCGCCCCCACCCCCGAGTCGCAGACCCCGCCGGAAGAGCGGACATCCGAACAGTCGGTCCAGCCCGAAAGCGAAACCCTGTTCTATTGAGGCCCGCCCCGCCTCAAGGCGACAGGCGCCCGAAAGTGGCGTACCGAGGCGCCGGCCCGCAAGCCGCGCCCTTGACGAAAGCTAGAGTTTGACGTTCCGGCCCACCCTGTTTCTCGCCGTCCTGGCGACCTGCAGCCTCGTCGCCCAGGCCGCCGCCGCCGAACCGCGCGCCGCCATTCGCGGCGACATGGACGCCGAACTGCGCCGGTTGCTTGAACGGGCAGTGGGCGAGGTGGACGGCGCCCCGGAAAGCCGCTTCGAAGCCCGCCGCCGGGCCCAGGGGGCGATGTCGGCGGCCGAGGCCCTGCTCCGCTCCGAAGCCTACTACCAGCCGGTGCTCGAAGATGTGGTCGAGGGGGATGACCGTCCCTCCGCCATCGTCTCGGTGCAGCCGGGCCGCCGGTTCCTGCTGACCCAGCCGACCATCACCTGGATCGAGACCCCGCCCGACGCGGACAACGCCGCCAAGGCCCTGGCGGCCGTCGGCCTGAAGCCCGGCGAGCCCGGGCGCGCGGTCGATGTCATCGCCGGCGAGGGCCGGGCCGTCGCCAGCCTGTCCCGCAACGGCTACGCCGACGCCAAGGCCGAACCGCGCCGCGTCGTGGTCGATCACGCCGCCTTCACCGTGGCCCCCGAATACCGCATCGACTCCGGTCGCCTGGTGCGACTGGACGGCGTGGTGCTGCAACGGGCCGGACGCACCAATCGCGCCTGGGTCGCCGGTCTGGCGCCGTGGAACGAAGGCGACCGCTACGACCCGGACCAAGTGGCCGAACTGGAACGCCGCCTGTTGGACACCGGCGTCTACGACGGCGTCGGCGTCGCCCTCAGCCCCGTCGGCCAGACCACGGCCGACGGACTTCGCCCCGTCATCGTCAATCTGAATGACCGGCCACGCCGCGTGGTCGAGGCCGGCGCCACCTGGTCGACGGCCGAGGGCGCGGGCGTCGACTTCATCTGGACCCGCTATAATCGCTTCGGCCGCGCCGACACCCTGGTCATGGAAACCCGGTTCGCCGACATCGACAGCCGGATCGGCGCCGATCTGTCCCTGCCCCACTGGCGCAAGCCCGGCCGGACGCTGAAACTCAGCGCCGGCGTGGTCAAGGAAGATACTGATGCTTACGAACGCACCGCTCTGGTGCTGGCGGCCGAACTGCAACAACGGATCGGCCGGACCTCCTACTTCAACTACGGCCTGGGACTGGACGCGGGCCAGTACAATGAAAACCGCTACGACTATACGTCGGTCCCGCCCAGCGCCGTGAGCTTCGACCGCGACCTGGCCATAGTGACGGGCCGTACGAGCGCCTATATCGACAACTCGAACGACCCGCTGAACCCGACCACGGGATGGCGGATGACCGTGTCGGTCCAGCCCACGGCGGTGGCGGGCGAGGACACCATTCTGTTCCTGCGCAGCGAAAGCCAGGTCACCGCCTATCTGCCGCTCCAGGATCAGGCCCGCACCGTGCTCGCGGGCCGCGTCCGCCTCGGCGCCATTATCGGCGGCAGCGAGCTCAGCGTCCCCTCCGACCGTCTGTTCTACTCCGGCGGCGGCGGCTCGGTCCGGGGCTATTCCTACCAGGGGGTCAATCCCGAACTGCCCGACCAGACGCCGCGCGGCGGTCTGTCGCTGTTCGAGACCTCGCTGGAGGTCCGCCACGATATCGGCCAGAGCTTCCAGGCCGTGGCTTTCGTCGACGCCGGGGCCGTCGGCTTCGAGGAGACGCCCAACTTCAGCAATATGCGCTACGGCGCCGGCGTCGGGGTGCGCTACAAGTTGCCGTTCGGCCCCATTCGCGCGGACATCGCCGTGCCCCTCGACAAGCGCGACGGCGACTCCGCCTTCCAGATCTACATCAGCATCGGGCAAGCGTTTTGACCGAAGCTCCGCCCGAAAACACGCCGGACGCCGGCCCGCCGGACGAGACCGCCGCCGAGGTCCGGAAGAAGCGCAGCCTGTTGCAGCTTCTGGCCCTGATCGTCGGCGGGGTGATCGGCGGACTGCTGATCCTGGTCGTCATCGCCCTGATCGGCGGCCGGATGTACATCGTGTCCGACGCCGGGCGCGAACTGGTCACCGGTTTCGTCCAGGGCCAGAAGATCAGCCGCTATGGCCGGATCAACGTCTATGGGCTGAAGGGCGATCTGTTCGACGACTTCACCCTGGACCGGGTCACGGTCACCGACCGAGACGGAGTCTGGCTGGACGCCCGCAACGTGCGGGTCGACTGGTCCTACTGGCCCCTGATCACCCGCCGCTTCCACGCCACCGAGATCAGCGCGGACGTGATCCAACTGATCCGTCGCCCCGTGCTGGACGCCCCCAGCGGCGCCCCCGGCGGCCCCCAGCCGATCGACGTGGACATCGACCGCTTCGCAGCCCGGATCGAACTTCTGGAAGGCTTCTCCAAGGAATACGGCCGCTGGAATCTGAACGGAGCGCTCGATCTGCCGCGTCGCGGCGCCAAGAGCGCGACAGTCAATGCCGACAGCATGAACCGCCCCGGCGACTATCTGCGGCTGGCGGCCACCTTCGGCGGCAAGCTGGAGGAGACGCGGGTCAACCTGCGCGCCAACGAGGCCCAGGGCGGCCCCCTGGCCGGCGCGCTGGGCTATTCGCCGGATCAGCCTTTCTCCGCCGTGGCTGTCCTGAATGACGAACTGGTCCAGGCCAAGGTGCAAACCGGCCGCTTCACCCCCCTAACCGTGGACGGCAAGTTCGGGGACAACGGCTCGCGCGTCTGGGGCTATTTCGACTTCAGCGGCTCGGACCTGTTCGCCCCCTTCATCGAGCGCGTCGGCCGCACCGCCCGGTTCGGCTTCGCCATGGTCCCGACCAGGGACAAGGCCTATCAGGGCGTCAGCTGGAAACTGACGTCCGACAATATCGCCTCCGAGGCGCGCGGCGTGATCCGCATGTCAGACCGCAGTTCGCCCAGCGGAATCCAGCTGGAGGTCCAGGCCGCCTCGCTCAGCCGCCTGATCGGCTCGGACGTCGCAGGCCCCGCCGCCTACGCCGGGGTGTTCAAGGGCGACGCCCAGACCTGGAGCCTTGAAGGCCGGGCCACCCTGCTCAACGCCAATGTGGCCAGCTACCGCGCCACCCGCATCACCGGCCCCCTGAACATCCAGGTCAGGAACGGCCGCATGGATCTGGACGGCGACGTCCGAGCCAACGGGGGTTCGACAGCGGGCCTGATCGGCGGCCTTCTGGGCGCCGCACCGCGCGTGCAGATGGAGGCCGCCCGGATGAAGGACGGCGCCATCCTGCTGGAAAAGATCGACCTGCAAGGCCAGGGCCTGACGCTGAAGGGTTCCGGCTCGCGCAATCTGCTGGGCGGCATGGGCTTCCGGGGCGAGGCCCAGTTGACCGACGCCTCGCGCATCCTGTCGAACGCCGGCGGCGCCTTCGGCGGCCCGATCCGCGCCTCTTCGGCGAAGGCCGGCGCCCCCTGGTCCCTCACCTTCGACGGAAGGGGGCGCAACCTGACCGTCGGCATGGACGAGCTGAACCGTCTGCTGGGCCGCACTCCCCGACTGCAGCTGGCGGGTCAGTTGAACGGCGGACGCATCCAGGTCGAACGCGGCGAACTGACCGGCGCGGCCGGGCGCGCCGGGGCCAAGGGCCTGATCGAAACCAACGGCGGCCTGCGGCTGGCGCTCGACTGGAACGCCCGCGGCCCCTTCGCCGCCGGTCCGGTGGAGATCGACGGGAACATGAACGGTCGCGGCGCCCTGACCGGAACCCTGTCCCAGCCGCGCGTCGATCTGACCGCCGGCTTCGACAAGGTCGCGGCCGGCGCCCTGACCCTGACGAACGCCGACCTGATCCTCAGCTTCCGTCGCGGCGCCGACGCCTCCGACGGCCGGATCACCGTGACCAGCGGGTCGAACTACGGCCCAGCGCGGGCGTCCGGCAACTTCTTCCTCGGCGGCGACCGGATTCGCCTGACGGACCTCGACGTCAACGCCGGCGGCGTGGCGGCCCAGGGCGCGATCGCCCTGTCTCGAAACGTGCCGTCCAGCGCCGACCTCAGCTTTACCGCGCGCGCAGGCGCCTTCCTGGCCGCCGGCCAGGCCGACGGCCGGATCCGCCTGACCGAAGGCGGCGGATCGGACAGCGCCATTCTGGACGTCAGCGGCCGCAATATTCGCCTCGCCCGCCAGAGCTGGACGATCCGCACCATTGACCTGGACGGACGCGGCACGCTGGACAACCTCCCCTTCAGCCTGGCGCTGGACGTCGGCGGCGGAACCCCGGCCCAGTTCAACGGCACGGGCGTCTATTCGCGACGCGGCGACGCCCAGGCCCTGTCCCTGCGTGGCGGCGGGCGTGTGCGCGACGTCGCCTTCACCACCCGAAGCCCGGCGTCGATCGTGCTGGACGGCGCGACCCGCACCGCCCATCTCGACTTGGGCGTCGGCAGCGGCGTGCTGATGGCGGACCTGCGGCAGGACGCCCGCACCGCCATCATCCAGGCGGACCTGACCAGCGTCGATCTGCAGACACTCTCGCCCCAGCTGCGCGGGCGCGCGACGGGCCGCGTGGCCTTGCGCGGCTCCGGCGACGACCTCTCCGGTTCGGCCAATGTCACCCTGCAGGACGTGCGCAGCATCGATGCGCCGCGCGGTCTGGCCGTGGACGGACGACTGGACGCCAGCCTGATCAACAACACCCTCACCCTCAAGGCCGAAGCCCAGGACGAAGGCGCGGTTCAGGCCTCGGCCGACATCGCCCTTCCGGTCGAGGCCTCGGCCGCCCCTCTGCGTCTGGCCATCGCCCGCCAGCGGCCCATGTCCGGATCCGTCTCGATCAACGGTCAGATCCAGCCGATCTGGGACCTGTTTCTAGGCGGGGAACGCAGCCTTGCCGGACAGGTGGCGGGGCAGGCGGAAATCGCGGGCACCCTGGCCGCCCCGCGCCTGAACGGCCGGTTTGACCTGAGCCAGGGGTCCTACCGCGAGAAGGGCGTCGGTCTGGTGCTCGGCGACCTGAATCTGCGCACCCGCTTCGACGACACGACCGCCCAGATCGAGACCTTCACGGCGAACGACACGGCGGGGGGGACCGTCACGGGCCAAGGGCGGGTCGGGCTGCGCGAGGGATCGGGATCGACGGCGCGGCTGACCCTGACCCGGTTCCGCGTCATCGACAACGACATCGGCGAGGCGCGGGCGTCGGGTCCGATCACCATCGTCCGAGGCCAGGACGGCAACATCCAGCTGTCCGGCGACATCACCATCGACGAGGCCCGGATCGAGCCCGAAGTGCCCGGATCGACCGGCATTGTCTCGATGGACGTGGTCGAGATCAACCGCCCCGGCGGCGATCCGGAGGAGACGCAGACCCGCAGCCGTGGTCCCCAGATCGGCATGGACATCAGCCTGCGCTCGGCCGGCGGCAAGGTGCGGGTCAGCGGCCGGGGTCTGAACGTCGTGCTCGACGTCAACGCGCGGGTCGGCGGAACCATCGCCCAACCCCAGCTTACCGGCACGGCCAATGTGGTTCGCGGCGACTACGAGTTCGCGGGCAAGCGGTTCATCTTCGACGAGACCGGCCGCGTCACCCTGTCCACCGATCCCAAGCAGATCCGCCTGAACCTGTCGGCGACGCGCGAGGACACGTCCTTGACAGCCACCATCAATGTGACCGGAACGGCGGACCAGCCGAAGATCGCTCTCACCTCCACACCGGCCCTGCCCCAGGACGAGATCCTGTCCCAGGTGCTGTTCGGCCGCTCGGCTTCCCAGCTGTCGCCGTTCGAAGCGGCCCAACTGGCCGCCGGCGTGGCGGCCCTGGCCGGCGGCGGCGGATTCGACGTGATCGGAAATCTGCGCGAACTGGCTGGGCTCGACCGCCTGTCCTTCGGCGGCGAGGCCTCGGCGGTGACCGTCGCCGGCGGGCGCTACATCACCGACGACGTCTATCTGGAGGTCATCGGCGGCGGAGAGGGCGGCGCTGCCGTCAAGGTCGAATGGCAACCGCGCCGCAATCTGGCCCTCAGCTCGCAGTTCGGCGGCCAGGGCGACACCAGCCTGTCGATCCGCTGGCGCCGCGAAAGCCGCGAGCCCGGCCAGCGCTCAGACCGCCGCCCGAACCGCTCGTCCCGATAGGCGTCAGGGCTCCCGCCGAAGACGGTGCAACAACATGGCGCCCTGCAGGGAGGCGACATAGATCACGGCCGACACGACAGACCCCGGCCAGACCAGGGCCAGAATCCACAACGGCAGCTCTTGCGCCGGCAAGCTCCCCAGCAGCCGCATGCCGATATTGGCCACCAGGCTGTAGGCGAACATCGCCAGCATGATAATCGGAATGGTCCGGGTCATCATCCGCCACTGGACGGCGGCGAGCACCGTGTAGAACAGCACCGAAAAGATCGCGCCCAAGCCGATCAGATAGGGCCCCATCGCCGTCACGAGGGCGCGTTGGGTCGCCACTTGATCGGCCGACAGGCCCTGCCGAACATATTCCGCGTTCATCGCCGTTTCGAACCAGCCGGATGTGAACATCCACCAGGTGGGCGCCAGGCTGACGACCCAGGCGAGTCCCAGACCGACGACCATGGCCCGCGCAGACCGCTGGGCCTCCGCCATGCCCCTCGGCAGCGCCAGGGGGTTCATGGCCCTAAGCCAGAGAGAAATCGTCGAGCGCGTCATGAAGCCATCCTGAGTTTCGCGGCGGGAACCTACCCCCGATCGTTCGGGACTTACAGCGCTCCACCTTCACCTTTGGTCCGGCGACGGCTAGGGTCCGCCGATGCGGATTCTGACCTCGGACCAGGCCGTCCTCGACCACGTCGCCGCGCGACGCGAGGCGATCATCGGCCGCACCATCGACTGGGCCAACCTCAACTCCGGCAGCCGCAACGCCGCCGGATTGAACGCCGTGCTGAACGCGCTTGAGGCCGAGGCGAAAACCCTGCCCGCTGTCGTCGAGCGTATCGCGACCCAGAGCTCGACCAGCGTCGCTGACGACGGCTCGGTGCGAACTGCAGCCCACGCCGACGCCCTGAAAATCTCCGCCCGTCCCGAGGCGCCGATCCAGGTCGTCCTGACCGGCCACTACGATACCGTCTTCCCTGCCG
The DNA here is from genome assembly GCA_001796045.1 of Caulobacterales bacterium RIFOXYB1_FULL_67_16. Lineage (GTDB taxonomy): Bacteria > Pseudomonadota > Alphaproteobacteria > Caulobacterales > Caulobacteraceae > Brevundimonas. The sequence continues at coordinate 10,117 of MGLN01000071.1, read as the reverse complement.
ACAGCCGGTTCCAGACCGTGACGACCCGTGCTGACGGCGCCCTGAACGGCCCCGGCGTGGCGGACATGAAGGGCGGGATCAGCGTGCTTCTGGCCGCCCTCGAAGCCTTCGAAACCCACCCCGACCGACACGGCGTCGGCTGGACCGTGCTGCTCAGCCCGGACGAAGAAATCGGCTCGCCCGCCTCCGCCCCGCTGCTGGCCGAACTGGGTGCGCGGGGCCACGTCGGCCTGACCTACGAACCGGCCCTGGCGGACGGCACCCTGGCCGGGGCGCGCAAGGGCAGCGGCAACTATCACCTGATCGTCACGGGCAAGGCCGCCCACGCCGGTCGGGCCTTCGACGAAGGCCGCAACGCCGTCGCCGGCGCCGCCATGATCGCCGCCGCTCTGCACGGACTGAACGGCCGACGCGAAGGCGTCACCGTGAACGTCGCCAAGATCTCCGGCGGCGGCGCCCTGAACGTCGTCGCCGACAATGCCGTGGTCCGCTTCAATGTGCGTGTGCCGGACAAGGCCGCCGCCGACTGGATCGACGCCTCGGTCCGCGCCATCGCCGCCGCGCCGCCGTTCGAGGGTCTGACCCTGGACCTTCACGGCGGCTTCACCCGCGCGCCCAAGCCCATGGACGCCGCCCAGACCGCCCTGTTCGAAGCGGTGAAGGAAGCCGGCGCCCTCTTGGGCCAGTCCATCGCCTGGAAACCCTCTGGCGGCGTCTGCGAGGGCAATAATCTCCACGCCGCAGGCCTGCCCAACATCGACACCCTGGGCGTCCGCGGGGGCGACATCCATTCGGACCAGGAGTTCGCCTGGCCCGACAGCTTCGTCGAACGCGCCCAGCTCAGCGCGCTGATCCTGTGCAAGATCGCCTCCGGCGAAATCGACGCAGCCAAACTCAAAGCCCTTCGGATGGAAACTCTCTGAATGCTCGTCGTCCGTCCCGCCGGCCCAGCCGACCTCGACCACCTGCTTGAACTCGCCATTCTCTCCGGCCCCGGCTTCACCAGCCTGCCCGAAGACCCCGACGTCTTGGCCGACCGGCTTGAGCTCAGCCAGGCCAGCTTCCGCGGCGAGGTGGCCTGGCAGGAGGCCTGGTACACCCTGATGCTGGAAGACGCCTCGACCGGCGACATCGACGGCGTAGGCTCGGTCAAGGCGACCGTGGGTCTGAAGCGGCCCTTCTTCTCGTTCCGCGTGGTGAACAACACCGTCCAGTCGCCCTCCCTGGGGGTGAAGCTGGACCACCAGACACTTGTTCTGGTCAATGAATGCACCGGCTGGACCGAGGTCGGCTCCCTGTTCCTCAAAGCCGATCGGCGCAAGGGCGGCGCCGGCCGTCTGCTCAGCCAGTCGCGCTACATGCTGATCGGCGCCCAGCCTGACCTGTTCGCCGACAATGTGCTGGCCGAGCTGCGCGGCGTCTTCACGCCCGACGGCGCCTGCCCCTTCTGGGACCATGTCGCCCACAAATTCTTCCCGATGGAGTTCGACGACGCCGACCGGATGACCGGCTCGACCGACAAGCAATTCATCCTCGACCTGGCCCCGCGCCATCCGATCTATGTCGAACTGCTGCCGGAACCGGCGCGTGCTGTGATCGGCAAGGTGCATCCCCAAGGCGTGCCGGCCATGGCCCTGCTGGAGAGCGAGGGTTTCCGTCCCAACGGCCTGGTCGACATCTTCGACGCCGGGCCCACCGTCTCCTGCGGCCGCGACAATATCCGGACCGTCCGCGACGCCCGCCGTCTGACGGTCGAAGTCGTGCCGACCGTCGATGCCGAACTGCCGGCCCTCATTTCCACCGAAAGCATCGCCGCCTTCCGCGCCGTCCGCGCCCGCGCCGATATCGACGGCGATATCGCCCGCCTGACCGCCGAAACCGCCGCCGCCCTCAGGATCAAGGCCGGCGCCACCGTCCGCGTGAAATCATGACCCTGTTCAAATCCACCGACCCCGCCACCGAAGCCGTCAACTGGGAAGGCGAGGCCGCCTCTCCCGCCCAGGTCCAGGCCGCCGTCGACGCCGCCCGCGCCGCCTTCCCCGACTGGGCCGACCGCCCGCGCCAGGACCGGATCGACGCCGTCAAACGCTATCAGGCCGTGCTGAAGGACCGCGCGCCCCAGATCGCCGAGGCCATCGCCCGCGAAACCGGCAAGCCGCTGTGGGAGACCAAGACCGAGGCCGCCGCCATGATCGGCAAGGTCGACATCTCCATCCGCGCCTATGACGAGCGCACCGGCGAGCGCACCAGCGACACCGCCTTCGGCCGGGCGACGCTGCGGCATCGACCGCACGGCGTGGCGGCGGTCCTGGGCCCGTTCAACTTCCCCGGTCACCTGCCCAACGGCCATATCGTCCCCGCCCTGCTGGCGGGCGACACCGTCGTGTTCAAGCCGTCGGAGGAGACCCCCCTGGTCGGTCAGGTGATGGCCGAAGCCTTCGCCGCCGCCGACCTGCCGACCGGCGTGGTCAATGTGGTCCAGGGCGGCCGCGAGACCGGCGCGGCCCTGCTGGACGCCGGGATCGACGCCCTGATGTTCACCGGTTCCGGCGCGGCAGGCGCCCACTTCCGGCGCAAGTTCGCCGACAATCCCCACGTCATCCTGGCGCTGGAGCTGGGCGGCAACAATCCGCTGGTCGTCTGGGATGCTGCGGATGCCGAAGCCGTGGCGGGCATAGCGGTGCAGTCCGCCTTCATCACCACCGGCCAGCGCTGTTCCTGCGCCCGTCGCCTGATCGTGCCGGAAGGGGCTCAAGGCGACGCGATCGTCGAAGCCATTGCCGCCCTGTCCGACCGCCTGATCTTCGGCCCCTGGGACAGCGATCCCGAACCCTACGCCGGACCGCTGATCTCGGCCCGAGCGGCCGAGGCCGCCTTGAAGGCGCTGCAACAGCGGATCGACGCGGGCGCCAAGGTGATCCGCGCCTCGGGCCCCGTCGCCAACCTGCCCGGCGCCTTCGTCAAGCCGGCGATCATCGACGTGACCGGGATCGACGTCCCGGACGAGGAAATGTTCGCCCCCTTCCTGTCGGTGATCCGCGTCCCGACGTTCGAGGCCGCGATCCAGGCCGCCAACGCCACCCGCTACGGCCTGTCCGCCGGTCTGGTCAGCGACGATCCGGCCAACTGGGACCACTTCATCCGCCGCATCCGCGCGGGCGTCGTCAACTTCAACCGGCCGACCACCGGCGCCGCCGGCGACATGCCCTTCGGCGGCCTGGGCGCCAGCGGGAATCACCGCCCCAGCGCCTACTACGCCGCCGACTACTGCGCCTATCCGGTCGCCAGCTTCGAGGCGGATGCGGTCGCGAACATCGAAGGCGAGATCAAGGGACTGCGATGACCACCGCCCTCGAAGCCAACGCCGACGGCCTGATCGGGCCGACCCACTCCTACGCGGGTCTGTCTCCGGGCAATCTGGCCTCCAGCCTGAACAAGGGCGAGGCGTCGAACCCGCGCGCGGCGGTGTTGCAGGGGCTCGACAAGATGAAGACCCTGGCGGACCTGGGCCTGCCCCAGTTCGTCCTGCCGCCGCATGAGCGGCCCAATATCCCCTTCCTGCGCACCCTGGGCTTCACCGGCTCGGACGCCCAGGTGCTGGAACAGGCCTGGAAGGATGCGCCGTCGTTCGCCGCCGCCGCCTGCTCCGCCTCGCCCATGTGGGCCGCCAACGCCGCGACCGTGACGCCCAGCGCCGACGCCGCTGACGGGCGGGTGCATTTCACTCCCGCCAATCTGATCACCAATCTGCACCGGTCGCTGGAGCATCAGCAGACGAAGCGGGCGCTGGACGCCCTGTTCCCGAATCCCGAGCGGTTCGCGGTTCATGACGCCCTGCCCTCGGTCGCGCACCTGGCCGACGAGGGCGCCGCCAATCATGTGCGCCTGTGCGCCGAGCATGGGGCGAGCGGCGTCAATCTGCTGGTCTGGGGGCGCGAGGCCTTTACGCCCTGGGACGGTCCCTACCCCGCCCGCCAGACGCGCGAGGCGTCGCAGGCCGTCGGCCGTCGTCACGGGGCGAGCGGCGTTGTCCTGGCTCAACAGTCGAAGGCCGCCATCGCCGGCGGCACCTTCCACAACGACGTGGTCTGCGTCGGGGCGCGCGACACCCTGTTCTTCCACGATCTGGCGTTCGAGGACACGGCGGGAACTCAAGACGCCATCCGCCGCGCGGCCGAAGGCCTGTTCGACCCGATCTTCGTCGAGGTCTCGTCCACCGACCTGCCACTGGCCGACGCCATCAGCTCCTATCTGTTCAACTCGATGCTGATCCAGATTCCGGGCGAGGACCGCCTGACCCTGATCTGCCCGACCGAGACCCGCGACAACCCCCGCAGTCATGCGGTGGCGCAATCCCTGGCGGCCTCGAACGGTCCCATCGGCCAGGTCCACTATGTCGACGTGCGCCAGTCGATGCGGAACGGCGGCGGCCCCGCCTGTCTGCGCCTGCGGGTCGTCCTGAACGAGGCGGAGCTGGCCGCGACCAACCCGGCCATGCGCCTGACCGACGCCCTGCACGCTGAGCTGTCGACCTGGGCCAACCGTTGGTACCGTGACGAACTGCGCCCTGCCGACCTCGCCGATCCGGCCCTGCTAGATGAGAGCCGAGGGGCGCTGGACGCCCTGACCGGCATCCTGGGTCTGGGCGGCGGCTTCTATCCGTTCCAGCGCGCCTAGGCCGCGAACCGCCCCCCCTTGGACGCATAGGCCTGGGTGCCGCGGGTGAAGATCTGGTCGCTGGGCAGGACGGTCTCGATCGGCAGGGCGGCCTGGCCTTTCAGGGCTTCATACACAGGACCGAAGTCCTTCAGCGTCTCGTCCTTGAGCGCTTCCAGGCTGTCGATGACGAAATAGACCTGCTGGAAGTCGTCGATCCGGTACAGGGTCCGCATGACCCGCTCCAGGTCAAAGCCGAGGCGGTTCGGCGACGGGTCTTCGAGGGCGAAGACGCTCTCGGTCGCCGAGGAGACGATGCCCGCGCCGTAGATGCGTAAGCCGCCCGCATCCTTCATCAGGCCGAACTCGACCGTGTACCAGTAGAGCCGGGCTAGGTTCGGCAGCATGCCCAGCGCGGCCGCCCGCTGTCCGCCCTTGCCATAGGCCTCCATATAGGCGGCGAAGTCGGGGTCGGTCAGCATGGGAACATGGCCGAAGACGTCGTGGAAGATGTCGGGTTCCTGGAGGTAGTCCAGCTGGTCCGGCTTGCGGATGAACTGGCCCGAGACGAAGCGGCGGTTGGCCAGATGGTCGAAGAAGACCTCGTCGGGCACCAGACCCGGCACGCAGACGACGGTCCAGCCGGTCAGGGCCCGAAGCTTGGGATTGATGACCTCAAAGTCGGGAATGCCGCCCGCGTTCAGGTCGAGAGCGTCCAGACCGCGCAGGAAGGCCTCGCAGGCCCGGCCAGGCAAGATCTTCATCTGACGGGCGTACAGCGTATCCCACGTCTGGTGCTCAACCTCGGTGTAGGCGTCCCAGTTCTGGGGAATGGTCCAGTCTGCTGCGGCGCCTTCAGGGGGCTGTTCGAAGACGTGTTCGAAGTCGGACATTGGGCGCTCCTCTTTTGGCCCTATCCTAACGTCCGGTCGGCGCCCCTTCCAAGGCCTGGTTAGTGAATGGCTTCGTGAAGTGGCGCGTGATGGCCCTGGGCGTCGATGGTGAACCAGCGCTGGACGTCGTCGGGCGATAGGACCGACGGGCCGGCTTCCAGCACGCCTTCGGCGGCATAGGCTACGAAGCCGCCGTCGTCGCCGAGAGCGAAGACCCGGTAGAAGGGTTGGTGCGGCGAAACCGCGCCCGTATCCAGGGCCGGACCGTCGTAGGCGGGGTCGACGTCCATCACCACGCCGCGGAAGGCGTCGTCGCGGTGGCGGACGATCTGGCCGATGGCGAAACGGGCTGTGTGAACCTGGGTCATGGGGCCTGCATACGCGCGAGGGCATGACCCCGATGCCCCCAGACTTGTTCATCTTGCTGACAGAATGGCTTGGCGCGGATGATCTTGGCGGGCTAGGTTGATCGGGACGGGCGCCGCTTCGGACCGCCCACATCGGAATGACGGCCCATGCCGGAGACCCACGGCGCGCCCCGGCGGCGCGACGAGCGGTCCCAGCCTTCCCGCGAGCGGGATGCGTCGGGTCGGGATGCGCCCCTGTACGGCGCGCTCGATCTGGGGACCAATAATTGCCGGCTGCTGATCGCCAGACCCTCACGGGACGGCTTCCGGGTGGTCGACAGCTTCAGCCGTATCGTCCGGCTGGGCGAAGGCTTGTCGCGCACAGGTCGGCTGGACCCGCGCGCCATGGATCGGGCCTATGACGCCCTGGCCCTGTGCGCCGACCGGATCGTCAGGAAAGGCGTCGAATCGGTCCGGCTGAGCGCGGTGGCCACCCAGGCCTGTCGGGCGGCCGAGAACGGCGCGGAGTTCATCGACAGGGTCCGCAAGGGCACTGGCCTGCGGCTAAGGATCATCGATCCAGCCGAAGAGGCGCGGCTGGCGGTCGAGGGTTGTCTGAACCTGATCGACCCGCGAGCCGAAGGCGTGGTGATCATCGACGTCGGCGGGGGTTCGACGGAACTGTCCTGGCTGAAGCGCGAGGGGTCGGACTGGAAGACCACCGGCTGGATGTCGGCGGCCCTGGGCGTGGTCACCCTGGCGGAGCGGCATCCGGAACCCGAAGGCGCCGGTCCGTCGGACCTGGCCCGCTGGTACGAGACCATGGTCGCCGACATGGGCGAGGCTCTGGCCGGCGGCGGGATCGAGGACCCGGAGATGCTGGACCTGCTGAAGCGGAACCGGGCCCATCTGATCGGGACATCGGGCGCGATCACCAGCCTGGCGGGCATCCATCTGAAGCTGCCTCGCTACAATCGAGACAGAGTCGACGGCCTATGGATGACCCGGGCCGAGTGCGAGGCGGCGGCGGAGCGCCTGAAGGCCCTGGGGCCGGACGGCCGGGCCAGGGAGGCCTGTATCGGGCCGGACCGGGCGGATCTGGTCCTGGCCGGGGCGGCGATCCTGGAGGCGATCCAGAGAGCCTGGCCTTCGGAACGGGTCCGGGTCGCCGACCGGGGTTTGCGAGAGGGGCTGCTGCTGCAGCAGATGCGCGAGGCCAAGAAGCCGCCCAAGCGGCGCAGGCGGCGACGCGGCCGGGGCAAGGGCTCGCCCTCGACCTGAACGTCAGCCCGCCGTGGCCACCCGCACCGGCATGTCGATGTCGCAGACCGAGAAGTCCGCCCCCTTGGCCTGACGCGCCTGATCGGCCAGGGCGCGGAACGTGGGCGAGGCTGTGTTCAGCATCTGGACCGCCGGGCGTTCCGCGGCGGGCAGGTCGGAGGCCAGGCGCACGCGGGTCATGCGGTCCGGATCGGCGACGATGCCGCTGGGCTCCGGGCTGGCCTTCAGGGCGCGGACGACCTCGAGCCCCGCGACCACCCGCCCCCAGACGGTGTAGCGCTTGTCCAGGGCCGGATAGGCCTGGCGCATCAGGAAGAACTGGCTGTTGGCGGTGTCATTGCCCTCGTCGCGGGCCATGCCGGCGACGCCGGGGCAATAGAGGCCCCACCCGTGAACCTTGCGGTCCGAGGTTCCGGCCATCAGGGCGTCGGGCTGGGTCTGGACCGGAATGGAGTGGTAGAAGCCGACCAGGGCCCCGGCCGGCGCCGCTACGGGGGTGAAGGCCATGTCCGGCCCGCGCCGGAAGGTGAACTCGGCCTTCAGATCGGGATACCAGCTCTGGCCGTCGCCGGTGCCGAGGGGATCGCCGGTCTGGGCCATGAACCAGTCGATGACCCGGTGCCATGCCAGATTGTCGTAGAAACCGCGCGAGGCCAGCAGCTTGATCCGCTCGACATGGGCCGGGGCGATCTCGGGCGCCAGCTCGACCAGGATCCGGCCCTTGGTCGTGTCGATGACCAGCAGATTGTCGGGGGCGACGGCGCGCCATTCGGTCGGGCCAGGCGGGGGCGGCGGCACGCCCGCCTGCTGCGCCAGTACGGGTCCCGACAACAGAGCGGTCAGACCCGCCGCCATCAGTGCGTTTCGAACCTTCATAGCCCCTGCCCCCTCATGAAATCACTCAGCCGCCGACGACCTCGGTCACCGGCTGGACGTCGCAGATGGTGAAGCCGCCGCCGCGCGCGGTGCGGGTCGCGGCGATCCGTTCGGCGAAGGCGGCGCTGGCGGGGTTCAGCACCCGCACGGTGGGGCGTTCGCTCTCCGGCAGAGCCGAGGCCATGCGGACCTTCGTCATCACATCGGGATTGGCCACCTTGCCGTCCTCGGCGTCGGAGCCCTTGTTCAGCTTGTTGACCACGTCCAGACCCGAGACCACGCGACCAAAGGCGGTATAGACGCCGTTCAGCTGATCCCGGTCGCCCATCATCAGGAAGAACTGGCTGTTGGCGCTGTCGGGCGAACCCGCCCGCGCCATGCCGAGAACGCCGGGGCAGAACAGGCCGTGGGCGCCGACCTTGAAGTCGGCCGTCACCATCATCTGGGCGTCCGGCTGGGTTTCGACCGGGAGGATTCCGCCCACCAGGCCGCGTACGCCCTGACCGGCGTTCGGCACGGCGACGAAGCCGGCGTCGCGGCCGCGACGGAAGCTGAACTCGGCCTTCAGGTCCGGCAGTTCGCTGCCGCCCTCGCCTGTACCCTGGGGATCTCCGGTCTGGGCCATGAAGTCGGGGATGACGCGGTGGAACTTCAGCCCGTCATAGAAGCCCTGATTGGCCAGAGTGCGGATGCGCTCGGCGTGGGCGGGCGCAGCCACCGGCATGAGTTCGACGAGGATCCGGCCCTTGGAGGTGTCGATGACCAGCAGGTTTTCCGGGGCGACGGCACGCCAGTCCGAGGCCGGCGCCTGAACCTGGCTCTGAGCTTGGACGGGAGCCTGGGCCGAAACCGAGGCCAAAAGGGCGGCGGCCGCCGCCGCGATCACACCAAGACGCATTGCCGAACTCATCCCTTGTTCTTGACCTTATCCCGCACGCGCGCGGCGATGGCGGGGCTGACGAAACTGTCGATCGCGCCGTCCAGACGGGCGATTTCCTTGACCAGGCGCGAGGCGATCGCCTGGTGCCGCGGATCGGCCATCAGGAATACCGTCTCGATGTCCTGATTGAGGCGCTGGTTCATGGCCGTCATCTGGAACTCGTATTCGAAATCGGCGACCGCGCGCAAACCGCGAATGATGACATTGGCGTTCAGCTCTTCCGCGAAGTGCATCAGCAGGGTCGAGAAGGGCTGGACCACGATGTCGCCGCCCAGGTTCGCCACCTCGGCCTGAAGCATCTCGACCCGCTCGGCCGTGGTGAACAGCGGTCCTTTCTCGTCGTTCTGGGCCACGCCGATCACCACCCGGTCCACCAGCTTCAAGGCCCGCTTGATGATGTCGGTGTGGCCGTTGGTCACCGGATCGAAGGTGCCGGGATAAAGTCCGATACGCATGGGGTTTCTCCCGGGCTTGTCGCCTGCCGTTAATGCGGACTTAGCAGGTGCGAAAGGTTCGGCCTAGCAGGGGCGTGTCGGGGATCGTGTCACTAAAACAGGGTGCCAAGGCGCCAAAGCGCCAATGCAG
>MGLN01000071.1:0-528 GCA_001796045.1 Caulobacterales bacterium RIFOXYB1_FULL_67_16 | reverse complement strand
CCGCCGCAAACCCAGGCGCGCCGATTGTTGAAGTCACCGCTTAAGGCGCTGATTTCATTCGGTCGCTGTTGAAGAATTAGGAGCGTACGACCGTCACAGGCAGCGGACTATTGGCGGCCCAGGCGCTTTCGATCGCCGTCAGCAGGGTCGGATCGACCGTGAAGACTGTGTCGTCAATCGCCGTGATGGGGCAGGCCGGGGTGGCGCTGTTGCACAGGAAGGCGCCATCGAAGCCCGCCAGTTCGGACACATGCACCGGGCGGGTGTGAGACGACAGCCCCTGCCCGGCCAGACCCCGTTCGATCAGGACCTGGGTCACCCCCGCCAGCATCGGCGCCTGGGGCCAGACGACCCGGTCTCCCTGGATGAAGCCGATGTTCCAGGTCACCCCTTCGGACACATGGCCCTGATCATCGACGAACAGGGCGTCGTCGAAGCCTGCCGCCCGCGCAGTGCGGCGCGCGCGGGTGGCGCCGAAGGTGGCGACGTGTTTCAGGTGCGCCGGCTCGCGCTCGTACTTGACGGTCG
>MGLN01000070.1:10612-20842 GCA_001796045.1 Caulobacterales bacterium RIFOXYB1_FULL_67_16 | reverse complement strand
TATGTGATCCATACGGTGCGCAACGTCGCCGACCTGGCTTACCGCGACTTCTTCACCCGCGAGATCCACGACGACCCGCTGATCGGCGAGGAGGCGGCCGCCCAGCTGACCTACTACCCGACCGTGACACGAGAAGAGTTCGTGACGCCGGGCCGGATCACCGACCGGATCAAGTCGGGGGACTTCTTCCGCGACCTGGGCCTGCCCGAAGGCTTCGATCCGGCCAAGGACCGGGTCATGCTGTGCGGCTCCATGGCCATGATCAAGGAAGCCGGCGAACTGCTGGAGACCTACGGCCTGAAGGAAGGCTCGAACGCGGAACCGGCGGACTATGTGCTGGAGCGGGCCTTCGTCGGCTGACGACTTGGCTTGGGCGGCCTGAACGGCTAACCCGACCGCCATGCACCACCCTGCCCCCGTCGCTGTACAAGTCGCCGTCGACGCACGCGTCGAACCCGCCGAATGCCAGTCCATGGCCGAGGTCCGCCAGGGCGTCGACGCCCTGGACCGCGCCCTGGTCGCCCTGCTGGCCGAACGCCAGCGCTATATGGAAGCCGCCGCCCGCATCAAGCCCGACCGCGACGCCGTCTTCGACCAGGCCCGTATAGACGACGTGGTGGCCAAGGTGCTGACGGCCGCGGAAGCGCACCACCTGTCGCCCGAGATCGCCGAACCGGTCTGGCGGCTGCTGATCGACCGGTGCATCGCGCATGAGTTCGCGGTGTATGACCGGACTCGAAGCTAGGCCTTAAGCCCCCGCAGCATCAGCTCGTGCCGATAGGCCGCGACATCGGCCAGGGCCGCCTCTAGAGCATCACGCACCCGCTCCAGCGCCGGGGCCGCCAGGGTCTGTTCGGCCGCTTCCGCCTGGGCGCAGATCGCGGCCAGGTCGCCGGCGCCAATCCCCGCCGCCGCGCCCCGGATGGTGTGGACCCCGTCGCGCCAGCCCTCGACCTTGGGGTTCAGCAGGGCGGACCAGAGGGCGGCCTGTTCGACGAACAGGCCCAGCACCTCTTCCGAAATCGCCGCGTCGCCGCTCGTCATGCCCTCCAGCACGCTGAAGTCGACGGCGCCGGTCAGGTCGCGACGGGCCATCAGGCGGCCTCTTCCTCGCCCTTGGCCAGACGGGAGTTCCGGGACGACCACGCCAGATAGATGAGCACGCCGATCAGGTTCCAGACGACGAAGCCGATCTGGGTCACCGGCTTCAGGCTGAGGAAGAAGACGACGCAGCCGATCACGGTGACGGCGCCGACCAGGGGCCACAGGGGCGCCTTGAACACGCGTCGGCGGCCGGGCTCGCGCAGGCGCAACACGATCAGGCAGACCCCCACGGCGCAGAAGGCCGCCAGGGTGCCGGCGTTGGCCAGGGAGGCCAGTTCGTCCAGAGGCAACAGGCCGGCCAGGATCGCCACCACCACGGCGGTGAAGACCGTCACCACCGCCGGAACGCCGCGTGCCGAGACCTTGGCCAGCCGACGCGGCAACAGGCCGTCGCGCGCCATGCCCAGGAAGATGCGGCTCTGGCCGAACAGGAAGGCCAGCAGAACGGTCGGAAGGGCGATCACCGCCGCCGCCGCGATCCACTGGGCCGCCGTCCCCTGCCCCATCTGGCGCAGGATCAAGGCCAGGGGCTCAGGACTGGCGGCGAACTCGGCCACCGGACGGGCGCCGATGGCGGCGGCGGCGACCACCAGATACAGGGCCGTGCAGACCAGCATGGAGCCGATGATGCCGATGGCCAGGTCGCGCTCAGGCTTCTTGGTCTCCTCCGCCGCCGTCGAGATGGCGTCGAATCCGTAGAAGGCGAAGAAGATGATGGCCGCCGCCGCCATGACGCCCGTCTGGACGAAGGGAGCGCCGAAGCCGTTGGGCATGAACGGCGTGAAGTTCTCGGTCTTGAAGGCCGGCAGGGCGATGGCGACGAAGACGACCAGGGCTGCGATCTTGATGACCACCAGGACGGCGTTCAGGGTCGCGCTCTCGCGCGTGCCCAGCAGCAGCAGACCGGTCACCACCCCGATGATGGCCACGGCCGGCAGGTTGACGATCCCGCCCGCATGCGGCCCCGCGACCAGGGCCGCCGGAAGATCCACGCCCAGGCCGCTCAGGAAGCCGACGGCATAGCCCGACCAGCCCACCGCCACGGCCGAGACCACCAGCGAATATTCCAGGATCAGGCTCCAGCCCACGACCCAGGCGATCATCTCGCCCAGAACGGCGTAGGAATAGGTATAGGCGCTGCCGGCCGCCGGCATCATGGTCGACAGCTCGGCGTAAGCCAGGGCGGCGCAGACACAGACCAGACCGGCCAGGCCGAAACTGACCAGCACCGCCGGCCCCGCCAGCCCCGCCCCCACCCCGATCAGGGTCAGAATGCCCGTGCCGACAATCGCGCCCACGCCCAGGGCCAGCAGATGCGGCCAGCTGAGCGTCGGTTTCAGCCGCGGCCCGTCGTGCGGCGCCGTCATGACGTCGATCGAACGACGCCGGTTCCAGAAGGCCATGATGCATACTCCCCCGCCGCCCCTGCGGCCGATTCCGACGAGACCATGCCCGTCAAAGAAAGTTTGCGAAAGCGCTTGCCAACCCCGGAAGGGATGGGTAGTAGGAGCGCCCTTCGGCGGGCGCTCGTCTTCGCCGAAGTCGCGACGATCGGTGTGGGTGATTAGCTCAGTCGGTAGAGCAGCTGACTCTTAATCAGCGGGTCCACAGTTCGAACCTGTGATCACCCACCATCGTCCCACTTCTTTTCCGACCTTTCCCGACAGACCGGCGGCGCTCGCCAACGGCGAGCGCGTTAACGCGTGGTCCGCGTGGCGGCCGCGCTTGGAGTGACGTCCGACAGTTCCGCCGCCTGCGACCGGGAGGGGTCGCCCATCGGTTACCGGAGGCCGATCCGGTCTCTCCCGCAGCGGGCGCCCCGGCGGTCAGACCGGCTCCTTCCACAGCCGGAGATAAAGCGGGTCGAAGTCGGCCAGGCGCACCAGACGCGCCCAGTCGTTGAGCGTGACCCGCCCCTCTCGCCAATCGATCAAGCCGGAGGATCGCAGCGCCATCAGGGTGCGGTTGACATGGACGGCCGAGAGACCGAGCACGTCGGCCAGTTCGGTCTGACTGAGGGGGAAGTCGAAGCTGAGCCCGCCGGCCAATCCGACGGCGTCAAGCCGCACCTGGGTCTCGCAGAACAGATGCGCCATGCGGGACAGGGCGTCGCGTCGGCCCAGCCCCACCATCCAGACTCGGTGGATGGCCGCGTCCACCACCGTCTCAAGCCAAAGGAGACGGGCCAGATGGGGATCCTGGGCCGTCAGGTCCCGCAGGGCCTCGTGCGGGATCGCCGCCAGTTCGCAGTCCGCCAGGGCCAGGACCCCGTGGTCCATCCGTTTCATCACCAGACTGTGCAGGTCCATGAAGTCGCCCGGCAGGCCCAGTTCGGTGAACTGGCGCCCGCCGTCGCGCATCAGGGAAAAACGGGCGGCAAAGCCGGAGGCCAGCAGAAGGCTGGCCGTCTGCCGGTCCCCTTCGCTCACTATGCTCTCGCCCGCACGCACCTGCCGCAGTTGGACGGGCAGACTGCGGATCGCCTCCCGCTGTGCGGCGGAAATGTCGTCCCGGCGCTCGAATTTGCGGACCAGCAAGTCCAACATTGAACAAATGTCCTTTATCGACGACCCGCCGCACCCGCTCGCGCGTAAAGTGTCTCATGAGCGGATACAGACTTGAGCTGGGCGTCGCCGACGTGAAGGAACGCCTCGAGCTCACGGCCGAGGATGACAACGCGGCGCGCCGTCAAGCGTTGCTGACCGTCGGCGATCTTCTGCGAGATTACGCGCTGCGCGGCGGCGTCGACGCCCGCCTGACCCTGGCGTTGTTCGACACGGACGGCGCGCGGATCTACGCCCTTGAGGTCGCGGCCCATTAGGCCGGATCGGCGACCGGGTTCAGAGGTAGCGCATCCAGGTCTGGGGGCTTCGGCGTTTGACGCCGGCGAACCAGCGGCAGGCGAACCAGCAGGGAACCGCCGCCACCGCCGCCAGCAGCCAAAGCCAGCCGACGCCGGGCAGGCCGAAACCGTCGCCTTGATTGGGGCCGAACAGGCCGAGAGCGGCGAGATTGAGCAGATGCAGGCCGTAGAGATGGATCAGGTAGAAGAACAAGGGTGCGCCGCCGAAGACGGCCAGCAGGCCGACGGCCCGGGTCGGCGCCCGCTCCAGCCCCGCCAGGAGCGACGCGCCCACGCCCAGGATCAGCAGCAGAAAGTCCGCTGACGGCGGATATTTGGTCAGGTTGAGCACGCTCATGACCGTCTGCACGGGAGTCGCCTGGACGCTCCAGGGCGTCGGATCGCCGTAGAGATTGACCGCCCGCAGGACGGCGAACAGGGCCAGGGCGCCTAGTCCGGTCAGGACCAGCCGCCGGAGCCGCGCCGAAGGCGCGGCCGCGAACCAGGGACCGAGGCCGTAGCCAAGGGCCGCGACGCCGATCCAGGGCAACAGCGGATAGGAGGTGCGCGCCTGACCTCCCCACGGCAGGTCGATCAGCCCCCGGTCGTGCAGCACGGCCCAGAAGACGTGCCCCGGGCGGCCGGCTTCGATCGTGATCGGATCCAGCAGATTATGGCCCAGGACGAGCATCAGGCCCACGGCGATCAGAATTGGACGGGGCAGCCAGACCAGGGCGGCCAAGGCGATCATCGACAGGCCGATGGCCCAGATCACCTGCAGATAGAGGATCTCCGGCGTCAGGGAAAAGGTCCAGGCAAAATTGACCACCGTCAGTTCAAGCACGATCAGGAACAGCCCCCGTTTCAGCAGGAAGCCGGAGGCCGCCGCCGCGCCGCGTCCGCCCTGCGCCGGCTTGGCGCCGTAAAGCCAGGCCCCCAGTCCGGTCAGGGCCACGAACACCGGGGCGCACAGATGGGCCGACAGGCGTGTGAAGAAGAGGGCCGGCTCGGTCGCCTCCACGTCCATCGGATCGGAGACCTGGGCGTGGATGAAGAAGAACTCCCGCGCGTGATCGACCAGCATCAGCAGAATGACCAGGCCGCGCAGGGCGTCGATCGAGCAGATGCGGCCGGCCGGGCGGACCGGCTCGGCTTTGACGGCGGGGGCGGACACAAGCGTTGCAGCGGTTGACAGCATCAGGCGGAAGCGGATAGCCGATACTTTATAACGTTTCAATGGAGTATCACGTGTCCCTGCTTTCGAGCTGCGCCAGCCTGTGCCTGCTGGCGGCCGCCACCGCCGAATCCCCCGCCCCGCTGGAGCCGGGCGAGACTGCGACCGTCGGGGAGATCGTGGTTCTGGGCCGTCGCACGGCCCCACACGACCGGACCCTGGGCGTCGGCGCCGTGACGGAGCGGATGTCGCCGTCCAGCCGTTCGATCGAAAGCGACCTGTTGGACGCCGTCGGCGCCACGCGCCTGTCCGACGCCCTGGAGCTGGTCAGCGGCGTCAGCCAGCAGAACAATCGCGGCGGGGTGATGGACAATTTCGCCGTCCGCGGCTTCCTGGGCACGCCCGACGGCGGGGCGGAATATTATGTCGACGGCTTCCTGGCCAACCGCGGCATGGCCCCGCCGCGCGACCCGGCCACAGCCGAGCGGATCGAGGTGCTGAAAGGCCCGGCCGGCGCCCTGTTCGGCGACATCGACCCGGCCGGCCGGATCAATATCGTCTCCAAGACCCCGCGCTTCGCCCCCGACGTGGTCTTCACCGGCACGGTCGGCTCCTTTGGTCTGCGCCGAGGCGAGCTGGACGTGACCGGCCCTATCGCGGAGACCCTGGCCGGGCGGCTGGTGTTGGCGGGCGAGACCAGCGAGGGCTGGCGCGACCATGTCGGGACGGACCGCACCTCGGTCGCCCCGTCCCTGACCTGGCGGCCCAATGACGCGCTGCGCCTGACCTATGTCGGCGAATTCACGGTCTTCTCGACCCTGTTCGACCGAGGCATGCCCGCCGTCAACGGCGACGCCCTGGCCCTGCCGGAATCGAACTACTACGGCGAGCCCAGCGACGGCCCGACCCGGTTCCGCAACGAACGGCACCAGATCACCGCCGAATATCAGATCAACGCGGACTGGAGCCTGAACGGCGGCGTGGCCTGGCGGGGCGGCTCGCTGAAGGGCCTGTCCAGCGACCATTCGCGCCTGGTCGGCGACAGCCTGTGGCGCCAGCGGCGAGGCCGGGATTTCACCGTCGAGGATCTGTCGGCCCGGCTGGAGCTGAACGGCGTGGTCGCCGCCGGGCCCGGCGTGCATCATCTGGGCTTCGGCGTGAAGGCCTATCAGCTGACCTACGGCGAGAAGTGGCTGCGGATCAATCCGACGGCGGCCAATCCCTATGCGATCGACCTGTTCAACCCGGTCTATGGCGCGGTCACGGCGCCGACGCCCCTGCCCTTCACCGACAATCTGGAGACGCGCGACGTCGTCACCCTCTATGTTCAGGACCTGTGGGAGGCGACCGACCGTCTCAGCCTGGTCGCCGGCGTGCGCTTTGACGACTACAGCCAGACCATCCGCAACAACCGCACCGCCGCCGAAAGCGAGACCAAGGACAGCCCGGTCGATTATCGTTTCGCCGCCCGTTACCGCCTGACCGACCACCTGACGGCCCACGCCAGCTACGGCGAATCCTTCGTGCTGAACTCGGGCACGGGCCGGACCGGCGACGGCTTCGCTCCGGAAGAGGGCAAGGGTTATGAGATCGGCCTGTCCGGGGCCTGGGAGGGGATAGACCTCGCCGCCACCGTCTTCGACATCGAGAAGACCAACATCCTGACCAGCGACCCGGTGGACGCCAACTATCTGGCGCCGGTCGGCAAGCTGACCTCGCGCGGAATCGAGCTGGACGGGTCGGTGCGGGTCGGAAACGCCTGGCAGGTGGTCGCCAACTACGGCTGGACCGACGCCGAGGCCGACGACGAAGCCTTCGCCACCGACCATGTGCTGAACGTGCCGGAACACTCGGGCTCGCTGTTCGTCGTCGGTCGATTCGCCACGTCCCACGGCACGGACTGGTCGATGACGGCCGGCGCCGCCTATGTCGGCGACCGGGCTGCGACCCTGACCACCGACGGGGTGCGGCTGCCCGCCTACTGGAAGGCCAAGGCGGCGGTTGAATACGGGGTGACGCCCCAGGTCACGGCGCGGATCGAGGTCGATAACCTGTTCGACGAGCGCTACGCCGCCAGCTCGTACAGCGCTCTGTGGATCTTCCCCGGCGCCCCGCGCAGCCTCCGCGCCTCGCTGCGACTGGCGCTGTAGGGTCTCGGCGTCGACGCGGCGTGAGACATTGGATCGCGGCGATCATGGCTTGCCCCCGGGGGCGAAGCCGTCACTATGGGCCATCCGGAGCGGGGAGAGCCGACGATGATGACGCCCACACGCCGATCGCTGATGCAACTGGGCGCTGCGGCGGCCGGCCTGGCCCCCGCCTCGGTCCTGGCCGCCCAGTCCACTGACCGGCGGCTGGGTTACGCCATCGTCGGTCTGGGGGGTTATGCAGACATCATCCTGCCGCGCTTCGCGGAATGCCGCCATTCGCGCGTTACGGCCCTGGTCAGCGGTTCGCCGGAGAAGGCGCGCCGCTACGCCGAACGCTACGGGGTTCCTGAACGGGGCCTCTACACCTACGAGACCTTCGACACGATCCGCGACAATCCCGACGTGGACATCGTCTATGTGATCCTGCCCAACGGGATGCACCATGAATACACCCTGCGAGCCGCCGCCGCCGGCAAGCACGTCATGTGCGAAAAGCCGATGGCCAATACGGCGGACGAGGCGGAAGAGATGATCGCCGCCTGCCGTGCGGCCGGCCGCAAGCTGATGATCGGCTACCGCTGCCATTTCGAGGCGGCCAATCGCGAGGCCATGCGGATCGCCCGTTCGGGCGAGATCGGCCGTCCCCGCGTGATCACGGCCGAACATGGCTTCACCATCGGCGATCCGACCCAGTGGCGGCTGAACCGGGCCCTGGCCGGGGGCGGTTCCCTGATGGACATCGGCATCTACAGCCTGCAGGCCGCGCGCTATCTGACGGGCGAGGAGCCGGTCGAGGTGACGGCGGTGGAGGCGACCGACCGCTCCGACCCGCGCTTCCGCGAGGTCGAGGACCGGATCAATTTCCAGCTGCGTTTCCCCTCCGGTGCCCTGGCCAACTGCGTCTCCTCCTATGGGTCGAACCACAACCGCTTCCGCGTGGTCGGCGACAAGGGCTGGGTCGACGCCGAGCCGGCGACCGCCTACTCCGGCAATCGCCTGCGTCGCCTGACGGAAGGACGCGCCGAGGACCACCTTGTTCCGGACACGCCTCAGAACCAGTTCTCGGCTCAGCTGGACCATTTGTCCCAATGCGTCCTGACCGGGGCCGAGCCCATCGTCGCGGGCGAAGAAGGCCTCAGGGACATGCGGATCATCGAGGCCATCTACACGTCCGCCCGCGAACACCGCGCCGTTTCGCTTTGACCCCGACCGACCGTCCCGCCCGGAGATCCGCCTTGTCCCTTTCGCGTCGTCTTGTTCTCGCCGGCGGCGTCGCCGGAGCCGCCGGCCTGTCGGCGGCGGCCAATGCCGCCTCGTCCCAGACCCCCGCCAGCCTGGGGATCGAGCGCCTGGACCCGGCGCTAGACGGGCTGATCGCCCCCGACGCCCGGATCGAGACCCTGGCCTCCGGCTTCACCTGGTCGGAAGGGCCGGTCTGGATCGCCGAGGGCGCCTATCTGCTGTTCAGCGACGTGCCGGAGAACCGCATCCACCGCTGGTCCGAACGGGACGGCGCCTCAGTCTTCATGGAGCCTTCCGGCTACGACGGCCCGGACGCTTCGGGCTTCCGCGAGCCGGGATCGAACGGTCTGATCCTCGGCCCGGCGGGTTCGATCCTGATGGCCGATCACGGCAACCGCGCGGTCGCTCGGGTCGATCTGGCCACGCGCGCCAAGACCCTGCTGGCGACCCAATACGAAGGCAAGCGGTTCAACTCGCCGAACGACCTGGTCCAGGCCGCGGACGGGTCGATCTTCTTCACCGATCCGCCCTATGGCCTGAAGGACATGGACCAGTCGCCGCTGAAGGAGCAGGCGCACAACGGGGTCTATCGACTGGCCCCCGACGGCGGCGTGAGCCTGGTGGTTGCGGACCTGACCTTCCCCAACGGGGTCGCCCTGTCGCCCGATCAGCGCAACCTCTATGTCGCGGTCTCGGACCCGGCGCGCGCCGTTCTGATGGCCTATGACCTGACCGCGCCGGACATCGCCGCCGGCGGCCGGGTGCTGAAGGACTTCACCGATCTGGTCGGCCCGGCCAATCCCGGCCTGCCCGACGGCATGGCCGTAGACCGAGAGGGTCGTCTGTTCGTGACCGGCCCCGGCGGGGTCCATGTGCTGACGGCCGACGGACGGGCGCTGGGCCTGATCCGCACCGGGGGCGCGGCGGCCAACTGCGCCTTCGGCGAGGACGGCCGCACCCTGTTCATCACGGCGGGCGACCGGCTGCTGAAACTGCGCACCCTGACGCGCGGCTGAGCCGTCAGGGTGCGGGCGCCAGGGTCCCTTCCAGGCTCAGGGTCGCGTCGGCGTTCTCGACCACATTGAGGGCCGTCGCCTGAACCTTGCGCTCCTGCAGGGCCGCCAGCCAACCGAAGGCGGCGGTCGAGGAGACATTGGTCAGGCTGAAGCCCAGCCCCCCGTCCGCCGACATGCCCATGACCGGGGTCAGACCCGTGATCGAACCGACCTCGGCGACCACGGCCGAGACATCGACGTCGCCGGGCGTAGCGGCGGGCGACAGGCGACCGCTCGCCGCCTGGATCAGGGCCAGGTCCGCCTCGGCGGCGGCGCGGGCCTCGGCGGCGTCGGCGCGCCAGGCCCAGACCGGCCGCACCACCAGCAGCCAGACCAGGACCGCGGCGATCGCCAGCCCCATGACCGCCAGCATCCGCTGCTCGCGCAGGGTGCGGCCGTCCCACCAGGCGGCGGCTTGAGACATCAGGCCGTTCATGCGGCCCCTCCGATCACGACTTCACTGACCACGCGGCCGCCGTCCTCGACGGTCGAGGCGTCCGACATCGACAGGCCCGCCGCCGCCATGGCCGCGCGCAGGGTCTCCAGATCCGAAAAAGCCGGATAGCTGACGGTGGCGCGCACCCCCTTGGCGGGGTCGGCGCTGAGACTGTCCAGCTCCGCCCCCTCGACCTGCTCCACTGCAGCGAACAGGGCGGCCGTCGC
>MGLN01000070.1:3597-10597 GCA_001796045.1 Caulobacterales bacterium RIFOXYB1_FULL_67_16 | reverse complement strand
TCGACCGGATCGGCGGCCTGGGCCGCCTCGGGCACGACTTCGGCGATCAGGGTCAGGGTGCGCGTCTCGGCCCGGTCGGCGGCGATCTGATCCCGCGCGCCGGCTGCAACCGTCAGAATGAGGGGCGAGACGACCAGGGCCGCCGCCAGGGCTGCGGCCAGGCGCCAGCCGCCGCGCGCGGTCTCGCGCCGACGCTCGACGCCCGACAACAGATCGATGGCCGGCGCAGCGGCGGCGACCGCCAGCAGCCGCTCCAGGGTCTCGCGGTCCTCAATGCCGGTCACAGGCCGCCCTGCCGCCACCGGTTCGACCAGGTCCGGCTGGACCGTGGCCGCGAACCGGGCGCCGCGCAGGGCGATGTCGGCGCCGAAGGCGGCGGCGTTCAGCCCCTCGCCCTCCGGTTCCGGCAGGACCAGACAGTCGGGCACGATGGCGGCCGGCGCGATCCCCAGCCCGGCCAGGTAGTCGACCCAGGCCTCCAGCAGGCCCGCACCGACGGCGGCGACCAGGCGCGGCCCCTCGCCCGTCGCGGGTCCGAGCGCCACCACCGTCCGGTCCGGATCGCCGGCCAGGTCGTCCTTCAGCGCCCAGCGCGCGGCCGCCCGCACCTGGGCCGCCCCGCCGACCGGCAGGTCCAGCCAGCGGACCAGGACATCGGCGCCGGGGGCCACGGCCACGGTGCGGACGTCCGGCGTCGTCGCCGCCTCCTCCAGCAAAAGGGCCCCGCGGTGAAGCACCCGTCCGTTCGCGTCGAACGTCAGGAAGTTGGCCGGCATCGAGGCCGCCGGCGGGATGATGAGAATACGGGTCTGGCTCATTCTTCAGGGGTCCAGCGACGAATGACGGTGCGCACGGCGCCGTCCGGCGCTGCGTACAAGAGGGCGGTGCGGACGGCGCGGGCGCCGCCGTAATCGATATCGACCCGAAGGTCGAAATAGCGTGTCAGCAGAGAGACTTGCGCCTGGGTCTCCTCATCCGGGCTGAAGGTCTTCAGCGCCGGCTGGGACCAGAACGCGTCCGTACTGGCCCAGCCGGCGGCCGGGCGGGCGGCGACGGCGGCGCGGGCGGTCTGCAGGCCGATCTCGCCCCCGGTCAGCATGACCAGCAGAGGCGCCTGGCCCGGGGTCAGGGTGTTGGGATTCAGCCGCGCCTGAGTCGTGGTCGGCAGGGCGCAGACATAGGGACGCAGCCGCCGATAGAGAGCGGCGTCGATGTTGGCGACCGCCCGCATCTCGCTGACGTCGGCCAGCATGACTCCGCCGGTACGATAGGGCGTGGCCAGGCCGGCGTAGCGCGCATCCTCCGCCCCGCCGGGCGAGGCCTCGGCGTCATTGTCCATCCAGTCAGTCAGGGCCGCCGCCGCCGCCGCCATGCGGGCACGCGACAGGCCCAGCGCCGCGCCCAGGGCGATGAACTGGGCCGTCCCCTCGGGCCGCGCGAACAGATCCTCACCTTGGCCGTAGACGAGGGAGTTCAGGTTGAAACAGTTCTGGCCGTCGGTCACGACCGCGCGGATCGTCCCCTCCTCCACCGGAAATTCCATCACCCGGCCGTTCCAGCGCGGCTCGATCGGGGTGCGTGCGGCATCGACCTTGAGAAGATCGGCGATCTGACGTCGCGCCAGACTCTCGGCCCCGGCGGCGTACCACTGGGCCTGGGCCTGGGTCTCGGCATTGGTGGTGCGACGCACCGAAAAGCGCACGTCGTCCAGAAGGACGACCGCCACGGCCGCCATCACCGCCACCAGCAGCAGGACGGTCAACAGGGCCATGCCCTCGCGCGACGCCCGCCCTCCGCTCATGCCGAGGCCACCAGGAAGATCTGTTCCAGCCGGCCGACGCCGTCCAGGGTCATGACGATGCGTACGGCGTCCGGCAGGGGCCGGTCGCTGGAGGCGGCGAAGGCCTGGGCCTCGGACCCGTTCTGGATGAAGGTGACGGCGGCGTCTTTCACGCCCCGGCACAGCACCTGGGGCGGGCCGGCGCGAGCGCCGTCCAGATAGGGAGAGACGCGACGCTCCAGCCGCCCCTCGACCACCCGGTATTCGACCCGCTGCAGGGACGGCCGCGCCGTCTCGCCGGGGTTGGACCAGCCGTTGCGCACCAGGGTCAGGATCGGTCCGTCCGGCGTCTCCGGCCCCATCAGGGCGCGCGGCAGCGGCCGCCCGGTCGGGGCGCGGGTGCGACGCGGCGCGGCCTGGGCCAGGTCGGCCTTCAGCAGGGCGCGCATCCGCTGGATGTCGCCGATCCTGTCGGTCTCGGCGCGGACGGCGAAGCGGGTGTCGATGGTCTGGCTCAGCACCAGGGCGCCAGCGCCGGCCAGCAGGGCGAAGATCGCCAGGGCGATCAGCACCTCGACCAGGGTGAAGCCCCCCCGCCTCATGCTCCGGCCGCCCGGAACAGAACCCGATCCGCCACCTGGCCCTCGTCGGTCGAAACACGCACGTCGATCCGCCCCATGCCGGGAACTTCGGTTCCGGTCACGATCCGACGCCAGCGCCAGACGCGACCGGCCATCTGGACCTCTCCGGCGGTTTCGCCGACCGGCAGGTTGGGCGCGATCATCGCCTCCGCCGCGATGTTTTCGGCCACGACCCCGCCCAGGGTGCGCGCCTCGACCCGCACGGCCGACCGGGTGCTTTCGCCCGCCAGGTTCAGCAGGGCCATGGCCGCCAGGGCGAAGACCGCCAGGGCCACCAGCATTTCAATGAGCGTGAATCCGTCGCACGACTTTGGGCGTGCCGCCGCCTGGAGGGTGCAATTATCAATCATTGATCGACACCTCGCCAGCGCCGTCGATGGACACCGTGCGGAACTGACTGTCGCGGCTCAGCCGGACCCGCGCCGGGTCGGCGATCCCGGTCGGGTCGAAGACGATGCGGGTTGGCGCGGCGGGCGCGGAAACGCCCTCGCCCCAACTGCGTGGCGCGAAGACGCCGGTCAGAGGCGTCCAGTCGGCGCCGTCGAAGCTTGAGAACCGATAGCCTCCGGCGTCCGCCTCAACGGCCACGGGCTGGTTGATCAGGATCGCCTCTTCGCGGGCGCGCGCCAGCCGGGCCGCGAACTGCTCCGCCTCCAGCCCCACGGCCGGATGGGGATCCGGCATCGACAGAACCACAGCCCCGGCCGCCAGACCGATGACGGTGATCGTCACCATCAGCTCGACCAAGGTGAATCCGGATCTCTTTTGGACGCTACCGCTCGCCGCGCGGCGGCTCGCTGCTTGAGCGGGATCAGCCCTGCCAGTTGCCGAGGTCCGCATCATTGCCCTCGCCCCCTTCCTTCCCGTCCGCCCCCAGGGAGAAGACGTCGAACGGCTGGCCGTGCGTGCTCTGGCGACGGTAGCGGTAGGGGTTGCCCCACGGATCTTCGGGCAGACGACGCACATAGCCCCCCTCGCGGTACCGCTCGGGCTGGGTCAGACCGGCGGGCGCCGACACCAGGGCCTGCAGCCCCTGCTGGTCGGTGGGGAAGTTCAGATTGTCGAGGCGGTAGGTCTCGATCGCCTGTTCCAGAACCGCGATGTCCGCCTTGGCCTTGGCCACCATGGCCCGGTCCTGGCTGGGGAGGACATTGATGGCCACGACCGTCGCCAGCAGCCCGATGATGACGATGACCACCATCAGCTCGACCAGGGTGAAACCCCGACGTTTGCGACGCTTGTTCTGATTTTCTGAGGTCATGACTAAACTCTCCTCACCCCATGGCCAGGGTGTTGATCTGAAGAATGGGCAGCAGGATCGACAGGACGATCATCGCCACCACCCCGCCCATGACCACGATGATGGCCGGCTCCAGCAGGCTCAGCATCACGGCGGTGAAGGTGGCGAACTCGCGTTCCAGATAGTCGGCGGCGCGCTCCAGCATCGGCTCCAGCCGGCCGCTGCTCTCGCCCGAGGCGGTCATATAGACCAGCAGCGGCGGGAAGACGTCGGCGCGGCGCATGGCGGCCGACAGGCCCCCGCCCTCGCGCACGGCCTCGGCCATGGATTCTGTGGCCTGACGCAGGGCCATGTTGGACACGGTACGGGCCGTGATGGTCAAGCCTTCCAGCACCGGCAGGCCGGCGGCGATCATGGTCGACAGGGTCCGCGCCATGCGGGCGCCGTGCAGATCGCGCGTCAGCCGGCCGATGACGGGCAGCCTCAGCATCGCCCGGTCGATCCGCAGCCGGACGTCGGGTCGGCGTCGCGCGACCACGCCGGCGGCGAGCAGCCCGGCCAGCACGATCAGGACCAGCCAGCCCCAGTTCCGCATCAGGTCCGACACCCCGATCACCAGTCGCGTCAGCAGCGGCAGGGTCTGGTTCATGCTCTCGAACTGATCGACCACCTTGGGCACGACGAAGGCCATCAGAAT
Organism: Caulobacterales bacterium RIFOXYB1_FULL_67_16; assembly: GCA_001796045.1. Taxonomy (GTDB): domain Bacteria; phylum Pseudomonadota; class Alphaproteobacteria; order Caulobacterales; family Caulobacteraceae; genus Brevundimonas. Next base: position 6,239 of record MGLN01000070.1, on the reverse strand, counting down.
GGCGATCACGCCCAGGGCCACCACGGCCAGGACGCTGGGATAGACCACGGCGGTGATCACCTTGCCGCGCACCTGCTGGTCTCGCTCCAGCCCGTCGGCCAGGCGTTCCAGGATCGGCTGCAAGGCGCCCGACTGTTCCCCCGCCGAGACCATGGCCCGGTACAGCGGCGGAAAGGCCTGGCCCTGCAGCGCCATGGCGTCGGACAGCCGGCGCCCCTCCATGACCCCGGCGTGAACCCCTTCCAGCACCCGCCGCACCACCGGCCGGTCGGCCTGGAGCGCCAGGGTGCGCAGGGCCTCCTCCAGCGGCGAGACCGAAATCAGGGTCGCAAGCTGGCGGGTGGTCAGGGCCAGGGTCTTGGCGTTCAGCCGGTCCCCTCGCCCGCCGCCGGCCGCTCGCTCGGCGCGCGGCGCGATCCGGGCCGGCGTAACCTCCAGCGGCATCAGACGGCGTTTCGCCAGCCGCCCCCGCGCCGCCGCCTCGTCCGGCGCAACGACGGCGCCGGCCACGGTGCGGCCCGTCGGGTCCACGGCCACATAGTCGAAGGCCGCCATCAGGCCGCCTCCGCCGGATCGGTCGCCGTCTCCTGACGGGCGACGCGCACAGCCTCCTCGACCGAGGTCACGCCGTCCAGCACCAGGGCGCGCGCGCGGTCGGACAGGGTTCCGCCCCCGGCGAAGGCCGCGGCGACCACCGCATCCTCGTCGGCCTCGGCCGCGATCAGGCGGCGCACCCGGTCGTCGACCTTGAGCACCTCGTAAAGGCCGACCCGGCCGACATAGCCGGTGTTGCCGCAATGGGCGCAGCCGTGCGGACGCCAGACCCGCACCCCGGCCTTGGCCCCGATCAGCTTGGCGGTGGCCTTGTCGGCGACCTCGGGGGTGCGGCAATGCTCGCATAGCCGCCGAACCAGCCGCTGGGCCACGATGAGCCGCAGGGTCGAGGCCAGCAGGAAAGGCTCCACCCCCATGTCGCGCAGCCGCGTCACCGCCCCCGCCGCATCATTGGTGTGAACGGTGGACAGGACCAGGTGGCCGGTCAGGGCGGCCTGGACCGCGACCCCTGCCGTCTCCACGTCGCGGATTTCCCCCACCATGACCACGTCCGGATCCTGGCGCAGAATGGCCCGCAGGCCCGCGGCGAAGGTCATGCCGACCTTGGTGTTGACCTGGGTCTGGCCCACCCCGTCGATGGCGTATTCGACCGGATCCTCGACCGTCAGGATATTGCGCGTCTGGTCGTTCAGCAGGGCCAGGCCGGCATACAGGCTGGTGGTCTTGCCCGAGCCCGTCGGCCCGGTGACCAGGATGATGCCGTTCGGCTCGGCCAGGGCGGCGCGGAAGGCGGCCAGGGCGTCCGGCGCCATGCCCAGGCGGTCCAGGGTCAGGCCCGCCTGATCCTTGTCCAGAATCCGCATCACCACCCGCTCGCCGCCGCGCGACGGCAGGGTCGAGACCCGCACGTCAAGCGTCTTGCCGCCCAGGGCCAGGGGGATGCGCCCGTCCTGCGGCACCCGCTTCTCGGCGATGTCCAGCCGCGCCATGACCTTGATCCGCGACACCAGAAGCGGCGCGATGCGCGGGTTCAGGCTCAGGGCTTCGCGCAGCACCCCGTCGATCCGCATCCGCACCAGAAGCGCGCTTTCATAGGTCTCCAGGTGAATGTCCGAGGCGCCGGTCCGCACCGCTTCGGCGATGATTCCGTTGATCAGCCGGATCACCGGGGCGTCGTCGGCCGTGTCCAGCAGGTCGGCGGCGGCCGGGATGTCGTCGATCAGACTGTCCAGGCCGGCGGGCATGTCCAGATCCTCGCCGTCCGCCGCCGCCAGGTGGTCCCCCGCATAGATCTCGGACAGTTGCCGGTCGAAGGCGGCCTGGCTCAGCGTCTCCACCGCCAGCGGCCGCCCCAGCACCCGCCGCGCTTCGATCAGCCCCCTGGGGTCGGCCCCCTCGCGCAGCCCCACCCGCGCCACGTCGCCGGCGTCCAGCAGAAGGACGCCGTGTCGCTTGGCGAAGCCGTAAGGCAGGCTGGGGCTGACCAGGGTGATCATGGGATCAGTTCCCCGCGGGCGGCAGCGGTGCGGCCTCGACCGGCGCCACCGGGGCGGTCACGCCGGTCGGCGCGATCACCATCGGCTCGCCCGTCGCCGGGGCGGCCGGGGCCTGGGTCCGCATATAGTCCCGCACCAGGGCGTCCAGGCTGGGCTCACGATCCGGCTGCACCGCCGCCTGCTGATCGCGCATATAGCCCCAGCGGTCGGCGGCCAGGCCTTGCGCCTCTTCGCGGGTGCGGATGATGGTGGGGCGCAGGAAGACCATCAGATTGGTCCGGCCCCGCTGGCGGCTGTTCGAGCGGAACAGGGCGCCCACGCCGGGGATGTCGCCCAGGCCGGGGATTTTATCGGTCTGGATGATGTCGTTCTGGTCCAGCAGACCGCCGGCCACGGCGATGTCGCCGTCATCGACCACCAGGGTCGTCTGCAGCTCGCGCTTGTCCAGCACTAGGTCCGTGGCCCCGCTGCTCAAGCCGCCGTTGATGGCCGACACCTCCTGGCGCAGGGTCAGGGTGATGGAGCCGCCGGCGTTGATCTGGGGCCGGACCGTCAGCCGCACCCCGATGTCCTTGCGGTCCGTCGTGGTGA
>MGLN01000070.1:1459-3570 GCA_001796045.1 Caulobacterales bacterium RIFOXYB1_FULL_67_16 | reverse complement strand
GATGATGAAGCCGAACAAGCCGTCGCCGACCTCGAACCCGCCGCCGCCGACGAAGCCGTTGGCGCCCACCAGACTGTTCAGGGCCAGGGTCTGAAGCTGCTCGCGCAGCGGATCATCCTCGTCCAGTTGACCCGCATAGGCGCCGCCGGCGATGTTCACCAGCGGGGTGGCGTTGTCGGTATAGTTGGTCAGGCCGACGCCGTTCTCGCCGCCGTACAGCCACTGGACGCCCAGCTCGCGCACCGCATTGTCGCTCAGCTCGACCACTATGGCCTCGATCAGCACCTGCTGTCGGCGCACGTCCAGCCGCCGGATGACGTCGGCCAGGGTGCGTTGCATGTCGGCCGGTCCGGAAATCACCAGGGCGTTGGCGCCGGGGAAGCGGGCGATGGTGGCGCGCTGGCCGGTCGCCGTGACGGTGGACGAGCCGATGGCGCCGTTGGCCTCGGCTGACCCCAGGCTGGTCGCGGCGCGCGACAGGCCGCCGGAGGCGGCGGAGGTCGATCCGGTCGGGGCGGTCCTGAGGCCGGGGCTGGCTTCGGTCGCCGGCGTGACCGGCTGGCCGACCACCTGCTGCAGGACCGGCAGAAGCTGGCCCGCGTCGGCGTGCTCCAGGAAGACGACGTTCACGTCTTGATTGGCGCGCGACCGGCCGTCCAGATCGTGGATCAGGCCGCGCACCCGGGCCAGAGCCTGGGCGTCGCCGCGCAGGACGATGGAGTTGGAGCTTTCCACCGGCGTGACCGTGACCATGCCCTGGCCGCCGCCGGGCGCCGCCATGACCTGTTGCAGCACCCCGGCGATCTCGCGCGCCGAGGCGTTTTCCAGGGCCACCACCTCATAGCTGGACCGGTCCACGTCGATCCGGCCGATCAGCGAGCGAATACGGGCCAGATTGTCCGAGAAGTCGGCCACCACAACGCTGTTGGCGCCGGGATTGGCCAGGACCTGACCCTGGGCCCCGACCAGGGGGCGGATGGTCTCGGCGGCGGACGCCGCGTCGATGTTGCGCAGCTGAAAGACCTCGGTCGAGAACCGCTCGGCCCCGACGGTCGACGGCCCCTGGGCCGCGCCCTGGGCCGGGCTGATCCGATAGGCGCCCGACTGGGTCGGCGTCACCACCAGGCCGTTGGCGCGCAGGGTCGACAGGAAGACTTCGAACAGCTGGGCGCGGCCCAGAGGCCGGTCGCTGGTCACCGTCACCGTCCCGGTCACGGCCGGGTCGACGATGAAGGTGCGGCCGGTGGTGCGGGCCACGTCCTGGATGAAGGCGCGGATGTCGGCGCCCTGGACGTTCAGGGTCTGACGCGCCTCCTGGGCCATCGCGGGCGCGGCGGCCAGGGGGGCCTGGGCGGCCAGGACGGCGGCGAGGGCGCCGACGGCGGAACGCTTCAGGCGGTTGCGCAGAGAGGCGGTCATGGACGCGTCCTTATGGTGGTGGTGCGCGTCTCGCCGGCGCGCTCATATTGGATTTCGGCGGACGGGGCGCTGGCCAGCTGGCCGCGCAGTGCGCCGATGGCCTGGGGACTGTTCAGCGCCACCCCGTTGACGGACAGGATGACGTCGCCCGCCTGAAGCCCCGCGCTGCGCAGCTCGGACGCATTGCCCGCCGACGAGACGGTGAAGCCGTTGACGCCCAGGCCCTGGATCCGGGGCCGCAGCGAGGCCTGGGCCATCAGCCTCTGGGGATCGACCACGGCGGCCTGACCCGAGGCGGGCGCGGCGGCGGGCGGGGCCACCACCTGGGGCGTGGCGGGCGGCGGAGGCGGCGCTGCGGCGCCGACGGGGGCGTCGGAGAACTCCAGCCGGCTGACGGAAGCGCCGCGGGCCAGGGTGACGAAGTCGGGCCCCACGCCCTGCAGGATCAGGCCGGGCTCGACCTCCTCGCCGACGCCGACTGAGATCTGACGCCCGTCGGCCAGGCCGATGATGGCCGAGCCGCCGCCGACGCCCCCGGCGCGCACGCCGAACAGCCGCATCTGGCTGGCCTCGGTCCCGGAGGCCCCGGCCAAAGCCCCCTGCCCGCCCGTGCGGAAGAAGGCGTCGAAGCGCGAGAGAATGCTGAGATCCGCCGCCGGCGGCGGAGCGGCGGTCGAGGCGGCTGCGGGCCG
>MGLN01000070.1:0-1453 GCA_001796045.1 Caulobacterales bacterium RIFOXYB1_FULL_67_16 | reverse complement strand
AGGGGCGACCAACAGCCAGACCAGACGACCCGCCTGGACCAGCAGCAACAGGATCAGCACCGCCTCGACAATCCGGCGCAAAGGCAGGCGTCGACCGCCCTCAATCGCCGACGACAGGCTGAGATTGCGAAAACCAGCGATCACGACGCCATGTCCGTTCCGGCCCCCACACGGCCAAGTCGCGATCTAGACTAATCGTCCGTATGCGGGCTGCACCGAAGTGTGAAGACACAAAGAACATGTCGTGACAGTCACGGCGCATACGGATCATTTCTGAAATGAAAAACGACCGGAAGGCGTTCGCCTTCCGGTCGTTGTCTCATTGCCGATTCGGGATCAGAACCGGGCGGTCAGGCTGACAGAGGCGCTCTGGCCCAGGTCGTAGTTGTTGACCCGGATCTTGTTGCCCAGCTCCTGGTATTCGTCGAAGTCCGTTCCCAGCAGGTTCCGCAGTTCCAGGGCGAAGCCCATGTCGCGGTCCATGACGGTGAAGTCCTTGCGATAGACGAAGTCGAGGAAGACGCCCGGCTCCTGAATGAAGTCGGGTTCGCGGCTCGAGCCGGTGCCGGCGCCGCGGGCGGTGATGCGGTCGCTGACATAGTTGACGATGACCGTGGCCTGCGACCGCGCCGTATCGTCTTCCCAACCCAGTTGCAGGTTGGCGACGTGTTCCGACTGACCCTGCAGACGGCTGCCGTCTTGGATGAAGAAGGAAGCCTGTTCCGGCACCCCGGCGCCGCCCAGGGTCAGGACGGTGTCGTCCTCGCCCACCTCAACCTCGGAGTCCGAGTAGGTGTAGTTGGCCTGCACCAGCCAACGCTTGTTGGCGATGAAGGACATGGGCTGGTCGGGGAACTCGAAATACTTCTTCACCTCGACCTCGGCGCCCATGATGGTCGCCTTGGGCGCGTTCAGGAAGGACTGCTGGCGCTGGTTGCCGACGTCGACGATGACGGACTCAACCGGCTTGTCCAAGTCCTTGTAGAAGACGCCGGCGGTGATGAACTGCTGGCGGGCGAAGTACCACTCGTACCGCGCGTCCAGGTTCAGCAGCTCGGTGTCCCCCAGATAGGGGTTGCCGATGAAGATGCGGTCGCTTTCCGGGTCCGTATAGGCCTGGGGCGCCAGTTCGCGGAACTGGGGACGGCCGATGGTCTTGGACACGCCGACGCGCAGCTGCTGGTCCTCGGCGAAGTTCCAGGTCGCCGTCAGCGAAGGCAGCCAATACTGCTCCTCGATCTCGGTGGCCTCGTAGGTGGAGGTTCCGCCGAAGACGTCGCGCGGGGTGACGCTCTGCTGACCGTCCTCGAAGCGAACACCGACCGTGGTGCGAACCAGCGGAATGATCTCCGCATCGATCATCGCGTAGGGACGCTCTGCTGACCGTCCTCGAAGCGAACACCGACCGTGGTGCGAACCAGCGGAATGATCTCCGCATCGATCATCGCGTAGG
>MGLN01000069.1:10314-15105 GCA_001796045.1 Caulobacterales bacterium RIFOXYB1_FULL_67_16 | reverse complement strand
GTCCCCCTCCCCCGATGGGGGAGGATTGGTTGTGATCGGTCGTTTGAGAGGCGTGCTGGCCGAGGTCGGGGAGGCGGACTGCCTGATCGACTGCGCCGGCGTGGGCTATGTCGTCGCGTGCGGGGCGCGGACCCTGGGCCGGCTGCCGGCGCCGGGCGACGAGGCGACCCTGCACGTCCATTCCCAATGGAGCGAGGACGCGGGGCCGCGCCTGTACGGCTTTCTGACGCGGGACGAGCGGCGGGCCTTCACCACCCTGCTGGCGATCCAGGGCGTGGGGCCCAAGGCCGCCCTGGCGGTGCTGGACGTCCTGCCGCCGGGCGAACTGGCGGGGGCCGTCGCGCGCGAGGACAAGGCGGCGGTGGCGCGGGCCAATGGCGTGGGGCCGAAGCTGGCGCTGCGGATCGTCACCGAGCTGAAGGGCAAGCCGCTGGGCGACGTCAGCTTCGCGCCGACGGCGCCGGGCGTCCATGTCGAGGTCGCGCCGCCGCAGCCGTCACTGTCCGGCGAAGCGGTGTCGGCCCTGCTGGGCCTGGGCGTGGCCGAGGTCAATGCGCGCCGCGCCGTCGACCAGGCCCTGATCCGTCTGGGCGAAGAGGCGGATCTGTCGGCGGTGATCCGGGCGGCCCTGCAGGAGTTGGGGCGGTGAGATTTTCTGTTCCGCTCATCTTGGCGAAAGCCGGGACCCAGTGTTTTTGCATCACTCTGCGCCGGACACAGACCTGCGCTCCCGGATCAATTCCGGAGCGCCCAAAGACCTGGGTCCCGGCTTTCGCCGGGATGAGCGGAAGTTGGATATGAGCCGCATCATCTCTCCGGAAGCCGAAACGGGCGAAGCCTTCGACCGCGCCCTGCGGCCGCAGACCCTCTCGGAGTTCGTCGGCCAGTCGCAGGCCAAGGGCAATCTGAAGGTCTTTATCGACGCCGCGCGCGGGCGGGCCGAGGCTCTGGACCATGTGCTGCTGTTCGGACCGCCGGGCCTCGGCAAGACGACCCTGGCCCAGATCGTGGCGCGCGAACTGGGGGTGGGGTTCCGGGCCACCTCGGGCCCGATCCTGGCCAAGGCGGGGGATCTGGCGGCGATCCTGACCAATCTGGAGCCGCGCGACGTCCTGTTCATCGACGAAATCCACCGGCTGAGCCCCCAGGTCGAGGAGATCCTGTATCCGGCCATGGAGGACCATGTGCTGGACCTGATCATCGGCGAGGGGCCGTCGGCGCGGTCGGTGCGGATCGACCTGGCGCCCTTCACCCTGGTGGGGGCGACGACGCGGGCGGGCCTCTTGGCCACGCCGCTGAGGGACCGGTTCGGCATTCCGCTGCGACTGGAGTTCTACACCCCCGACGAACTGACCGCAGTGGTGCGCGGCACGGCGCGCAAGATGGGCGCGGCCATCGACGAGGGCGGGGCGCGCGAGATCGCCTCGCGGGCGCGCGGCACGCCCCGGATCGCCGGGCGGCTTCTGCGCCGGGTGCGCGACTTCGCCTCGGCCGATGGGGCGGAGACCATCTCGAAACTGGTGGCGGCGCGGGCCCTGGCGCGGCTGGAAGTGGACGAGGCCGGGCTGGACAGCCTGGACCGGCGGTTCCTGAAGGCCCTGATCGAAAACTACGGCGGCGGGCCGGTCGGGATGGACACATTGGCCGCGGCCATCGCCGAGGCGCGCGACGCGGTCGAGGACGTGATCGAACCCTATCTGCTGCAACAGGGTTTCATCATGCGCACCCCGCGCGGCCGGATGGCCTGCGCCAAGGCTTACGCCCACCTGGGCCTGACGCCGCCGCCTGCGCCCTCCGCCGCACCGTCCGCAGGCGATCTGTTCGACTGAGGCTTGCCAAGACCGGACGGTCGTCGTTCAGTCGGGGTTCGGAGAGCCCGCCATGACCGTTCGACCCGACGTCGGTGCGAGACCGGCCCCATGATGCGCCGTCCGGTTTCTTGGCCGGTCTGGGCGCTGGCGGCGGGCGTGTCGATCTGCGTCCTCCTCGCGCTTTGGGCCATGAGCCGGCGGCCGCGCGTTTCCCCGCCGGAAGCCCCTCTGCCGCGCGTGATGCGTCAGATCGGCGTCCAGCTGGGAAATGGCGCGGAACTCAGATACGCAGAACCCGGCCAGAAGCGCGCCGTCTGCGGCTATGTCGGGCGCAGCCGCGGCGGGGCGGCCGTGGGTTTCGTCTCCCTGCCCAACCGGATCCTGTTCAGCGACGATCCGCTGCCGAAGGAATTCGCCGAGATGCGCGAACGCTACTGCCCCGGCTTCCTGACCACCCCGCCGGCGCGCTAGACTGGGGCCATGACCGATCTGCCCACCGCCGGCCGTTTTGACGGACGCGACCACCTGTTGCCGGTGCGCGTCTATTACGAGGACACGGATTTCACCGGCCTGGTCTATCACGCCAACTATGTCCGCTATTTCGAGCGGGGACGGTCGGACTTCCTGCGGGCCATCGGCGTGGGGCACGCGGACCTGCTGGAGGAGGATCAGCCCCTGGCCTTCGTCGTGTCGGAGCTGAACATCCGCTATCTGAAGCCGGCGCGGATCGACGACGCCCTGGTGGTGCGCACCGTCTACGAGCAGGTGAAGGGGGTGCGGCTGATCATCCGCCAGAGCGTGGAACGGGCGGGCGAGGTGCTGTGCCGGGCCGATGTGACGGCGGTCTGCATCCATCTGGACGGGCGTCCGCGCCGACCGTCGAAAGGGCTGGTCGAGAAGGTGACGCCGTGGCTGGCGAAAGGCGACGGCGCGGACTAGGATCGAGAGAACTCGGGGGAGGGGAGGACCATGCAAAACCAGGGCATTACCGCCGGCGGCGTGATCGCCATCTTTCTGCTGCTGGCGCTGTTGGTCGGCGGCGGTCTGGTCGGCTGTCCCTATTACAAGGTCTGGGAACGCAAGATGGCGGGTCAGGCCGAGCTGCAGTACCAGCAGGGGGCGCGCCAGGCCTTGATCGCGCAAGCTGCGGCCGAGGACGAGGCGGCGATCAAGCGGGCCGAGGCCGCGACACGCCGGGTCCTGGGCTGGACGGACGCGGCCAAGCGCGGCTGCGAGGCCCTGGGCCGACCCAGCGACCGGGCCTGCGAGGAACAGCTGCTGAAGGACGCCGCCACCTATTCCATCGCCAAGGAAGGCCACGAGGGCGTGATCATCAGCGTCGGCGCGCCCGTCTCCGTGGCGGTCGATCCGAACCGCAATCCGAGCTCGGAGTGACCCGAATGACGCGCCTGTCAGGTGACGGGCGCGCCTAGGGCCGCTAGAAGCCGCCCTCGCCACACAATGGTCACGTCCGCTCGCTGCAAAGGGCGGGGATCCGATTTCCAAACCGCACCCGATCTCGCCCGGAGCGCCTGAATGACTACGCCTGTCGACGCCTCGATGATGAACCCTGTCGAGCTGTTCCTGACCGCCGATTGGGTGGTGAAGTCGGTCATGGTCGGCCTGGCGGCGGCTTCGCTCTGGTCCTGGACCATCATCATCGACAAGGCCTTCCGCTTCGCCGCCCTGAACAAGCAGGCGGACGATTTCGAAAAGGCGGTTCAGTCGGGCCGGTCGCTGGAAGACGTCGCGGCCCAGGCCGGGCCCCAGCCGGAACACGCCCTGCCGCGGATGCTGGTGATCGCCCTGTCCGACTGGCGCGAGGCGCGCCAGAAGGGGGCGCTGAACGACCATCAAGGCGACCTGCTGATGACCCGGATCGACCGGGCGCTGAACAGCCTGATCGCGCGTGAGGGGCAGCGGATCGAGAACGGGCTGGGCGTGCTGTCGGTCGTGGCGACGGCCTCGCCCTTCATCGGCCTGTTCGGCACGGTCTGGGGCATCATGAACGCCTTTGGCCGTATCGCGGCGGCGGGCAACACCAATCTGACGACCGTGGCGCCCGCCATCGCCGAGGCCCTGTTCGCCACGGCCATCGGTCTGGCGGCGGCCATCCCGGCCTATATCGCCTACAACAAGTTCTCGATCGACGCGGGCAAGTTCACCGGCCGGCTGGAGGCCTTCGCCGATGATCTGCAGGCGGCCGTGGCGCGGCGTCTGGGCAGCTCGGCCACCCCGCCGGCGCCGCCCCCCAGTTCGGGGCTGAACCTGAAGCGGGGCGTCTGAGCCATGGCCCTGGGCGGTGGTGCGAGCGGCGGCGGCGGACGCCGCGGGCGGCGGGGGCGCAGAGGCCCCCTGACCGAGATCAATGTCACGCCCCTGGTGGATGTGATGCTGGTGCTGCTGATCATCTTCATGATCTCGGCGCCGCTTCTGACGGTCGGGGTGCCGGTCGAACTGCCCAAGACGGAAGCCAGCGCGGTCGAGACGAACAACGAGCCCCTGTCGGTCAGCATCGACCAGCAGGGCGCCATCTTCATCGGCGACAGCGAGACCGCCTTCGACGATCTGGCCGTGCGCTTGCTGACCGAAGCCGGCGGATCGGACCAGGCGTCCGAGCGTCCGGTTTTCGTGCGGGCCGACGGGCGCGCGCCCTATCAGGCGGTGGCGCGGGTCATGGCGCGGCTGTCGGCCTCGGGCTTCACCAAGCTGAACCTGATCACCGACACGGCGCCGGAGGCCTGATCGCTTGCGTCGGCCCAGCCCCGCCATTCTGGGATCCATAGCCCTGCACGCCGGGGTGGTCGCGCTCGCCTTCGTGTCGTTTTCGCAGAAGCCGGAGGATGCGCCGCCCCTGGTGAACTCGGTGCCGGTCTCAATCGTGTCTGAGACGGTGATCGAGGCGGCGGCCGCCGACAATCCACAGCCCGAGCCCTCGCCCGACGACGCGGCGACGGCGCCGGTCAGCGCGCCGGAGACG
>MGLN01000069.1:114-10291 GCA_001796045.1 Caulobacterales bacterium RIFOXYB1_FULL_67_16 | reverse complement strand
CGCGCCGCCTCGTCCGACCCCGCATCCAACGCCGACGCCGCGTCCCACCCCGCCCCGGCCCGCCCCGCCGACACCGGAGAAGGCTCGACCCACCCCGCCCCGTCCGACCCCGCCAACCCCGGCCCGGCCTGCGCCCAGGCGGGACGAGCCCAGCCTGGACCTGGACGCCCTGGCGGGACCGACGCGCAACACCAGCCAACGCGGACGCCCGGCGACGGGTCAGCAGGGCTCGGGCAGCGCCTCCCAGGCGACCGGGCCGCAGGTGACGGCCATCTTCAACCAGGTCTATCCGAACTGGGTCCTACCCTGCGACATCCCGGGCGCGGACCAGTTGCGCATCCAGGTGGAGCTGACCCTGTCGGCGGACGGGCGGATCACCCGGGGGCCGACGCTGATCAATCCGCAGTCGTCTTCGGTCTATCGCGCCGCCGCCGACGGCGCTTTGCGGGCCTTGCGCCAGACCGCGCCGTTCGACGTGCCCGCAGGGTTTCCCGGCGGCGCCTATCGGCCGACGTTCAATACGGAACGGGCCTGCCGCAATCGCTGAGCGTCAGGCGTGGCTGATCAGTTGAAGACCCGCTCGCCCGCCCTTTTATGTCAAGGAAGTTCGTCGCGGAGCAAATTGACGTCTTCTGTCGTCACGATCGATCCGGGCCGGTCCGGCAGTAGCGCTACGCCGTTGCGGAACTGAACGCTCTTCGCCGACATTTGCAGCGTCTGTCGCGCAAGGTCTGAGACGACCTGGCCGACCGTTTGGCCTTCTTGCGCCGCAATAGCCTCAGCGGCGTTCAAGACATCATCGTCGATGACGAGGGTGGTGCGCGTGGATCGAGCATATCGCATTGCGCTCATCCCATCAAAGAACGGTCGTCCCGAAAGTCGCCCCATTCGCCTTGAAGCTGGCGAATGTCATACGACCCGGCGATAAGGGGCGGCGATCCTTCAAGACTTACGGGAGCAAGTCATGCGTCTGAACCTTCTTCTGGCCTCGGCCGCCGCCTTGGCGATGACCGTCTCCTCAGCCCAGACCCAGGCTCAGACGACGCCGGCCCAGACGGGGCAGCCGGTCGAGGTCGAGATCGATCAGGGCGTGCTCAAACCCCTCCAGATCGCGATCGTCCCCTTCACCGGCGATCACGGCGCGGACATCTCCAATGTGGTCAGCGGCAATCTGCGGCGGTCGGGCTTCTTCGAGCCGCTGGACCCGGCCGGCTTCATCGAGACCGGGCTGACCCTGGCCAATGCGCCCAACTTTCCGCAGTGGACCCAGATCGGCGCCCAGGCGGTGTTGTACGGGGCGGTGACGCCGCGGGCGGACAACCGGCTGGACGTGGGTTTCCGCCTGTATGACCCCTACCGCCAGTGTCAGCTGGTCAGCTATCAGTTCACCGCCACCCAGGAGCAGTGGCGCCGGATCGCTCACAAGATTTCCGACGTCATCTATCAGCGGATGACCGGCGAAGCGGGCTTCTTCGATTCCCGTGTCCTGTTCGTCTCCGAAGAGGGGACCCAGCTGAACCGGATCAATCGTCTGACCATCGCCGACCAGGACGGGTTCAACCCCACCTATCTGACCCAGGGCGACGAGGTGATCATGTCGCCGCGCTTCTCGATCTCGCAGCCGGACGAGATCACCTATGTGGCGCTGGGCAAGGACTACAGCCGGATCTATCTGCGCAATCTGACGACCGGCCGCACCGAAAGCCTGGGCGAGTTCGACGGCCAGGTGCTGGCGCCGCGCTTCTCGAACGACGGCAACAAGCTGGCCTTCTCGATCATCCGGGGCGGCAATACCGACATCTATGTGATGGACCTGCGCAGCCGGCAGCTGTCGCGCCTGACCTCGGATCCGGGTATCGACACCTCGCCGTCCTTCAGCCCGGACGGCAGCCAGATCGTGTTCAACTCGGATCGGTCGGGCACGGCGCGCCTGTATGTGATGCGGGCCGACGGATCGGGTCAGCGGCCGATCTCGCGCGGCGGCGGGGTCTATACGGCCCCGTCGTGGAGCCCGACCGGCAATCTGATCGCCTTCACCAAACAGTCGGGCGGGCGGTTCTCGACCGGGGTGATGAACGCCGATGGATCGGGCGAACGCATCCTGTCGTCCAGCTATTTCGAGGAGGGGCCGAACTGGGCGCCCAACGGCCGCTATGTGATGTTCGCCCGCCAGACGCGGGGCGGGGACACCCGGCTGTGGACCGTGGACCTGTCGGGTCGGGTCGTGGCCCAGGCGGGCTACAACGGCCGCGGCACGGACCCGGCCTGGTCGCCCCTGCTGGACGCCCCCCCGGCCAATATCGGCGTCGGCCAGGGACCGGACAGCTGCGCCTCGTGATCCCGAGGCCGGTCAACAAACTGTTATTCGCACTGTCATATCGGAACCGCACCCGTCACAATATAAGGCCACGCTTGAGGCCGCCGTCCTCATTTCGATTTCAGGAGACGACCCGATGAAGAAATCCCGCATCCTCACCCTGGCCCTGGTCGGCTGCGCCGTCGCCGCCATGGCGGCCTGCGCCCGCAAGCCGGTGGAAGGCGCCGTGCCGACGACCCCGACCGCCCCGACCGGTCCCGCCTATCCGACCGCGCCGACCGGCCCCGTCTCGGGCGGCAACATGGGCGCCGCCGCTCCTGGATCGGAGCAGGACTTCGTCGTCAACGTCGGCGACCGGATCTATTTCGACTTGGATTCCTATGAAGTCCGTCCGGAAGCCACGCCGCGTCTGGACGCCCAGGCCCAGTGGCTGGCGCGCTATCCGCAGGTGACCGTTCGTATCGAAGGCAATGCCGACGAGCGCGGCACGCGCGAATACAATCTGGCCTTGGGCGCCCGCCGCGCCGAGGCCGTGCGCACCTATCTGATCAACCGCGGCGTGCCCGCCGCGCGCATCGACACCATCAGCTACGGCAAGGAACGGCCGATCGCCGAGGGTTCGAACGAGGACGCCTGGGCCCGCAACCGCAACGCCCACACCGCCATCGTCTCGGGCGCCCCGCGCTGAGACGGCGGTCCCTCGGGACTGAAGGACAGGAGGCGTCGGTCCAGGCCGGCGCCTCTTTTCTTTTGCCCCCTGCCTCCGTTAAGTGACGTCAGGTTCTGTCGGGGGATGGGCGCGTGGATATCGAAGGGGCCGGTGGGGCGATCACCGGAGGACTGATCGCGGGGGCGATCGAGAAGCCCGCCGGCAAGGCCGGCGACGCCGACCACGAAGTCTGCACCGATTGTGGCGCGGCGACCCAGGGGAATTTCTGCTCGAACTGCGGCCAGCCGACCCATGTCCACCGCACCCTGCTGCACCTGGGCGAGGAACTGCTCCACGGCGTCATGCACTTCGACGCCCGGATTTGGCGCACCCTGCCGCTGCTGGCCTTCAATCCCGGCCGGTTGACGCGGGAATGGGTCGAAGGGAAGCGGACGCGATACGTCTCGCCCCTGGCCATCTTCCTCTGCACGCTGTTCGTCATGTTCTTCGCCCTGAGCTTCATGCCGGCGCCGGGCGGGCACAAGGACGAGGCCGAGCGGCAGGCCTATCTCCGCGAAGAGATCGTCGAGCAGAGGGCCGCCGTCGCCCGCGGCGAGGAAGCTCTGGCCGAGGTGCAGGCGGAGATGGCCGACGACACCACCGGGGTGGCGCGGACGGCCGTGGACGAAGCCCGGAAGGTGCTGGACAATCGAAAGGCGGCCCTGGCGCGTCTGGAGACGGAGTTGCGTGAAGGCGGGCGGGCGGACGGTCTGGAGTCCGGCTCCTGGCAGGCGCAGATCAAGGACCTATCCAGCGACAGCAAGATCGAGGGCAGCGGACTGGCCAAGGTATTGCTGAAGAAGCTGCAGAACCCGGATCTGGCGCTCTACAAGCTGCAACAGACCATCTACAAGTTTGCATTCCTGCTGGTGCCCTTCTCCATCCCGTTCGTGGCCCTGCTGTTCGTGTGGAAGCGCGGTTTCACCCTGTACGACCACGGGGTCTTCGTCCTGTATTCGCTGACCTTCATGGCCCTGCTGCTGATGGTCATGGTGGTGGCGGGGACCCTGAACAGCGTGCTGGGCGGATTCCTCTTCCTGGCCGGTACGGCGGCCATTCCGGTTCATGTCTTCGCCCAGCTGAAGGGCGCCTATAGCCTATCGGTCTTTTCGGCCCTGTGGCGAACGGTCCTGTTGCTGTTCTTCTGCAAGATCGTGGTGATCCTGTTCCTGATTGCGATATTGTATCTGGGCTTCGGGCACTGACCCTGCCTTGCCGCAGCCCCAAATCGGTGGAACCTAGCGAACCATGACCTTCGACTTCTCTTTCATGCGCACCCGCGCCTTCGCCGCCTCCGCCGTCGGTCTGGTCCTGATCGCCGGCGGCGCCGTCGCCCAGCAGGCGGCGCCCAATATCATGCAGCCGATCGAATGGGACAAACGGCGGCTGGACCAGCTGGATCGCAATGTCCGCCGGCTTGAGCGGGCCCTGACCCAGCGCAACGCCGCCGGCGAGCCGGTGCTGGTCGAGCCGGATCCCGAGGTGGTGACGCTTCAGGGCCAGTTCGCCCTGATGAACCAGCGCCTGGGGGATCTGGAGACGACGGTACGCCGGATCAACGGCGACAACGAGCGGCTGACCTTCCAGCTGGACGAGGCCCAGCGCGACAACGCCGCCCTGCGCACCCGACTGCAGGACGCGGAAAGCCGGATCGGGAAGCTGGAGACGGCGGCTGAGCTGAACGCGCCCATCGAAGCCAACTCGCCGACGGGCGACGCCGTGCAGGATCTTGCGGCGGCCGTCCGCCTGCTGGCCAGCGACCGGCCGCGCGGCGGGCGGGCGCTGGAGACCGTGGTCGTCACCTGGCCCGACACGCCCCAGGCGCGCGAGGCCAATTCGCGGCTGGGCGACATCCGGGTGTCCGCCAATGACAAGGCGGGGGCCGTGCCCTTCTACGCCGCCGCCCTGAAGGACTGGCCGCGCATCGGCTGGGCCGCCGACACCACCCTGAAACTGGCCGACGCCCTGTTCGCCACGGACCGCAAGACTCAGGGCTGCGCTGCCCTGGGCGAGTTCACGCGCCGCTACGCCCCGGCCGCCTCCGACCCCCAGAAGGCCCGTGCGGCCCAGATGAAGACCGCCAACGGGTGCAGCTGACGCCGCACGGCGCAGGGAAGGCTGCGGACCTGACGGACCGGGCCTTCGCCGCGCTGGATCGAGGGCTGAGACGGGACGACGACCGTCCGGTCGCCCTGGCCTTGTCCGGCGGCGGCGACTCCATCGCGCTGTTGAGGCTGACGGCGGCCTGGGCGGGCGAACGGGGACGGTCCCTTCTGGCTCTGACGGTCGACCATGGGCTGAATCCCCGCAGTGGGGACTGGACCCGTTTCGCCCGCGATGCGGCGCGCGCGGCGGGGGCGGACTGGCGGGGTCTGGTCTGGGACGGCGACAAGCCGACAACCGGCCTGACGGCGGCGGCGCGGTCGGCGCGACATCGACTGCTGGCCGAGGCTGCGCGGGCGGCCGGCGCCCGGGTGATCCTGTTCGCCCATACGGCCGACGACGTGGCCGAGGCCGATCTGATGCGGACCGAAGGCTCGACCCTGGGACGTGTGCGGGCATGGTCGCCGTCGCCGGTCTGGCCCGAGGGACGCGGATTGATGCTGCTGCGGCCTCTGCTGAACGAGCGGCGAGAGACCCTGCGCGCCTGGCTGGCGAGCCAGGGGGCGGACTGGATCGAAGACCCCGCCAACAGCGACCCACGCTTCGGCCGCAGCCGTGCGAGGCGGGCGTTGGCCGCAGCGGCGCCGCACGACGCGGGCGGCGGCGAAACGGCTGTCGCGGCTCCCGCCGGGCGCGGCGGGATTTCGGCTCGCGCGGATGGGACAATTTTGATGTCGCGCGAGGTCGCGTCCAGGGGCTTGGCCGCCGTTCTGGTCTGTGTCGGCGGAGGCGAGACGCCGCCGCGCGGAGATCGCCTGGCGCGGCTGACGCAGCGACTGAGGGCGCGAGAGAATTTCACTGCGACCCTATGCGGGACTCGGATCGAGGCGGCCGGGGAGACGGTGGTCGCCACGCGCGAGGCCGGGGAGCTCGCGCGCCGGGCGCCGTCGCCTCTGGCGTTGGCTCCTGGCGTCGAAGCGGTCTGGGACGGACGCTTCGTCTTCACGACTTTGACGGAGGGCTGGTTCGTCGTGCCTGCGCGGGGTCTTTTGTCGGCCCTCTCGCCAGAGGATCGGGCGAGGATCGGGGCGCTCCCGGCGGGAACACGTGGCGCCTTTCCCGTCCTGATCCGGGACGGAGCGGCAGGTCCGCTTCTTGCAGCCCCAGGCGTCGAAAGGCGCGAACTGGTCTCCGAAAGGCTCAGGCTGGCGCTGGACGAAACGACGCATGAGGACGATCTGATCGCGCCGCCATGGCGTAACGCGGCGGAAGCGCCTATTTTCCGAGACTGACCATCCAGCCGTCGGGCCCAAGGGCGCCGGCGGACGACCGAGGACCTCAATGAACCTGCGTAATCTGGCGATCACGGGCGTCATCATCCTGGCCCTTCTGGCGGCATACGCTGCTGTGTCGCAGGGCGGAGCCATGACCGGCATGGCGGCCCAGGGGCCCGGCGCCGGCCGGCCCGAGACCATCACCTATTCCCAGCTGGTACAGCGGGTGGAGGCCGGCGACATCAAGGAAGCCACGGTTCGCGGCGACCAGGTGACAGGCGTCTACAAGAACAATGGCCGCTTCACCGCCACCACCCCCTACCCGAACGAGCAGTTGGTCAACGCCATGCTGGGCGCCGGCGTCAACGTCGACGCCAAGACCACGCGCCAGTCGATCTGGATGAGCCTGCTGATGGGGATTCTGCCCATCGCGCTTCTGGTCGGGGTGTGGATCTTCTTTATGCGCCAGATGCAGGGCGGGGCGCGCGGCGCCATGGGCTTCGGCAAGTCCAAGGCCAAGCTGCTGACGGAACACAAGGGCCGCAAGACCTTCGAGGACGTGGCGGGCGTGGACGAGGCCAAGGACGAGCTGCAGGAGGTCGTCGACTTCCTGAAGGACCCGGGCAAGTTCCAGCGTCTGGGCGGCAAGATCCCCAAGGGCGCCTTGCTGGTCGGCCCTCCCGGCACCGGCAAGACCCTGCTGGCCCGCGCGGTCGCCGGCGAGGCGGGCGTGCCCTTCTTCTCGATCTCGGGTTCGGATTTCGTCGAGATGTTCGTGGGCGTCGGCGCCAGCCGCGTGCGCGACATGTTCGAACAGGCCAAGAAGAACGCCCCTTGCATCATCTTCATCGATGAAATCGACGCCGTCGGTCGACATCGCGGCGCCGGCCTGGGCGGCGGCAACGACGAGCGCGAGCAGACGCTGAACCAGCTGCTGGTCGAGATGGACGGGTTCGAGGCGAGCGAGAACATCATCCTGATCGCGGCCACCAACCGTCCCGACGTTCTGGACCCGGCCCTGCTGCGTCCCGGCCGTTTCGACCGTCAGGTAGTGGTGCCCAACCCGGACGTCTCGGGCCGCGAGCGCATCCTGCGCGTCCACATGAAGGACGTGCCCCTGGCCGCCGATGTCAACGTCAAGACCATCGCGCGCGGCACGCCGGGCTTCTCGGGCGCCGACCTGGCCAATCTGGTCAACGAAGCGGCTCTGATGGCGGCCCGACGCGACCGGCGCATGGTGACCCACCGCGACTTCGAAGACGCCAAGGACAAGGTGCTGATGGGCTCGGAGCGTCGCTCCATGGCGATGAACGAGGAAGAAAAGCGCCTGACCGCCTATCACGAGGCCGGCCACGCCATCGTCGCCATGAACGTCAAGATGGCCGATCCGGTGCACAAGGCGACCATCGTTCCGCGCGGCCGCGCCTTGGGCATGGTCATGCAACTGCCGGAAGGCGACCGCTATTCGATGAAATACCAGCAGATGATCGACCGGATCGCCATCATGGCCGGCGGTCGGGTGGCCGAGGAGCTGATCTTCGGCAAGGAAAACATCACCTCGGGCGCCTCGTCGGACATCGAACAGGCGACCAAGCTGGCGCGGGCCATGGTGACGCGCTGGGGCTTCTCCGAGAAGCTGGGCACGGTGGCCTATGGCGACAATCAGGAAGAGGTCTTCCTGGGCCACTCGGTCGCGCGCAGCCAGAATGTGTCCGAGGAGACGGCCCGCACCATCGACGAGGAGGTTCGCCGTCTGGTCTCTTCCGGCTGGGACGAGGCGCGCCGCATCCTGACGGAGAAGGCCGAGCACCACGAGAAGCTGTCGCAGGCCCTGCTGGAGTACGAGACCCTGTCGGGCGAGGAGATCAAGGATCTGCTGGAGAAGGGCGTCGCCCCCAACCGCGACGAGAACAACTTCCCCAACGCCGGCCCTTCGGTCTCGGTGCCGGTGACGCCGGTGTCGGATGGAACCACCATCGAGGTTCCGGTAGCCGCGCCCGCCGCAACCAGCGTGCCGACGGTTCACTGAGCCGAGGACTAGGTCTCCAACAGAACGAGCCCGCCGGATATCTCCGGCGGGCTTTTTCGTGGCCGATCGATTTGGGCGTGCCGCTGTGCCCCAGTCCTCCTCTCGCTCTTGCGCCATTCTAGCTGCAAATCCTGGGCAGTAGGGGAATGGCCAGTGAACAAGTTTGCAATTCAAACAAGTCTGTGAGATACGGCGATCATCGACCTTGGGAGGGTTCCACGATGACGACCGATATCGACCGGTTCGAGCGCCTGCACGGCCTCGACGCCTTGAGGGGCGGCGCTCTGCTGATGGGCGTGGTGCTGCACGCCTCCATGTCCTTCTTTCCGACCCAGGTGTGGATTGTCGCCGACGACCAGCGCTCGGTCTGGGCCAGCGGTCTCTTCTTCGTCATCCACCTGTTCCGCATGGCGACCTTCTTCTTGATCGCGGGGCTTTTCGCCCATGCTCTGGTTCAGCGGCGCGGCCTGTCGGGCTTCGTCGTCAATCGGCTGATCCGCATCGCGGGGCCGCTGGTCGTCTTCTGGCCTCTGACCATGGCGGGGATCATCGCCGTGGTGATCTGGATCGGCGTGCGCATGAACCTGACGGCGGCGGACGCACCGCCCCCGCCGGCCTTTACGGCGGCCAGTTTCCCGCTGACGCACCTGTGGTTCCTGTGGGTGCTGCTGATCTTCTATGCCGGCTTCCTGGGGCTCCGTCTGCTGTTCGCGGTGCTGGACCGGTCGGGCGGCTGGGGGCGGGGGGTCGATCGCGTGACGGCGGGCCTGATCGGGCCGTGGGGGGCGTTTATTCTGGGGACGCCTCTGGCCCTGGCCTTGTGGCTTCATCCGAACTGGATCGCCTTCTTCGGGATCCCGACGCCGGACGCCGGCCTGGTCCCAAATACGCCCGCCCTGGTCGGCTTCGGTCTGGCCTTCGGCTTGGGCGTGTTGCTGGACCGCCGGCGCGACCTGCTCGGGCGGATCCAGCGCTGGACCCCGGCCTATCTGGCGCTGGCGCTCGGCGCGGGCGCGGCGGCGATGGCGGCCGCCGGCGGGCCGACGCCGCAGCTGACGCCGCTGACCGATCCGCAGACCAAGGCCCTGGCGGCCGCCGCCTTCGGCCTGGGCGTGTACGCCTCGGTCTTCGCCGTCGTCGGGCTGGCCCTGACCTTCTTCGGCGGACACAGCCCCGCCAGACGCTATTTTGCCGACGCCTCCTACTGGATCTACATCGTCCATCTGCCGCTGGTGATGGCGGCCCAGGTCTGGGTTCAGACTCTGGCCTGGCCCTGGCCGGTCAAGCTGGCCCTGGTCGTCGGCGGCGTCCTGGTGGTTTCGGTCGCCAGCTACGAGCTGATCATCCGGCACAGTTTCATGGGCCGCTGGCTGAACGGCCGTCGCGTGCCGTGGCGACGCGACCGACCGCCGGCCCTGTCTCCCGCCGAATAGCTTGCCAACCCCCGCCGCCGCGTCCATCCGAGGGACGCGGCCGCAGCAGAGGAATCATCGATGATCGACACGTCCCGAAGCACGCCCGAGGCCGACCTGGCCTTCCTCCGCTCCATCGTTCAGGGCGGAGGCGATCCACGCGCGACCCTCACCATGGGCGTCCTCTATCTGGCCGGGGGTCTGTTGTACGGGCTTCAGTGCCTGATCCACATCGGCCAGTCCTGGGGCGTCATTCGCTGGCCGGGACCGGTCAGCCTGACGGTCGTCGCCGGGATCACCGTCGCCTTCCTGGTGGTGATGGTCTGGGCGATC
>MGLN01000069.1:0-104 GCA_001796045.1 Caulobacterales bacterium RIFOXYB1_FULL_67_16 | reverse complement strand
GCAAGCGGCCGAAGGCCAGCCCGATTGTGACCCGCACCCTGAACGCGGCCTTCAGCGGGGCGGGCATGGCCAATCTGGCCATCATCATCGTCTTCGGCTTCGGC
>MGLN01000068.1:15207-15330 GCA_001796045.1 Caulobacterales bacterium RIFOXYB1_FULL_67_16 | reverse complement strand
ATCAGACCGCTCTCCCCGCCCCCGTCCACGCCGACCAGGGTCCAGTAGGGCTGTTCGCCGAAGAAGCCGCGCGGATAGAGACCGCGCCGGTTCTCCCTGGCCACCGCCTCCACGAAGGCCGTG
>MGLN01000068.1:14756-15187 GCA_001796045.1 Caulobacterales bacterium RIFOXYB1_FULL_67_16 | reverse complement strand
GGGTTCGACCTCGATCTCAGTCAGCGCATAGGTCGTCGCCTGCCCTGCCCCCAGCCGCTGTCCGGCGCCGGACGAGCCGACCACGTCCGACGCGGGGACCGGCTTCAGCGGCTCCAGCCGCAGCCAGCGGGCGGTCGTCTCGGGCGTGCGCAGCCAGTCGACGCCGCCGTTGCCGCCCTTCACGGATGTCAGCTCGCGCCAGTCGCGACCGTCAAGAGACGCCGAAATCCGATAGTCCGCCGCCGCACCCCGCTCGCCCCAGCGCAGGGTCAGACCGCCGAATTCGCGCTCGTAGCCCAGGTCCAGCGTCAGGGCCGACGGTTCGCCCACCGGCGGGGTCCAGGCGGTCTTCGGGTCCAGATCGACGGCGTTGGCGGCGGTCGTCTGCGGCCGGCCGTCGCCGGCGACCGGCTGCGGCGGCGCGACGGGAT
>MGLN01000068.1:4320-14687 GCA_001796045.1 Caulobacterales bacterium RIFOXYB1_FULL_67_16 | reverse complement strand
GACGGCGCCCTTGCCGCCCTCGGCCGCCACCACGACGAACTCGACCCGTTCAGCGCGGCGCAGCACCGTCACCGGGCTGGGGCCCCAGGCCTTGGACACCTGGCGACGCTTGATGACGAACTTCGTCCAGCCGTCGGGGAAGTCGTAGCGCGCCGTCTGTCTCCACCAGACGTTCTCGGCCGAGGCGTCGGTCAGTTTGACCTCGAAGGTGTTGGCCGGCCCGGCGCCGCGCACCCAGAAGCTGATCTCGTAATTGTCAGGCAGGTCGAACGGCAGCGGCCGGCTGAGCACCGCATAGCCCGCCTTGCCGTCGAAATCGTAATCGAGCCGCACGGCCCGACCGTCATGCCCCGCGACGGCGGAAACGGCGGCGTGGACGTCGGTGGAGGCGCTGGCCTGCCACCGCGAGGCGTCGTCCATGCTGTCGAGAACGCGCGTGTCCTGGGCGACGGCGGGGGCGGCCATCAGGGCGGCGCTGAGCGCGAGGGCGGAGGTCAGGGCGGAGGTCGGGATACGCATTCGGATGACTCCAGCTTTCCCTCTCCGCGTCATCCTCGGGCTTGTCCCGAGGATCCAGACTCCCGGTATTGGACGGGGTGCATAGGGCGGCCGCACCGGGAGTCTGGATCCTCGCCACAAGGGCGAGGATGACGGCGTTGAGAGACGAGAAATTTACCCCTTCACGCTGCCCGCGAGCATTCCGCGGATGTAGTAGCGTTGCAGGGCGAGGAAGAGGATCAGCACAGGCGCGACCGTGACGACCGCGCCCGCCATCATCAGTTCGACATCCTGCACATGTTCGCGAGAGAGCGCCGCAAGCGCCACCGGCAGGGTGTAGTTCGACTGGTCCGTCAGGATGATCAGCGGCCACAGGAAGTCGTTCCAGCTGCCCAGGAAGACGAACAGGCCCAGGGTGACGATGATCGGCTGCAGCGTCGGCAGGACGATGCGGCGGAAGATCTGGCCCTCGCTGGCGCCGTCGATCCGTGCCGCCTCCAGCATCTCGTCGGGAATGCTCAGCGCATACTGGCGCACCAGGAACAGGCCGAAGATCGAGGCCAGCCAGGGCACCAGGGCGCCGGCGTAGGTGTTCACCAGCCCCATCCCCTTCAGCATCAGAAACAGCGGCAGGGTGCCGATCTGGGCCGGCACCACCAGGGCGGCGACCAGGAACTGGAACAACCGTTCGCGCCCGGTGAACTTCAGCTTGGCGAAGGCGTAGCCGGCCGGGACGGTGAAGCTGAGCGCCAGGATCGTCGCCAGGGTCGCCAGGGCGAAACTGTTCCACAGATAGCGGCCCATGCCCTGGTTCAGGAACAGGTCGCGGTAATGCTCCAGCGTCCAGCGCGACGGGACCAACGGCGGCGGGAAGGTCGCCGCTTCGCCGGTGGGCATGAAGCTGACCGACGCCATCCAGACCAACGGGAACAGGACGATGAGGGCGATGAGGGCGACGGCGAGGTTGAGGAAGATGGAGCGGAGTTTCACTGATACGCCCCCACCCGCTTGGCCACGGCCAGCTGCACAAGGGTGATGGCCAGGATGCACAGGAACAGGACG
This sequence comes from Caulobacterales bacterium RIFOXYB1_FULL_67_16, assembly GCA_001796045.1. Classification (GTDB taxonomy): domain Bacteria; phylum Pseudomonadota; class Alphaproteobacteria; order Caulobacterales; family Caulobacteraceae; genus Brevundimonas. The sequence continues at coordinate 13,127 of MGLN01000068.1, read as the reverse complement.
AAGGCGACCGCGCTGGCGGAGCCCAGGTTCCACCATTTGAAGCCTTCCTCGTACATGAAATACAGCACCGTCACCGTGCTCTGGGCCGGGCCGCCCTGGGTCATCACATAGGGTTCGGCGAACAGCTGGAAGAAGCTGGCGACCGAGATGATCGAGACCAGCAGCATGGTCGGGGCGATGGCCGGCAGGGTGACATGGCGGAACTGTTTCCACGGCCCGGCGCCGTCGATGCGGGCGGCCTCGTACAGGTCGTCCGGCACGGTCTGAAGCACGGCCAGGAAGATCAGCATATTGTAGCCGAAGATCTTCCAGACCACGAACATCAGGATGGCGGGGATGGAGGTCGAGGGCTGGCCCAGCCAGTCGACGGCGGGCAGGCCGACGCTCTCCAGCCCCCAGTTGATGACGCCGTAGCGGGTGTGCAGCAGATAGCGCCAGACCACAGCCGTCGCGACCAGGGTGGTGACATAGGGGGCGAAGAACATGACCCGCCAGATCGGCCGCCACTTCACCACCCGCGCGTTCAGGATCACCGCCGCCGCCAGGGAGGCCGCGATGGACAGGGGCACACCCAGGACGGCGAAGGTCAGGGTGTTCTTCATCGCCCCCCAGAACAGCGGATTGGTCATCAGCCGCTCGTAGTTCTGCAGACCGACGAAGCGCAGATTATCGAGGTCCGCCAAGGCGTAGATGTCGAAGTCGGTCAGGCTGAGCAGCAGGGCCGCGATCACCGGAAGGGCGAAGAACAGGCCGATGGCGATCATGGCCGGGGCGACGAAGCCCCAGGCGGCGCGTTCGCGGGCTGCGAGGCCACGCGACGGTCTCGGCTGAACCAATGTCGGATCGGCGACGGTCATACGGCCCTGCCCTGTTCCATCATCCAGCGGCGCTTCTCCAGCAGCCGGTCGGCCCGGCGATCGATCTCGGCGGCCGCAGTCTCGGGCGTATATTCGCCGCGCACCATCCGTTCGGCGACGATCTGCATCTCGGTGACGATCCGTTCCCATTCCGGAACCTTGGGCACGGCCTTGGCCCGCTCCAGCTGGCCCCGGAAGGGCGCCAGCATAGGGTCACGCTCGACCTGGGCGATGTCCCAGGCGCTTTTCCGCGCCGGCAGGTCGCCGACGATGGTGTTGAACCGGGCCTGGACCGCCGGCTCGGACAGGTAGCGGACCAGGGCCCAGGCCGCCTCCTGATGCGGCGAGGATTGGAAGACCGCCAGGCTGGAGCCGCCCGGCGCCGAGGCGCCCAGGCCGGTCGGTCCCGGCACGCCCGCCGTGGCCCAGCTGGACTGGAAGCTCGCCGGCAGGCGGCTGCGGAAGTCGCCGACACTCCACGGGCCGGAGAAATAGAAGCTGAAATAGCCGCGCGCGAACTCGGTCCAGACGTTCGAGATCTGCGCCGCCGATGCCAGGGGCGCCAGGCCCTCGGCGAACAGGCTGCGATAGAAGGCCAGGGCCGAGATGAAGCCGGGGTTGGAGAAGTTGCCGCGCGTATTCCTGTCCCGCAGCAAGGGCTCCTCGGTCTGAAGGCCGAAGGTCAGAAGCTGCTCGAACTCGTTCAATGGAAGCAGGATGGCGTAGTTGTCGCCGCCCGCCACACGCTTGATCCCGTGCATGGCCCGCTTCCACTCGCCCCAGTTCCGGGGCGGCGCGTCGAAGCCGGCGCGGGCCAGAAGGTCGGTGCGATAAAACAGCAGACGCGTATCCACGTACCAGGGCGTGGTCATGGCTCGGCCGGCCACCTCGTTGGTCTCCAGCACCGCCTCGAACTGATCGGTCAGCAGGTCGGCGGCGGCCGACGGGGTCGGCGACAGGGCGCCGATGGCGGTCAGTTCCGACACCCAGGTGTTGCCGATCTGGCTGACGTCCGGAAGGGAGTCGCCGGCGTAGGCGGTCAGCAGTTTCTCGTGCGCCGCCGTCCAAGGCAGGGGCTGGACCGCGACGCGGACGCCGGGGTTGCGGCGCTCGAACTCGGGCATCAGCTGGCCCACCGTCCCGCCCTCGTTGCCCATGGCCCAGAAGCGCAGCACGGTCTCGCCGTCACGACGCGGCGTGCAGGCCGCCGCCGCCCCGCCCGCCAGCAGCGCCAGGGCGCCCCGCCTGTGCGGGCCAGAGGTCATGCGTTCAGCCAGCCGCCGGTGAAGCCCGCTGTCTCCAGAGCCTTACGGATGTGCGGCTCGCCGCGCATGTAGCGCCAGATGAAGTCGGAACGATGGTTCTCGGTCATGCCGACGATGGGGCCCTGGTCGATGCCCAGATAGTCGTCGGCGACCCAGCCCACGCCGTCAATGATCTTGCCGTGCTGCAAGGGCCCGTCGCGCTGGGTCAGGGTCGGGTTGAAGCTGTCGAGGAAGCCCCATTCGGTATAGATGCCCGCGCCGAACCGGCTCTTCATCGCCTTGATGCAGGGCACGACGATCTCGGGCGCGAAGGCGATGGAGCTGGCCGCCGCCGTGGGAGCGATGGTGCCGTCGTCGCGGTCGCCGGGGCCGCGCGCCGAATAGCTGAAGAACTCGCGTTCGACGCCGTTGATGGTCTGTTTGAAATCGCCCGGCCCGTCGCAGGCCGTCAGGCCCCAGGTCTCGGACGAATAGCCGGCCCACTGGCCCGGGTTGTCGTGGCCGTATTTCTGCTGGGCGTAGACGGCGCGGCGGCTGTTTTCGAAATAGTCGAGATGTTCGCCCAGTTGAGCCGTCTGACCGCGCATCCAGGCGTCCTGGATGCCGCGGAAGTCGACGTACATATGGCTGTACTGGTGGCCGAAGATCGGCGCGAAATTCAGGTGCCAGCTGCCCCAGCGATCGGTCCAGCTCTCGTCATAGCTGGCGGCCCATTCGTGCCAGACATTGACCGAGACCGGATGGGTCGGGCTGCCGATGGCCAGCAGCAGCACCAGCATGCCCTCGTTGTAGACGTGCCAGTCCGAGGGGATGAAGCCGCTCTCGGGATGCCAGCCCATGGTGATGCGGTTGTCGCGGATAACGGCCCAGTCCCATTCGATCCGCTCGTAAAGGGCCTGGACCCGGCTGCGGATCTCGACCTCGTCCGGGTGGTCGCCGTCGAAATAGCGGGCGGCGAACAGCATGCCGGCGATCAGCAGGGCCGTATCGACCGTGGACAGCTCGTTGGTCCGGTAGCGGTGACCGGTCTCCATATCGAGGAAGTGATAGAAGAAGCCCTTGTGCCCCGCCGTGCCGGTCGGCTCCGGCCCCTGGGGCAGGCTGTGGAAATAGCGGACGGTGATGAGGGTCCGCTCGCGCGCCTCGTCCCGGCTCATCCAGCGGCGCTCGACGCCGATGGGCCAGCAGGTCAGGGCGAAACCGACCGCCGCGATGGAGCAGAAGGACGGGGTGGGCCAGCGATCCGGCGTCAGGCCGGTGCGCCGATCCGTGACCTTCTCGAACCAGCGGAAGGTACGCTCCTGAAGCTCGTTGATCTCGCGGTCCAGCCGCAGGGGCCGGCGCTCGGTCCCATTGACCGCGCCGCTCGCCGCCTGCTGCGCCGCCGCCTGGCCCGCGACCACGCCGCCGACCGCCAGGGCCGCAGCCCCTGCCGTGGTTCGCATCAGGAAGTTCCGACGGTTCATGGGCACGCTCACTGGGTCTGTATCAAGAAGAAGGCCGCCCCCCGCGCAAGCGGAAGGCGGCCCAGGCTCAGGGGGGAGTTAGAAGGAGTAGCGGGCGCCGATCTGGAACGTCCGCGTGGGGAAGAGCACGGTGCTGGGGTTGCCGAAGTTGGCCGTGCCGGCGTCACCGTTGAAGCCGCTGTAGTTCTTGAAGTCGAAGATGTTGATCGCATCGACATAGAGCTGCAGCTCGCTCCCTTCGCCGACCGGGAAATTCTTGGTCAAGCGAAGGTCCAGATTCCGATAGGCGAAGGCGTTCGGGATGAAGAAGTTTTCCTTCTCCGGGTAGGCTCCATAAGGACGGTAATAGAAGGTGGAACCCGTTCCGTCGAAAACATCGAACGGCGTACCTGAACCAAGGGTCAAAATGCCGGACAGCTGGAAATCCAACGGTAGATCAACGATACCGCTCGCAACAATGCGGTGCCGCTCGTCGTTGGCCGAAGGGCGCGTGGGCGAGGTTTCCACCGAGAAGCAGTCATAGCAGAAGTTGTCGTTTCCGCCGTTCTGCTCGGACTTGGACAGGGTGTAGGCGATGTTCATACCCCAGCCGGAATCTCGCGAGTATGGCTTATCCAGCTTGACATACAGGGCCCTGAATTCCCGCTCCTTGTTGTGGTCGGAGACCCAGTACTCGCGATAATCGTTAGTCGCCGGGGGCGGAGCACAGTTGCCTCCGTTTTGGCCATACCCGCCGCCGTCGTTACCATAGGTGGGCTCGTTGCAGCGGGTCAGGAACAGCCAGGTGAACTCGTTCTCGGTTTTGCCATAGGCGAGGGTGAACTCGGTTTGCCAGTCGCCCATCCGCTGGCGGACGCCCAGGTTGAACTGATCCGTGCGCGGCGGCTCAAAATCGTTCTTCAACAGGAAGGCCTGACTGCGACTGGCGACCCCGCGTTGCTCCATGAGGGCCAGCACGCCTTCGCGGGTTCCGTAGCTAGCATCCCACTGAATGGGATCTGTGAAAGATCCGCCCGTAGCCGTGGGGGACCCAGCGACATTGAAGAAGAGTTCCCGCTGGAACTCGAACGGTTTGCCAACTTCATCGAACGAGAAGTTGAACTGAACGCGGTCATAGTAGCGGCCTGCGCCACCGAAGATTACCGTGTTCCTGTCGCCGAAGATGTCATACGAAAAACCGATCCGCGGCTGGAATGCGCCCTTGAACGCCTCACGCTGGCTTCCATCGCTGATGTAGTCCGCAGAATTGAACCAGCTCGGCGCATAGCCTGCGGGCTTGCCGCCGTCGGTCCCGGCGATCCAGTCCTGCAGCCCATCGACAATGCTTTCTGGCGTCACATAGTCACCATTGTTTGCGTTGCTCTCATAATCCCAGCGCAAACCAAGGTTAAGCTCCAGCTTGTCGGTGATCCGCCAGTCATCCTGAGCATACAGACCAATCACGTCGTTATCGAGATTTACGTCCGGGAAAGGCGTTCCAACGACAACACGGTAGGGCACATCTGTGCTGCCGCTAGTTTCGGGCCGCCCATCGAAATCGTAGTAGAACAGCGGATCGGTGCCGAACGACTTGCTGACCTCATAGGTCTGCCGCGAATACTTCGCGCCTACCTTAATCGTGTGGAACCCCGCCGCCTCTATCTCAGTAAAGGTCAAATCTGTACGGAACGTCAGGGCCTCGTCGGTGATATCCTGCCGGTCCTGTGACGGTCCCAGATTGATGATGGTGGCGTTACCACCCGAGTTGTTCGGCTGGAACCCTGGCAGTGTCGTGTTGCCGTCCTGCTCGAAGATCACGTACGTAGAACGGATGCCGCCAAACCCGTCCGGTTGCTGATTATACTTGTAGTTCCTGTAGTCGATAGCGGCTTCCAACAGGAAGCTGCTAGCCTGCCACTGATAACGAAGATTGCTGCTCTTCGTCGTCTGATTCAGCTGATAGCGCCGCTCAGCCGTATTCGCTCCGCCGATGCCTCGAGTATCAAACTCGTCCCGATACGTGACGCTCCAGTCGATGAGATGGCCTTCAGCGGGCTGGAAGCTCAGCTTGCCAAAGTAGAGGTCTTCCTCGAACGGAGTCGCGAAGGTTCCTGTATAGTCACCGAACGCAGCAGTATAGGCGGGATTCTGCCGCCCCAGATTCACCGCCGTGGCACGCGCCTCTTCTTTGCGCTCATAGCTGCCGAAGAAGTGGAGACGATCACGAATGATCGGCCCTCCCAAGGCCGCGCCATACTGCTTGACTTCCAAATCGGGCTTCTCGCGACCGGCCCGATCCGAGAATATGTCCTGGGTGATAAAGCTCTGGTCCCGATACGAACCAAAGACTTCACCGTGAAATTCGTTGGTGCCTGAACGCGTCACGGCGGTGATGATGGCCGAAGAGGCCTGCTCATACTCAGCCTTGAAATTCTGGCTGACGACCCGGAACTCCTGAATCGCCGCCTGCGGGAAGGGGTTGCCCCGGCTGTCGTCCTGACCGGCGATGCCGCCACCGATCACGTTGGACTTCAGGCTGGCGCCGTCGATAAAGGCATTGACCGACTCGGCTCGCTGACCGCCAGCGGTAATGGTCTGCTCATTTTCCGACTGTGACAGGCGCACCCCGGGCGCAAGCGCGGCGAAGTTCAGGAAGTTGCGGTTAATCTGCGGCAGGGTCTGGATTTGCTGGGTGGTGACGTTGGTCGCGCTTTCCGGCGTCCGCACTTCGGCTAGGCGGCGACCGACGACGACGATCTCCCCCAACTCAGCTGAGCCCGCTTCCGCCGTCGTCTCAGGAGCCCCGACGACCAGATCCAGGCTGCCCACCTGGCCGACGCCGATGCTGACGGTGTCGGTTGCGGTTTGACCGTCCGACGTGGTGACGGTCACCTCATAGGTGCCAGGACGAAGGCCCGACAGGGTGTAGCCGCCTTGGGCGTTCGCCGTAGCGCGATTGGTGAAGCCCGAATTAACGTCGCGGGCCACGACGGTGGCGCCGGCCTCGACCTGTGCGCCGTCAGTCACGCTGCCCCGAATGGTCGAGGTCGCGACCTGAGCCGACGCAGCCCCCGCGAAGCCTGCGGTGATGGCGAAGGCGGATACGGCCGCCAGGGCCGCGCTGCGTGTATTGAACTTGATCATCCTGAACTCCCCTCCTGTTTGGGTCCGATTCACGACGGCGAGGCCGCTGTATGATCGGGGTTTGACCCGGCGGTTGCGGCCGCCGCGGTGGATTGACGTACGACCAAAGCCGGCCGGACGATTTCACAGGCGGCGTCCGGTTCGGCGTTGGCGCCGGCCTGGACGAGGCCGATGAGGCGTTCGACGCCCCGGCGGCCCATTTCCGCAATATTCACTCTCAGCGTAGTGAGGGTCGGCCGCACCAGGGCCGCCAGGGGCACGTCGTCGAAGCCGACCACGGCCACGTCCTCGGGGCAGCGTACGCCTGCCTCCTGGAAGGCCAGCAGAGCGCCCAGGGCCATCATGTCGTTGGCCGCGAACACCGCATCGGGGCGTGGGTCCATGGCCATCAGCCGGGTGGCGGCGCGATGGCCGGCCGCCTGGGTGAAATCGCCCTCGACGATGATCGGCTCATGCCCCTGGACCGCGCCGGCGTAACCCTCGGCGCGGATGTCGGCCTCCAGGTTGCCGGCGGCGCCCCGGATATGGGCGATGCGGCGACGGCCGGTGGCGATCAGATGCTGGACCGCCGCCACGGCGCCGCCGCGATTGTCGACGGCGATGGCCGGCCGCCCGGTCTCGTCCATGCCGCCGTTCATGACGAGAACCGGCGTACGCCCGGCGACGTCGGCGGCCAGATTGGCGGCCCGCACGTGGGGCGACATCACAATCATGCCGTCGACCCGCCCGCGCATCGAGCGCAGGGCGCCCATCGTCTCCTCGGTGTCGCCGTGCGAGCTGGAGACGATCAGATGCTTGCCGTGCGCCCGGGCGGCCAGATCCATGCCGCGTATCAGTTCGGAGAAGAACTCGCCGTACAGGTCCGGAAGGATGACCCCGATCGTGTCGGTGCGACTGGTGGACAGGCTGCGCGCCCCGACATGGGGGACATAGCGCAGATACTCCACCGCCTCGAGCACCCGGCGCCGGGTGGTTTCGGTAATGGCGTCGGACCCGTTCAGCACGCGCGACACCGAGGCCACGGACACCTGAGCCCGTTCGGCGACGTCGCGGATCGTCGCGGCCTTGGCGGCCGGCGCGTGTCCGTTCACGGCTGTAGGGGCGGAAATATCCAAGTCTTCCTCTCTGAGCGTCATCGCGCCGGCCGCCTTATCGAAGGTCCGTCGATAAACAATGTAATCGGTTACATGACACAGGAGACACTCGCGCCGCAAGCGGCGGAATGTCGCTTCATGTCGATTTGTGGGCCGTTCGCGGCAATCGGATACGTGAGGCGCCGCCGGGGTTGCAGTCGGCGCCGCCGAGGTCGAAGTTCGGAGGTCGACTCGGAATCAGCGGTTGATAACTACTACATCTAGTGGCGCTGCCGCTTCGAACACCGTAATGTGGCGCCACCACTTGGGGAGACCCTGTCCATGCGCTTTCAATCCGGCTTCGTCGAACGGGCCCGGCGCGTCGCTATGGAGACCCGCGCCGTCGAACGGGCCGACACCGTACAAGAGGTGCTGGCCCCGGCCGGCTGGACCGACGCGCGGATCGAGGCCTGGCTGGACTGGAGCGAATCCCTGAAGCCCGCGCCGGACCAGACCGGCGGCTGGCTGAACGGCGGGGTGGACGCCTGGGCCGAACGGCTGGCGGGCCGCGGTCTGGCCGAGGGCGTCTTTGCGGATCGAACCCTGGCCTATGTCTTTGCGGCGGAACTGGCCGCCAGCATCCGGCTGGGCCTCGCCTCCCCCGCCGCCTTCAGCGAAGGGACGGACAGCCTCGACCTGGGCGACCCGGCGGCGCCGACGCGGCTGGCCGAACACCGGGCGGACCGGATGACCGGCCGCCTGGCGCGCCAGTCGGCCGAGGCCCTGGCCGACGCCCTGTGCGCGGTCGCCGATGCGGTGGACCGCTGCGAGGGCCGACAGGGCGACTGCGCGGACCCGTCGCGCAATCCGGCCCTGGCCCGGGCCGCCGCCACCGCCCGACGCCGGGGCGCCTCAGACGCGGACATCCTGCGCGCTGTGGACGGGGAACGCCCCGCCCTGGCCCTGCGCCCGACGGTAGAACGCCCGCCCCTGATCGCGCGCGCCGACCGCACCCGCCTGGCG
>MGLN01000068.1:3277-4260 GCA_001796045.1 Caulobacterales bacterium RIFOXYB1_FULL_67_16 | reverse complement strand
AGCCGCGCCGTGCTGGACCTCTCCGCCGTGGCGGCCCTGGACGGCGGTCTCGCCGAGCACCTGCCCGAACTGGTCCGTCTCTGGACGACGGCGCTGGATCTTCAGGCCGAAGGCGCCGCCATCGCCCTGGGCCTGGAAGGACTGACCGCCGCCGTGATCACGACCGGCGACGACCTGCAGATTCAGGCTGAGGCCGTCGCCGGCCTGACGGCGGCCGTCGCGGCGGCGACCTCGGCCGAGCTGGCCCGTCTGCGCGGTCCCTGCGCCGAATGGGACGGTCTGAAGGGCCAGATGACGGAAACGGACCGGCTGCGACGCGCCCGTCTGAAATCCAGTCCCCATCCCCTGGCCGCGCTTGCCAGCCAAACCCAGGTCAAGCCCGGAACCCCGCGCCGCCACGCGGTGATCGGCCTGTTCGTCGAGGACGCCGAGGCGCGGCTGCGCCTGGGTCTGGGCGCGCCCTCCGTCATCGACGTCTTCCAGACGGCGGACGGCCAGATCGGCCGGCGGCTGGCGCCAGGCCTTGCGGCGGCGCTGGCGCGCGAAGGCGGTGACATTCAGACCGCCGAACGCCGGCTGTTCGGCCGCCGCACCCTGGTCGACGCCCCGGGAGTGGATCATGCCGCCCTGCGCGGCTTCGGTTTCACCGACATCGAACTGGCCGCCGTCGAACAGGCCCTGGCCGAAGCGGACAGTTTCGACGCAGTCTTCGCCGCCCCGATTCTGGACCCCGGCTTCATCCGCGACGTCCTGGGCCTGGAGGATGGAGACGGTCCTCTGCTGAACCTGTTGGGCGTGGCCGAAGAGGCCGAGGCGGAGGCGGCGCGATGGGTCTTCGGCCATGGCGATCTGGCGGACTGGCCCGAGGCTCCGGCCTCGGTCGCCGCCCTGCTGGCCAATCCGGGAGCGGCCGAGGCGGAGCTGCGCCGCGCCCTGGAGCCGTTCAGCGATCTTCCCGACACCACGGCGGAGCCGCTGGATTG
>MGLN01000068.1:0-3224 GCA_001796045.1 Caulobacterales bacterium RIFOXYB1_FULL_67_16 | reverse complement strand
GACGGCGCCCCGCCTGGACACGCCCCGCCCCGCCCCCGTCGCCCCGCCGGAGCGCGTCGTCGAGCGCGTGGTCGAACGGGCGCGCGCCCGCCGCAAACTGCCCGACCGTCGCAAGGGCTATATCCAGAAGGCGGCCGTCGGCGGGCACAAGGTCTATATCCACACCGGCGAATACGACGACGGCGAACTGGGCGAGATCTTCATCGACATGCACAAGGAGGGCGCCGCCTTCCGCAGCCTGATGAACAATTTCGCCATCGCCATCTCGATCGGGCTTCAGTACGGGGTGCCGCTGGACGAGTTCGTGGACGCCTTCGTCTTCACCCGGTTCGAACCGGCCGGACGCGTCACCGGCAATGACTCGATCCGCTCGGCCACCTCGATCCTCGACTATATCTTCCGGGAACTGGGCGTTTCCTATCTGAACCGCCACGAACTGGCGAACGCGGGTCACGACGACCTGAACGCCGACGGCCTGGGCAAGGGCAAGACGGACGAAGGCGAGGCCGTGCCGGCGGCGCGGCTCATTTCCAAGGGCTTCGCCCGCGGATCGGCGCCCGACAATCTGGTCGTCCTGCCCTTCGGCAAGAAGCCGGACGTCGAGCCGAGGATCGTCGCCAATACGGAGGCGGTGGCCTGCCCGTCCTGCGGGGATTTCAGCCTTCAGAACCGCGGCGGGGTCTGGGTGTGCGACACCTGCGGAGACGCGCGCGCCCTCCACGGCGGCGATCAGGGCTAAGTTAACGGCTGGCGGCCTATCCTGTCCCAAGCGAGATTTTCGCCGGAGCGTCCGATGTCCCGTTTCAAATCCGTGGTTCTGGCCGTCGCGGTCCTGACCGTCGCCTCGGCGCCTGCCCTGGCTCAGAACGCGAGCCAGATCGCCGGGGTGAAGCGCGGCGGCTCCTGCCCCGGCTGCAACCTGTTCCAGGGCGATTTCTCCGGACTTGAGGCGCGCGGCCTGAACCTGTCGGGCGCGCGCCTGCGTCAGGCGGATCTCAGCCTCAGCGTGATGAACCGGACGCGCTTCTCGAACGCCGACCTGCGCGACGTCGAGGCCTATGGCGCGGTCTTCTCCGGCTCCAACTTTGCGGGGGCCGACCTGACCCACGCCAGTTTCGTGGGGACCTATCTGCGGGGCGCGAACCTCTCGGGGGCCAAGCTGGTCGGAACCAACCTGTCCGGCGCGGACCTGTCGCGGGCGACCGGGCTGACCCAGGGTCAAGTTGATCGCGCCTGCGGCGATTCCTCGACGATTTTGCCAGGAAACCTCCGTATTCCAGCCTGTCGATAGCCTTTCGCCTTGCTCCCTTTTAATGAAATTACCTCGATTTAAGTAGGTATGGCCGGTGTTTCGGGGCATTCAGGCTGCGTGAAACAGATCGTCCGCCCTAACCCCATTCGATTGAAAGCCGTCCTGATCGCGACGGCGGGCCTGATGCTCGCCGGCCCCGCCTTCGCCGGGGTCGAGATGACGATGCAGGATCGCGACGTGGCCCGTTCGGTGTCCCTGGGCGGATCCTGCAACCGGTGCGAACTGTCCGGCCGCAACCTGTCGGGCGCCACCTTCACCGGCGCCAGCTTCATGAACGCCACCCTGGTCGGCGCCAATCTGCGCGGCGCCGAGATGGTCGGCTCCAACTTCACCGGGGCGGACTTCACCCGCGCCAATCTGACCGGGGTCGAGATCGTCGGCGCCGACTTCACCTCGGCCAATTTCACCGACGCCCGGCTGAACGGCGCCGAGGCCCAGGGGTCGTCCTTCGTCCGCGCCAACCTGTCGCGCGCCGATCTGTCCGGCGCGGAGCTGCACGCCGTGAACTTCAACGGCGCGACCTTGGCCGGGACGAACTTCTCCGGCAGCGAGCTGTTCGGGGCCACCCTGTCCAATGTCCGGGCCTCCGGCGCCGACTTCAGCGAGGCGGAGATCACGGCGTCCAACCTGTCGCGCGGCGATTTTTCCAACGTCTCCTTCCGCGAGGCGAATCTGGACGGCGCCCGTCTGACCGGCGGGACCTTCAGTCGGGCGGACTTCAGCGACGCCTCCTTGCGACGCACCGACATCCGGGGCGCGGACCTGTCCGGCGCCCGCAATCTCACCCAGGGGCAGATCAGCCTGGCCTGCGGCGACGGCTCGACCCGCCTGCCCGGCCGGCTGACCGCCCAGGCCTGTCGCGGAACCGTCCGGGTGATCCGCACCCCGGCGGCGCCTCCCGCGCCCGCCGCGCCGCCCGTGCGCCATCTGGTTTCGACCGACCACTGAACAGCAAAAAGGGGACGCCGCGCGCGTCCCCTTGTCTATTCGGCGTCTGATCCGCCCGTCAGACCTTGATCGGCGGGGCGGTGCGGATGTGCAGTTCCTTGAGCTGGCGCTCCTGCACCCCGGCGGGCGCGCTCATCAGCAGGTCCTCGCCCTGCTGGTTCAGCGGGAAGGCGATGACCTCGCGGATGGCCTGTTGACCGGCCAGCAGCATGACGATGCGGTCGATGCCGGGGGCCAGGCCGCCGTGCGGCGGGGCGCCGAAGCGGAAGGCGTTCAGCATGCCGCCGAACTGTTCCTCGACCACCGACGCGTCGTAGCCGGCGATCTCGAAGGCCTTCAGCATGATCTCGGCCTTGTGGTTCCGGATCGCTCCGGAGCACAGCTCATAGCCGTTGCAGACGATGTCGTACTGATAGGCGCGAATGGTCAGCGGATCCTGGGCCTCCAGGGCCTCCAGCCCGCCCTGAGGCATGGAGAAGGGGTTGTGGCTGAAGTCGACCTTCTTCTCTTCTTCCGACCATTCGAACATCGGGAAGTCGACGATCCAGCAGAACTTGAACTGGTTCTCGTCGACCAGCTTCAGCTCCGTCCCCACGCGGGTGCGGGCAAGACCGGCGAATTTGGCGAAGGTCGACGGCAGGCCGGCGACGAAGAAGGCGGCGTCGCCCTGGCCCAAGCCCAGGGACTGCATCAGGGCCTCGGTCGGCTCCTGGCCCAGGTTCTTGGCGATGGGGCCGCCCCAGGCGCCCTGGTCGTCGGACCAGAAGATATAGCCCAGGCCCGGCTGGCCTTCGCCCTGGGCCCAGGAGTTCATGCGGTCGCAGAAGGCGCGCGATCCGCCGGTCGGCGCCGGAATGGCCCAGACGGCGTTCTTCTCGTCCGCGCCCAGGATCTTGGCGAACAGGCCGAAACCGCCGTCGCGGAAATGGTCGGACACGACCTGCATCTTGATCGGGTTGCGCAG
>MGLN01000067.1:10840-11658 GCA_001796045.1 Caulobacterales bacterium RIFOXYB1_FULL_67_16 | reverse complement strand
GGGCGCCTGGCTTGACCCCTATCTCCGACGCGGCTTGACCCGCTTGACGCTGCCGAAAGCTCGTTACTCGTCGCCTTCTCCGGCTTGACCGATGGCCTCATTGACCCGCCGTGAAGCCGCGATAACCGCATATCCCCTCGGATTGGGGTGGATTCCATCCGCCGTGAGGGCGCCCTCAGGAAGCGCCCGCCAAACCCCGCCCGGATCGCTGGTCTCGGCCGCCAGATCGATCACCCCGGCGAGTCCGGATATGCCGGCTCTTAGCGCATCGTTGTAGAGTTGGATCTCCCCGTATCCTGGCGCGGGTGACTGGCCGTCTCTGGTCTTCCATCCCTCGGTGCTGCGCGACAGGGGAGACAGGGTGCAGGCATAGAGGGGTCGCGCTTCGCCCCAAACGGTGATGAAGGTCTGGAGATGTTCCAAAAGCCGTCGCCCTGAATGATGCCCCATAGCCAAGTCGTTAATTCCCGCTTGGATAATGCCGTGACTACCCAGGGCCATCAGAGCTCTCTGGTTGGCGCTGCGCGATGAATCGACCAGGTTCGCCATCCTCTGAGCCGGGATGCCGGCATTAATGTAGGCATATCCGCCTCCCAGGCTTCGCGCGAGCTCGCCCGTATCGCCGGCGAGGTCGCCGATGTCGCCTTGACCATAGCAGCGGCTATCCGCGCCTAGCCAGAAACTGGGGCGCCGGGTCTCCCCCAAAATCGCCAAAGGCCCGCAGGCCAAGGTTGCAGCCTGCTGCCGCACCGGTTCGACGCTATGGCTCCGGTCTCTGCAGCTCGGACCGAATTCAAAGCCGTCGCCGCCGGGCGCAT
>MGLN01000067.1:10474-10832 GCA_001796045.1 Caulobacterales bacterium RIFOXYB1_FULL_67_16 | reverse complement strand
GGGGACGCCGCGCCGACCGGGAAAGTCGCCCCACCATCGAATCCAGAAGCGGGCGCCGACGGGTATGACCACCGCGCCCCTATCGCTGAGCAACTGTGAGCCGTCCGGGGCCACTCCCGTCTCGGCGCCGGCGAAGGTCAGCGGGGTGATATGGCCCTCGGGATATTCCACAGCCGCGCGGATCATCGCTGGCGCGCCCGTCCCGACCTCGGCGCCATCGGCGCCCGCGACGTCCGCGAACCAATTGCCTAGGATGACCTGCACCCCGACGAGGTCGTCCCGGGCATAGTGAAAAGTACGCGACATCACCTGTCTCACATCGGCCAAGGTCGCCATGGGTGACCGGGTACGAGTGGCG
>MGLN01000067.1:0-10454 GCA_001796045.1 Caulobacterales bacterium RIFOXYB1_FULL_67_16 | reverse complement strand
AACCCCATAAGCGCGGCGCCGCGAGGCCTACCGCCGCGCCAGCGATCATCCGTCGCCGCGAGGGAGACGCCGTTTGCAGCGCATCCCTGTTCTCGTTATCCGGCTTCATCTGCTCCGCCTGATCAAGCGTCGCACTCTCGCCCCTCGCTGGGCCTTGGACAAGCCAGCTCTTAATCGGCGTAGATCATCTTGCGGGTCATTCCGCCGTCCAGCGTCAGCACCTGCCCGGTGACAAACCCGGCTTCGGCCAGATAGAGCACGGCTTTGGCGACGTCCTCCGGGCGTCCAACGCGTCCTGCGGGATGCTGAGCATTGTCGGCTTCGCTCACACCGTCGGGATCGGCGATCCACCCGGGAGCGATGGCGTTGACCCGGAGTTTCGGTCCCAGGCTGACAGCCATGGCGTGGGTCAGGGCTACCAGAGCCCCTTTGGAGGCGGCGTAGGCCTCCGTCTCGGGTTCGGACATGAAGGCGCGGGTGGAGGCCATGTGGATGATGCTTCCGCCCCGCCGTAAACGCGGTATGGCCGCGCGGCTCATCAGAAAGGCGCCGGTCAAATGACTGTCCAGGGTCCGTCGCCAGGCTTCCAACGACAGATCGACGATCGGCCCGTTCTTCGGGTCGGCGATGCCGGCGTTGTTGACCAGCAGATCCAGCTCCGACCAGCCCAGTTGTTCAAAGCCCGCCGCGACAGAGGCCTCGTCTCCGACGTCGCACAGGATCTGACGCGAGTCGGAAAGGGCGGCTCGGGTGTCGAACGATGCGACCTCCCAGCCCTTATCGGTCAGATGCTTGCAGATCCCGGCCCCGATCAGGCCGGCGCCTCCGGTGATGACGGCTTTTTTCATGACGGCACAACCGCCCAGCCCCGGCTTGGTTGCGCGCCTGTCAGGGCCGGCCCGCCCCGTCGTTCGACGCGGTCATCAGCGGAGCCGAGGGCTCGCGAAAATATCGATCTATGCTCTCCGCCACGGACTTCATCAGACGGCGACGGGCCCGCTCGTCGGTCAGCAGGCGTTCATCCTCCGGATTGGTGATGAAGCCCATTTCCAGCAGTACGGCCGGCACATCCGGGGCCAGCAGCACCGCCAGGCCCGCATCGCGATGGCTGCGACGCAACAGGGGGTGGTCCGTGGCCTCCAGATGGCTGAGCAGAACCCGCGCGAATTGGGCGGACCGATTTTGGGTGGCGCGCTGGGTCATGTCCAGCAGGATGCGATCCACCGAAGGGTCGCGCCCGGGAAGATGGAGTTCGCGATGCCAGTTGTCGGTCCGGGTGAACTCCCGCACGGCCCGGCCCGCGCCCTGTTCGGACAAGGTGTAGACGCTAGCGCCCCGCACGGCGGGATCGTTCCCGGCGTCGGCGTGCAAAGAGATGAACAGGTCGGCGTCCGCCTGCCGCGCGATGGCGACGCGGCGGTACAGATCGACGTAGGTGTTGGTGTCTCGCGTCAGACGCACGCGATAGCGGCCGGTGCGCTCCAGCTCCGCCTTCAGGGCCAGGGCGGCGGCCAGGGTCACCTGGCTTTCGCTGACCTTGGCGCCGCCCGCGCCGGGGTCGCGTCCGCCGTGGCCGGCGTCGATAACGATCAGGGGGCGTTCGGCGCGTGGAGCGGGCGACGCGGAACGCGGGGCGGAGCTGCGGGGGCCGGGCGTCACGCCGGCGACGGCCTTAAGGTCCAGGACGTATCGATAATGGGCCACGCCGTCCCCCGGCGGCAGCAGGAAACGACGCTCGATCTCGCTTCCTCTCGCCAGCTCCAGTTCTACTCGGGACGCGCCGCCTGTCGCCACGACCTGGTAGGAGCGCACCAGCCCCGACCCGCTGCCGGTCAGACCGCGTCCCGGCGCCACGCCGGCCAGGGCCAGGGTCACACGTCCGCCCGAGCCTGCGTCGATCACCCGCCCCTGCGTAGCCTTGTCCAGATCGATGACGACCCGGGTCCGATCCCCGTCCGCCCCAAAACGAAGCCCCAGGACGTCGCTTTGGGCGCCCCAGGCGAAACCCCGCGTCGCAAACAGGGCAACGGCGCAAATCACGACGAAGGCCAGGGCGGTCATCGCCCACTCCTTCGCGCGCCAGCGCGCCACACCTGTCAAAAAGCGACCGTCCGTCACGGGGTCCGCCCCCTCCTACTCAAACTCTCGCCCATCATGCCAGAGGCTCGTATTCAGGGGGTTAAGGCCGAACACCTTTTAATTCGCGTACAGCGTGACTATGCTGTGAACCGCTCGCGAACCGATCGCGCCTTTTCGCCTGTGCGGATCCCGGCGCGCCCTCCTCGCGGCGCTGACTTTCACCAATCCGAGAACCGTTCCGGCGTCGCCGGTGGGTTCGAAGAACGGACCAGGGTCGCGGCCTTCCCCCGGGATTGGCGCGCCCGGTTCAGGACCGACGACCTCCATGGGCCTTTCCGCCTGCCTTCCCCAACGGCTTGATCAAGCCTGTTTCGCCCTCCCCGGCGAAGGGAAGTCGCACGCTTCGGCCCCTCCCCCCATTCGGCGAGCCGCCATGACCCTGCCCGGTGTTCCGGGACGGTCGGCCTGTGCGCGCCAGAGAGAGACTTTCCATGTCAAAGACAATGCTCATCGATGCCGCCCACCCGGAAGAAACCCGGGTCGCCATCGTGGACGGACGCCAGATTGAGGAATTCGACTTCGAATCCCGTGCGAAGCGCCAGCTTCGCGGCAACATCTATCTCGCCAAGGTTACCCGCGTAGAGCCCAGCCTGCAGGCCGCCTTCGTCGAGTACGGCGGCAATCGTCACGGCTTCCTGGCCTTCAACGAAATCCACCCGGACTATTATCAGATCCCCGTCGCCGACCGCGAAGCCATCATGGCAGAGGCGCATGACGACGAGGACGACGACGATCTGGATCGGGAATCCACCGGCGACGACGTCGATCCGGAGGCCGCCCTGGCCGACGAAGAGCGGCTGAAACGCCGCCTGATGCGCCGCTACAAGATCCAGGACGTCATCAAGCGTCGCCAGATCCTGCTGGTTCAGGTCGTCAAGGACGAGCGCGGCGCCAAGGGCGCGGCCCTGACCACCTGGCTGTCGCTGGCCGGCCGTTACTGCGTGCTGATGCCCAATACGGGCAAGGGCGGCGGCATCAGCCGCAAGATCACCAACACCTCGGACCGCCGCCGGCTGAAGAGCGCCGTCGCGGCCCTGGACGTGCCCAAGGGCATGGGCCTGATCATCCGCACCGCCGGCGCCAAGCGCACCAAGGCGGAGATCAAGCGCGACTATCAGTATCTGCTGCGTCTGTGGGAGACGATCCGCGAGACAACCCTCGCCTCCCACGCCCCCTCGCTGATCTACGAAGAAGAGAATCTCGTCCGGCGCGCCGTGCGCGACATGTTCGACAAGGACTTCGACGGCATCCAGGTCGAGGGCGTCGAGGGATTCAAGGAAGCGCGTGACTTTATGCGCGTGCTGATGCCGGCCCAGGCCAAGAAGGTTCACCTTTACCGCGGTTCGCGCCCCCTGTTCGCCGCCAACGGCATCGAGGAGTTGCTGACCCAGATCCACCAGCCGGTCGTGCCCCTGAAATCGGGCGGCTATCTGGTCATCAACCAGACCGAGGCCCTGGTGGCCATCGACGTTAACTCGGGTCGCGCCACCAAGGAACGCAACGTCGAACAGACCGCGTTCAAGACGAATATGGAAGCGGCGGTCGAGGCCGCCCGCCAGTTGCGCCTGCGCGACCTCGCCGGCCTGGTCGTGATCGACTTCATCGACATGGACGAGGGCAAGAACAATCGCGCCGTCGAGAAGGTGCTGAAAGACGCGCTGGCGTCTGACCGCGCCCGGATCCAGATGGGCCGCATCTCGCCCTTCGGCCTGATGGAGATCAGCCGCCAGCGTCGCAGACTGGGCGTGATCGAAGGCGCCACCGAGGCCTGCCCCCATTGCCAGGGCACCGGCCGCATCCGCTCGGCCGAGTCTGCCGCCCTGATGACCCTGCGCGCGGTCGACATCGAAGCCGGCAAGAACGGCGCGGGCGTGGTGATCCTCAAGGTCTGCACCGCCGTCGGCCTGTACATCCTGAACCACAAGCGGGCCTATCTGCAGTCGCTGCTGGAGCGGCGCGGCCTGAACGTCATCGTTCAGATCGACGACAGCCTGGGTCAGGGCGAACACAATATCGAGCGCACCGAGACGAACGAGGACTTCGTCGCGCCCGAGATCGAACTGCCGAACCTGGAGGATGATTTCGACCCGTCCCTCTACGAGGATGAAGACGAGGACGACGACGAGGAAATCATCTCTGACGACGACGACGAGGACGAGGAAGAGGCCCTCGACCGCGAAGATAGCGACGACGACGAGCCGCGCGCCCGTTCCGAACGCCATGAAGGCGGCGGCCGCGGCCGCAACCGTCGCCGCCGTCGCGGCGGACGTCGTGACGAGGAGGCCGGCGGCGGCGCCGACGAGACGCAGGGCGACAGCCTGAACGCTGACGACGCCGAGGACGAGGAAGACGAAAACGGCCGCCGCCGTCGCCGCGGCCGCCGGGGCGGTCGCCGCGTCCGCGAGGACGGCGAGCGCGACGTCTACACCTGGGTGCGTGGCCGCACCCCGTCGCTGGACGATCCTTACGTCTGGTTCGACCCGCTGAACCCGGGCCGTCCCGAGAGCCCGGCGCGTCCGGATCGCGCCGAACGCCCCAGCGAGGCCCCCGTCCCTGCCCTGAATGAAGCCGCCAACGAGGACGGAGGCGGTCGCTCGCGCCGCCGTCGTCGTCGCCGGGGCCGTGGCGGCGACGCCGTCGGCCAGGAATCGACGCTTGAAAATCGCGTCGCAGAAGACGCCCTCTCCTCCGAAACGACGACCATCGAAACGGCCGATCAGGCGAGCGAGGCGCCGACGGCCGAAGCCGACGCCCCCGTCGTCCCGGCCGAACCGCAACGCCGTCGCGTCCGTCGCAAGACCGCAGGCGCGAACCCCGCCGTCGCAGCATCCGAACAGGACGCCGCCGAGACCGCGCCAGAGGCTCCGGCTGCGGTGATGGAGACGACCGCCGAAGCCGAGCCGGCCGAACCGGAGGTCGCGCCGCAGGAAGCCGCTCAGCCCGAGGCGCCGCCGATTGAGGCCTCGACGCCGGTCGTGGCCGAGCCTTTCGTCGCCCCGACGCCTGAAGTCGATATCGGGGTGATCATCGCCGAGGATCCGAACCAGATCGTCGCCCCGCCCGCCAAGCCGAAGCGGGGATGGTGGCGCCGCTGATCGGTCACGATTAGACTGTCAGTATGTCAGCGGGGGGTCGATCGTTCTTGGAGTGCGCCATGACGTGGCTTCCCCGATCCGCATCCCGCGTCCTGACGGCGGCGGCGGTGGGCCTTGCGGCCCTCGTCGCCGCCGGCCAGGCCTCGGCCCAGAGCCTGATCCGGGACACCGAGATTGAGGGGATCGTGCGCGACTGGGCCGATCCTGTCTTCGTCGCCATGGGCCTGAACCCCGAGGACGTCGAGGTTCTGCTGGTCAACGACAACGATCTGAACGCCTTCGCCACGCGCGGGCGGATCATGGGCGTCAACACCGGCCTGATCCTGCGGACCAGAACGCCCAATGAGCTGCTGGGCGTGATGGCGCACGAGGCGGGCCATATCAAGAACCGCCACACCCTGCGCGACGGGGCCCAGAACGCGGCCAAACAGCCCATGTTCATGACCATGGCCCTGGGCGCCCTCGCCATCGCCGCCGGCGCGCCGGACGCCGGCGTCGCCCTGCTCGGCTCCAGCCAGTATTTCGGCGCGATAGGCGCGCTGCAGTACATGCAGGGCCAGGAGGGCGAGGCCGACCTGACGGGCGCGCGCGCCCTGGAGGCCGCCGGAGAGTCCGGCGCAGGCCTGGTGTCCTTCTTCGAGAATTTCCGCGCTCAGGAAGTCTTTTCCGACGCGCGCCGTTACCCGTATTTCCGCAGCCATCCGCTCTCGTCGCAGCGGATCGAATCTCTGCGCCGCTTCGTCCAGGACCAGCCCCACTATGGCCATCGCGACAGTCCCGAACGGATGGCCCAGCACGCCCTGATCCTGGCCAAGATCCACGCCTTCATGGACCCGCCCAACACCACCCTGCGCGCCTATCCGTCCACCGACGTCAGCCTGCCGGGCCGCTACGCCCGCGCCATCGCCTGGTATCGCGACGGCCAGACGGACAAGGCCCTGGCGGCCGTCGACGCCCTGATCGCCGAAGATCCTGAGAACCCCTACTTCGCCGAACTGAAGGGGCAGATCTATTTCGAAGAGGGCCGCCCGGCCGAGGCGGTCGCCGCCCACCGCGAGGCGGTGCGACTGAAGCCCGACGCCCCGCTGCTGCGCGTCAACCTGGCCCATGCGTTGATCGGCGTCGGCGGCGAGGCCAATCTCAACGAGGCTGTCGACCAGTTGAAGCACGCCGCTGTGGCCGAAAGCGACAACACCATGGCCTGGCGCCTGCTGGGTCAGGCCTACGCCGCCCAGGGCAAGGAGGGCGAGGCCCGGCTGGCCACAGCCGAATACTACTTCGCCGCCGGCGACGCACAGCAGGCGACCCAGTTTGCGCTGCGCGCCCGGTCGATGCTCAGCCCGACTTCGATCGAATGGCGCAGGGCGGTGGATATCGTCCTGGCCTCAGGCGCGACGCCCGACGATCTGCTGGACCTCGACCGCCGGGAGGCCGGTCGCAAGCCGGCCGCTCTCAACTAGAGTCTGAACCGACGCCCAAGCGTCGCATCCGATTGCGATTTCTCATGACCGACGACGCCCCTTCGACCGAGCCCCAGACCCCGCCGTCGCCCCAGTCGCGCCGCTTCTCCGGCGGGACGGCCGGCTATGTCGCCCTCGCCGTCTCGGTCGTCGCGCTCGGCCTGGCCGCCGCTCCCTACTTCGGCGGGGGATCGGGCGACAACGTCCGCGCCTATCTGCTGCAGCACCCGGAAGTGCTTCAGGAAGCCAGCCTGGCTCTACAGAACAAGGAGGCCCAGACGCGCGTCGATCAGACCAACGCCGCCGCCTCCGCCAATGCGGCCTTGCTGGCGCCCGACAGCCGCGACCCCGCTTTCGGGCCTGCGGACGCCAAGGTGACGGTCATCGAGTTCTTCGACTTCCGCTGCCCCGGCTGCAAGGCGGTGGCTCCCCAGTATCGCGCCCTGATGCAGGCTCATCCGGACGTGCGTTTCGTCTTCAAGGACTGGCCCATCCTGGATCGGGGCGAGGACATCACCTCGCAATACGCCGCCCGCGCCGCCCTGGCCGCGCACCAGCAGGGCAGATATCTGGCGGTCTACGACGCCCTGATGACCGAACGCGCCCTGACGCCCGACGCCATCGACCGCATCCTGGCGGAAAACGGCGTCGATCTGGCCCGCGCCAAGGCGACCCTGGCGGCGCCCGAGACCAGCCGGCACATCGCCGACATCCACACTACGGCGGCCGCCCTGAAGCTGCAGGGCACCCCGACCTTCTTCGTCAACGGCAAGGCCGCCGCCAGCATCGACCCGGCCGACATTGATCGTATGATCGCGGCGGCCAAACGATGAGGTTCAGGGCGCCAGCGGGCTGAAGCCCGACAGCAGGCCGCGCGGATCAGGCGGCCTGCAGCAGCAAGCGCAGGGCGCCGAAGGCGAAAACCAGCCCAAGCACCAACAACCAGCTTTTCCAGCCCGTCGCGCCCGTCGACGGGCTCTTCAGCTTTCCGGACCTGTTGGTGGCGAGGTTGAAGCTGACGCCGTTGGACGCCCGCATTTTCTGCAGGAAGGCGAAGTAGTCCTGAACCGCCTCGACCGGAACAATGCGGTGTTCGACGTCGACTTCGATCAGATGTCGCCCCTTGTATTCATCCAGCCATCTGAACTCGCTGACGCCGTGCACGCCCGGCCCCTCGAAACGCAGCCGCCACGGCGTGATCTGTGGTTTGATGGGGAAGACGAAGAGGCGTTCCGTCCTGACGATACGCGGAGATCCCAGATCGATGGGCTGGTCGCGGCGGGGACGGTACTGGGTCTTCAAGGTCTCTCCGACCACGTCGTCGCGGGACTCGAAACGGACACCCTTGTCGCCCCCTTCATTGACCGCATAGGGCCGGTGAACCCGATAATGCTCGAGGACCTCCAGCCTGTTGGCTGCGGGATCGTCGCTCCAGATCAGCGGCTCCAGCTCCGATAGCTCGCCATAGGCCGACTCCAGCCCTTCGCGCATTCGCAGGCTGACGCCGTCAGCCCCCTCGTTCTCACGCCAGCGACGCATGTCGTCGGCGCGCCAGTCCCGATAGACGGTCCTGAGCTTGAGCTCGGCCGGATCACTGGCCTTGCGACCGAAGGTCCAGTGCTCCGTGGTCTCGCAGATCATTTTTCGCGCCGCTTCCGGAATCTTCTCCAGTTCCGCATCTTCGGCCAGCGGCAGGCCAACCTTGTAGGGCGGGCGCGTCAGATGGGAGAGGCTTCCGAACTGCGGCGAACAGGTCGGGTCGAGCCACCAGGCCTGTCCGTTGACGTCCACCCGCACGATGCAATGGTCGAAGGCCGTTGCATGGGGCAGCGCCTCGGCCAGCCCCTCGCGCAACTGCGTATTCACCAGGGCGGGACAGGCCTTGAAGCCCAGCCGTGTGAGGATGGCGACGAGGAGACGAGACGCGTCCTTGCAGTCGCCATACCGGCTGTCCCAGATATCCCTGATGGCGCGTGGACGAAAACCGCCCGCGCCCACGCCGATCGAATGATAACGCAACAGGCGCTGGACATATCTCAGCGCCTCCGCGACGCGCCCCTCCGCCGTGTGGGGCGCGGCGGCCATTTCGGCGACCGCGTCTTCCAGGCCCGCCGGCAGAACGTCCGTCGCATAGGCCTCGCGAAACAGGTCGGAGACGTCCGACCAGGTCATGCTGTCGGCGATGTGGACCTCGGCGTGGCCGACAAAGGATGCGGGCGTATCCGCGTCATAGATGTAGACCGGCGCATCGATCATGCGCCAGCGCAGTTGGCGCACCCCGTCCTCGACCGTGTCCTCGACCGGCGGAACCGCGCCTCGGGTCTGTATCGCGAGGCGCCGGTCCTCGGGAGCGCGAAGGCGGCAATCCGTCTCGATCGCGGGCGACGACCACTGCAGGCGGAAGTGCTGACTTAGGCGTCCTCCCAGGGCCGGATTGGCCCCGACGATGCTGAAGGCTGTTTCGACAACATCGCCGATGCAGACATCGGGAATGATCATGTGCGCCGTCAAACGACCGTCGTACATGGCCCGTTCGAGGTTCAACTCGCGCCGCAGCAGTTCAAACGCCGCCGGACTGGCGGCCTCCCGGCGCACTCCATCCCGCAAGACACTGGCGGTATGGACGACCAGATGTTCGTGAGCGGGATCAAACGTAATCTCGAAGCTGGCGCAGGTCTGAAGGCCGTCGCCGCCGGTCACCTTCTGCACCAGGCGGGAGCTATAGACGGGAACAGGCCCGCATACGTCCACCAGGGTCTCAGACAGGATGTAGCAGACGCCCCTCTTGCTTAGCGCAAACGGATCCCGATCGCCCAAGTCGATCACACGCTGCGGAAACGCCTGTGGCGGCGGGGCGAACCTCAGCCGCGCGGTCTTATAGTCCTCGTCTCCGTAAGCCATTGGATCTCCCCCAGGCTCACCGTAGAGCAACGGGACCGAAAGCAAAACGGCCCCCGGATCGCTCCGGGGGCCGTTCTGTTACGCTACTCGATCAGATGATCGATTACTCGACGATCTTGGCGACGACGCCGGCGCCGACGGTGCGGCCGCCTTCACGGATGGCGAAGCGCAGGCCCTGGTCCATGGCGATCGGGGTGATCAGTTCGACGTTCAGCTCGGCGTTGTCGCCGGGCATGATCATTTCGACGCCTTCCTTCAGCTGCACGATGCCGGTCACGTCGGTCGTGCGGAAGTAGAACTGCGGGCGATAGTTGGTGAAGAACGGGGTGTGACGGCCGCCTTCTTCCTTGGTCAGGATATAGGCTTCAGCCAGGAACTTGGTGTGCGGGGTGATCGAACCCGGCTTGCACAGAACCTGACCGCGCTCGACGTCTTCGCGCTTGGTGCCGCGCAGCAGAACGCCGACGTTGTCGCCCGCCTGACCCTGGTCCAGCAGCTTGCGGAACATTTCGACGCCGGTGCAGGTCGTCTTCTGGACCGGGCGGATGCCGACGATCTCGACTTCTTCACCGACCTTGACGATGCCCTTTTCGACGCGGCCCGTGACCACGGTGCCGCGGCCCGAGATCGAGAAGACGTCTTCGACCGGCATCAGGAAGGGCAGGTCGACCGGACGTTCCGGCTGCGGGATGTAGCTGTCGACGGTTTCCATCAGGGCCAGAACGCGCTGTTCGCCGATTTCCGGGTTCACGCCGTCGGTCGCGGCCTTGGCCGAACCCTTGGTGATCGGAATATCGTCGCCCGGGAACTGGTACGAGCTCAGCAGCTCGCGCACTTCCATCTCGACCAGTTCCAGCAG
>MGLN01000066.1 GCA_001796045.1 Caulobacterales bacterium RIFOXYB1_FULL_67_16 | reverse complement strand
CTTGCGGATCTCGTCGAAGGTCGGGGCGCCGGACCAGACGGCCTCGATCCCCGCCTCGTCCATCAGACGCTCGGCCTTGCGGCGACGCGAGTGGGGCACCAGCATGACCGAGACGCCCTTCTTGCCCGCCCGGCCCGTCCGGCCCGAACGGTGCAGCAGGCCGGCGCGGTTCATCGGCAGTTCGGCGTGGATGACCAGGCCCAGGTCGGGCAGGTCCAGACCCCGCGCGGCGACGTCGGTGGCGACGCAGACGCGGGCGCGGCCGTCCCGCAGCGACTGAAGCGCGTCGGTCCGCTCGCGCTGGCCCATTTCGCCCGACAGGCTGACCGAGGAGAAGCCGCGTTCCAGCAGCGACGATTGCAGATGCCGCACGCTGTCGCGCGTGGAGCAGAAGACCATGGCCCGCGGCGCCTCGAACCAGCGCAGGGTGTTGACCACCGCATGTTCGATCTCATTGGGCGCGATGCGATAGGCCCTGTATTCGATGTCGGCGTGCTGGCGCGACTTGTCGGTCGCGTCGATCCGCACCGCATCCTTCTGGTAGCGCTTGGCCAGGGTCACGATCTCGCGCGCCAGGGTGGCCGAGAACAGAAGGGTGCGGCGGCTCTCCGGCGCCTGGTCCAGGATATGCTCCAGATCCTCGCGGAAGCCCATGTCCAGCATCTCGTCGGCCTCGTCGAGCACCGCGACCTTGAGGTGCGACAGGTCCAGATTGCCCCGGTCGATATGGTCCTTCAGACGGCCCGGCGTGCCGACGACGATATGAACGCCGAAGCCCAGCGCCCGGGCTTCACGACGCGCGTCCATGCCGCCGACGCAGGTGGCGATCTTGGCGCCGGAGTCGGCGTACAGCCATTGCAGCTCGGCTGCGACCTGCATGGCCAGTTCCCGCGTGGGCGCGATGGCCAGGCACAGGGGCGCGCCGGCCGGACCGAAGTTCTCGCCGTCGCCCAGCAGGGTCGGCGCCGCCGCGAGACCGAAGGCGACCGTCTTGCCCGATCCGGTCTGGGCCGAGACCAGCAGATCGCGGTCCGCATGACCGTCCTCCAGAACGGCGGCCTGAACCGGGGTCGGCTCGGCATAGCCCTTGTTGATCAAAGCGCGGTCGAGCGCGGGGTGAACGGCGGGAAAGGGCATCGAAATCCTGAATAGCGAACGGCGGCCGAAACGACCGCGCCCGGCCGAGGACGTCCTCAGGCCGGGCGAATGAGGGGCCTCTATACACGGATAAAGGCGCAAGCGGGGCGGAAAACAGCGTTCACCCTGTTTGTTACAGAGGTGTTGACCGGGCCCCTTGCAAGCTGCAGGCGAAGGAGACCGTCATGCAGGTCATGTCCATCGCCGCCGCCGGACTGTTCGGCGCTCAACACCGCTTCGAGGCCAGCGCGCGCCGCACCGCCTCCGCCCCCCTCGACCGTCTGGCCGAGGAGACGGTCGAACGGATTCAGGCCAAGACGGCCTTTTCCGCCAACGCCGCCGTGATCAAGACGGCGGACGAGATGAGCGGCACGCTGTTGGACATGCTGGCCTAACGGTCGGTCGCCGGCTCGGGTCCGAGGATGCGCCGGACGTAGGGCCAGGCCCTGGCCACGGCCGAGATGACGCCCACCAGACTGGCGAAGAACTGGAACCCCGCCCAGACCGCGCTGAAGACCGCGCCGCCAAGAAACAGCTCCGACAGGGGAAACAGCACCGACGCGACGGCGATCTGGAAGTCGGCGTAGGCGGCCGAATACTCGATGGAGCGATCCGCGAAGAAGGCGATCACCACCGCCGCCGAGACCGGCGACCATAGCAGGGGCAGGATCAGCAGAACGGCCGCCAGCAGGACAGCCAGCTTGGTGCCGAGGGTGCGGTTCGACAGAAAGCTGGCCACAACCCCCGCCCCGAGGATCAGAGCGACCAGGGCCAGCAGCACCGGCAACACCAGATCCGCCGCAGCCATCAGGTCCATCAACAGCATGCCGACCAGGATGGCGGCGCCGCTGACCAGAAACCCCGCCAGCCACAAGGCTGCGTACTGGCTGAACCTCTGTTTCAGATGCGCAATGTCGAACATGACGTCCCCTCGACGAGGCCTTCCCGAGGCCGCGTTAAGGATACTCGCCCTGAAAGCGAAGTCGACTCGCCGAACCGCGATTGTTCAGATTTGCGTCGCAAGAGGCGTCAGAATTCTTCCCACCCATCCTCCGTGGCGGCGGTTTGGACGCTGGCCGCCGCGCCGCCGCGGCCCAGGGTTTTCAGGGCGGCCGCCATATGGCTGGAGCGGGCGGGCGCGGCGGGCTTGGCCGACGCACGCGGGGCCGGGGCCGCCGCCGGTGCGGCTGCCGCGAGCCTGAACTGGGCCATGGAAGTTTGCAGTGCTTCCGCGTCCTGGGCCAGGGCCTGGCTGGCGGCGGTCGACTGTTCGACCATGGCCGCATTCTGCTGCGTCACCTGGTCCATCTGGTTTACGGCGGTGTTGACCTGAGCCAGGCCGACGGCCTGTTCCTGGGCCGAGGCAGCGATCTCCGACACCAGCCCGTCGATTTCCGCCACCCGATCCACGATCCGCTGCAGCGCCTCGCCGGTCTGGCCGACCAGGCTGACGCCGGAGCCGACCTGATCGGTCGAGGTCGAAATCAGGGCCTTGATCTCCTTGGCCGCTTCCGCCGATCGCTGGGCCAGGGCCCGGACCTCGGAGGCCACGACGGCGAAGCCGCGACCCGCCTCGCCGGCCCGCGCCGCCTCAACCCCGGCGTTCAGGGCCAGCAGATTGGTCTGGAAGGCGATCTCGTCGATGACGCCGATGATCTGGCTGATCTGTTCGGACGAACCCTCGATGGCCTGCATAGCCTTGACCGCGTCGCGGACGATGACGCCGGAGGTCTGGGCGTCGCCCTTGGCGGCATGAACGACGTCCGAGGCCTGACGCGCCCCGGCGGCCGTCTTGTTGACCGTGGCCGTGATCTCGTCGAGCGCCGCAGCGGTCTCCTCCAACGAAGCCGCCTGTTGTTCGGTGCGGCGCGACAGGTCGTCGGCGGCCTGGCTGATCTCTCCGGCGCCCGAACGGATGCTGGCGACATTGCTCAGAACCACGCCCATGGCGTGTTCCAGCTTCGCAATCGAAGCGTTGAAGTCGATCTTCAACTGCTCCGAGCGCGGCGCCACCTCGGCGGTGAAGCGGTGGGTCAGGTCGCCGTTCGACATGGCCGCCAGCCCCTCGGCCAGGGCGGTCAGGGCGATACGGTCCTCTTCGGCGATACGCGCCTTTTCGGCTTCGTTGGCGCGGCGCTCGGCCTCGGTCAGGGCGCGCTGGGACTGGGTTTCGGCCTCCAGTCGGTTCTTCTCGACCGCGTTGTCGCGGAAAGTCCCGACGGCGACAGCCATGCGGCCGATCTCATCCCTTCGATCCTGGGCCGGGATCACGACGTCGAGGTCGCCGTCCGCCAGCCGGTCCATGGCCCGGGTCATGGCGACGATCGGCTGGCTCAAGGCCTTGACCAGCCACAGGGTCATCGCCGCCGCCACCAGAAGCGCCAGAACCCCGCCGACCATCAGGGCGATGTAGCCGGCCTCGAACGCCTTGGCCTTGGCGACCTCCCGGCGGCCGAGCACGGCGCCGGCCGACTCGTTCACGGTCGCCACGGCGGCGCGGATGTCGTCCAGACCGGCCGTCTGCATCATTTGGGCGGCGGCCTGGAGACGGGTCTCTGGATCGCGGGCCAGGCTCATCAGATCTTCGGACTGCTGGTGGAAGGCCGTCGTGGCGGCGCTCAAGGCTCGGTGCTGGGCGGCGTAGACATGGGTCGGATCGCTGGCGTCCAGAGCCGCGACCGCCTGGTCGAAGGCCGCCTTTCGCGCCGTGTAATCTTGGAGAAGCTCGCCTCGTCCCGTCGCCACATAGGCGCGCATGGCGTTCTGTTCCTCGACCGCTGCGGTCAGGGCCTGGTTCGCCGCCTCGCTGATCTGACGCGCCGCGCGTTCGGCCGTGTCGGACTGCTGCAGGGTCACCAGGCTGAACAGGACCACCAGGGTCGCCACGCCGCAGGCGCTGATCATGGCGCCCAGGGCGATCATCAGCTTGATCGAAATCGACAGGGACCTGAACACGTCCGCCTCCGAATACTATGGTGCGTCAGGACCTAGGGGAGACTCCTTACCAAACCTTCTAAGGCGAAGCTTCCAACACAGCCTTTTCAGGCAGATGGAAGAAATCCACGAAGCGTTCGAATACGCGGGCGTCGCCTCGGACGACCCAGTCGCCCTGGGCTTCCAGCGCGTTCAAAGGCGCCTTGCCATAGACCGCCGCCGCTACGGCCTGCGGATGGGTGACCAGAACGACGTCCGCGTCCTTGATCTCGCCGCGTCGCGCCTCAAGCCGCCCTTGGGCGATCTCGACGCGGAAATCCGTCTCGTCGAAGACGAAACCGACGACCATGGCGGCCTCGCCCGCGCGCGCTGGATCGAACATGGTCTTGAACGACAGCATAATGGAGACGGCGCTGATCGGCAGGGTCGGATCATGCGAAGGCGAGCGCGCCGCCCAGCGCCCCAGCACGATGAAGACCGGCTCAATCTCGCGCCCCCAGTCCGTCAGCTCATAGACCTGGACCGATGCCGGCGGCGGCAATCTGCGACGTCGCACCACGCCCGAAGCCTCAAGCCCTTCCAGCCTCTGGGTCAGCACATTGGCCGAGATCCCGTGCAGATCCTTCCTCAGGTCGCCGAACCGACGCGGCCCCAGCATCAGTTCGCGCACGACCAGAAGAGCCCAGCGCTCCCCGATCAGATCCAGGCCATGGGCCGCGCCACAGGCGTCATGATAGCGGCGGGCAGGCTTTGCAGTTACTTTTTCTAACTTCATAGTTGACTAATGTAATCTCCTGGACCAGGGTTTGCCACCATAGGGAGAGGACAAAAGCATGACCCAGCTGATTTTCATCAATCTGCCCGTCGCCGACCTTGATCGCTCCATCGCCTTCTACGAAGCCGTCGGCGCGACGAAGAACCCGATGTTCAGCGACGAGACCGCCGCCTGCATGGTCTTGTCCGACGTGATCCACGTCATGCTGCTGACCCATGACAAGTGGCGCGGCTTCACCGATCGAGCCATCCCGGACGCCCACGCCTCCGCCCAGATGCTGCTGTGCCTGTCTCGGGAGGGCCGGGACGCCGTGGATGCGACGGTGGCTGAAGCCGCTGCGGCCGGCGGTCTCGCCGACCCGAACCCGCCCCAGGATTACGGCTTCATGTACGGGCGCAGCTACGCCGACCCCGACGGCCATATCTGGGAGGTCATGTGGATGGATCCCGCCGCCGTCGCCCAAGGTCCCGAGGCCTTTGCGGCCCACGCGCTGACCCCGGCCTGAGGAGGTTCCCATGTCCGAGCTTTTCGAGCTGGGCGTCAGTCGGCTGATCCAGGCCTCGCCGGAGACCGTGTGGAAGATCTACGTCGAACGCACGAGAGAATGGTTCTGCCCCCGTCCGTGGACCACCCCCGTCGTCGACTGGGATCTGCGGGCGGGCGGCCGAGCCGATATCGAGATGGAATCGCCGGAAGGCGAGCGCCACGCCTATTCGGGGGTCTTCCTCGAGGTGATCCCCGGTCGTAGGCTGGTCTCGACCGGCGCCATGACCGAGGGCTGGATCCCCCAGCCCGGCGACATGAACTTCATCCGCATCGACACCTTCGAGCCGGAAGGCGAGGCCACCCGCTACTCCGCCGTCGCCCGTCACTGGAACGAACAGGCGATGGAGGCCCATAGAGCCATGGGGTTTGAACAGGGTTGGGGCGCCGTCGCCGATCAACTGGCCGAACTGGCCGAAAACGACAGCTGAGGAGGACGACCATGACCTACATAAGCGGCTTCGTGACCCCCGTGAAAACCGCCGACAAGGACGCCTACCTCAGATGCGCCCAGGTCTCCGCGCCCATATTCAAGGAATACGGGGCGCTCTCCATCGTGGAAACCTGGGGCGTCGACATCCGGGACGGCAAGCTGACCGACTTCAAGATGGCGGTGAAGCTGGAGCCGGACGAGACCGTGGTCCTGTCCTGGATCGTCTGGCCTGACCGGGCGACCGGCGAGGCCGCCGAGAAGAAGATGATGGACGACCCCCGCTTCCACGAAATGGAGATGCCCTTCGACGGCAAGCGGATGATCTTCGGCGGCTTCGAGACCCTCTTCCAGGCCTGACGCTCGCAGCGCGCCGCGACGTTCACGACAGCGAAAGATTTTCCCTTCAGGCTCCACACCCTGAGGGGAAGTCACGCATGGCCAAGGCGAAGAAGAAGACGCTCGCCACCTTCGATGTGGCGCAGTTCTGCCAGGCGGTCGAACACTCGCCGATCGGCACGGCCGTCTTCGGACTGGATGGAGTCTGGCTGGACGGCAACGCCGCCTTGCGGGGGTTTCTCGGCTACACCAGCGAAGAACTGCGAAAAATCAACTTTCGGGACGTCACCCATCCGGACGACCTGCCCGCCGATCTCGACCTGTTTCAGCAGCTGAACGCGGGCGCCATTCCCTCCTACGAGATCGAGAAACGCTATATCCGCAAGGACGGCAGCGTCGTATGGGCGGTTCGCACCGTCTCTCTGGTCCGCAACGCGGCGGGCGAGCCACTGTTCTACATTTCCCACGTGCAGGACATCACCGATCGCAGGGCGGCCGAGGCCGAACGGCTCAAGCTGGCGGATCGCGCGGCCCTGGCGGCCCGGGCGGCCCAGATCGGCATTTGGGAGCTGGACCTGTCCACCGAAGACCTCGCTTGGTCGCCGGAGATGTTCGACCTCTTCCTGACGCCGGCGCCGGAGGTTCTGAACCTGGCCTTTTTCAACAGTTTCGTGCTGGAAGAAGACCGGGAGATGCTTAGGAAAGAAACCGAAGCGGCCGTGAATGGAATGCTGCTCGACACGGAGTTCCGCATTCGCCGGACCGACGGCGAGATCCGTTACCTCAAGGGCTTCGGCAGCCTGGAACGCGGCGAGGACGGGGCGCCCAACCGACTGGTCGGCGCAAACTGGGACGTCACGGAAATGCGGCGTCTGACCGAAAGGGCCGAGGCCGCCAACCGGGCCAAATCGCAATTCCTCGCCGTGATGAGCCACGAGATTCGCACGCCGATGAACGGCATCCTGGGCATGACCCAGGCCATGCTGGCCGACCCCCTGCCCCCGGTCCAGCGCGAACGGTTGAACGTCGTCGCCGAATCCGGCGAAGCCCTTCTGACCATCCTCAACGACATCCTGGACCTGTCCAAGGTCGAGGCGGGGAAGATGGAGCTGGAGAGCGTCGCCTTCGATCTGGGCGGGCTGCTCGAAAACCTCCGCTCGACCTATTCGCCCACCGCCGACGACCAGAACCTGGTCCTCGCCCTGGACCTGGGCGATGCGGCGGGGCTGTATCGCGGCGACCCCACCCGCCTGCGGCAGATCCTGTCGAACCTGATCTCAAACAGTCTGAAGTTCACGACCGAAGGCCGGATCGACATCGTCGCGCGCCGGGACGGCCCGAACCTGGTCTTGACCGTGGCCGACACGGGGGTGGGCATGACGCCGGAGGTCGTGGGGCGCATCTTCAAACCCTTCGCCCAGGCCGACGCCTCGACCACCCGCCAGTTCGGCGGCACCGGCCTGGGTCTGTCGATCGTCCTCGAACTGACTCGGTTGATGCAGGGCGACATCGAGGTCGACAGCCTACCGGGCGAGGGCTCGCGCTTCACGGTTCGCCTCCCCCTGCCCTGGCTCGGGGCGGCGGCGGCGGCCTCCGCCGCCGCCTCGGCCGACAGAACGGCGGAAGGGCCGGACCTCCGGGTGCTCGCCGCCGAGGACAACGCCGTCAATCGGCTGGTTCTGCGCACCCTTCTGGGCCAGTTCGGCGTGGAGCCGACTATCGTGGAAAACGGCGCCCAGGCGGTGGAGGCCTGGCTGGACCATCCCTGGGACATCGTGCTGATGGACATCCAGATGCCCGTTCTCGACGGTTTCGGCGCCGCGCGCGCCATTCGCGAGCGCGAGGCGGCGCTGGGCCTGCCCCGCGTTCCCATCATCGCCCTGACCGCCAACGCCATGCCCCACCAGCGCGAGGAATGTCTGGCCCACGGCATGGACGCGGTCGTCGCCAAGCCAATCGACGTCCGGGCTCTGATTTCCGCTATCGAGGCTGTGGGCCGGCCCGACGAACGAACAGCCGAAACCGGGCTCGCCGTCGCCTGATCAGGCTTTCAGCGCCTTCAGAGCCTGGGTCAGACGCTCGCGCCGCGCCTCATAGGTCCGCTCCATCCTGGCCTGCTCCTGTTCGAGCGCGGCGCGGCGCCGGTCGAGGGCGGACAGACGCGCCTTGTGATCGGCGTCCAGCCGCTCCCGGTCCGCTTCCAGCGTCTCGCGCTTCCTGATCTGCGCCTTGGTCGGGCCGGCGGGGGTCTTGGGCTTGGCCGCCTTGCCGATCTTGCCGACATCTATGGCCAGGCCGCGTTCGATCACCTCGCCCGGCGCGGCCAGGGCGGCTTCATAGTCCGGCCCGCCGCTCAACTCGCTGGCCAGGCCGGTGGCGAACAGATCCTGTTTGGAACCCCAGGCCGCGAGGGCTTTGGGCCTCGAACCCACGGCGACGGTGAAGGCGTGAAACCCGTCCGACCAGGTGAAGACCTTCAACCGCTTCGCCATAAGCCGCCTCCCACGCGCGACCCCGAGCGGTCGCCTTCAGCGGCAGAAACGCGTGTCGGTGGCTTCCAGATGCAGGTGATCGAAATGGACGGCGTTGTAGTCGGGGCTCAGCACCGTGCCGAAGATGCGGCAGGCGTCGTCGCGGATGCGGCGCAGGAAGCGGGCTTCGGGCGCATCGCCACTCCAGTCGTTCGTCACCGTGATCCGCCGTCCGTCGCGGAGACGCACGCCGGCGAAATCCAGGGCCGCCGCCTGGGCGTGGGCGCTGATCCGGCTGGAGCCGACGCCGTTGTTCACATTACGACAGGCGTAAGCGCCCATATGGTCGATCTGGACCACGTCCGAGCCCAGGATCTCGCGCGCCGCCGGCTCAAGCGACTGCCGCCGCCAGATGCTCAGCGCCAGAGCCGTCTGGCAGGTCATCTGGACATCGCCTGGCGCCATCCGCGCCACCGTCCCCAGGTCCGGCCCCAGCACCCCGCCCTGGCTGAGGCCGCAAACAGCCGAGTTCTGGCGATCCGGCACAGGGCTGAACCGCACCCGCGCCGCCGTCAGCTCCGCCACGCACCGCCCCAGATCCCCGCCCACCCGCACCACCGCAGCCTGGGTTCCGCCGTCGATCGGTCTATCAATCAAGCCGCCGACCAGGGGCGCCGGGCTCTGGCCCGGATAAGGCGACGGCCGCAGAGGCTCGGGGGCCCGGCGAATACAGCCGCCAAGGATCAGCAGGACCGAAAGGCCGGCGCAAAGGCGCAACAGACGAGGAGACAGGAGCATGGCTCGCTCCTAGCCGATTCCAGCCCGCCTCAGCGGTCACGAGGCGGAGAGCCGCCTATCGCCGGTCTTCCGACACCCCTTTCGCTCGGCATCGATCCGAGCAGAACCGCACCTGATCCCAATCCCGCGCCCACTTTTTACGCCATACGAACGGCAGGCCGCAGGCGGCGCAGACCTTCTGCGGCAGATCGGCCTTGGCGGGCGCCCGGCCCAGATTGACGTGTTTTCGGCCCATGCGGTGCGCCAATAAAAAGGGGCGGCCCCGTCGGAGCCGCCCCTGATCTTTTAGCTGTCCAGGAAGGACCGCAGCTTCCGCGATCGGCTGGGATGTTTCAGCTTGCGCAGGGCCTTGGCCTCGATCTGACGGATCCGCTCGCGCGTCACCGAGAACTGCTGGCCGACTTCTTCCAGGGTGTGGTCGGTGTTCATGCCGATGCCGAACCGCATGCGCAGCACCCGCTCCTCGCGCGGCGTCAGGGACGCCAGCACGCGGGTGGTGGTCTCCCGCAGGTTCGACTGGATGGCGGCGTCGATGGGCAGGACGGCGTTCTTGTCCTCGATGAAGTCGCCCAGGTGCGAATCCTCTTCATCCCCGATGGGGGTTTCGAGGCTGATCGGCTCCTTGGCGATCTTCAGGACCTTGCGCACCTTCTCCAGCGGCATGGCCAGTTTCTCGGCCAGTTCTTCCGGGGTCGGCTCGCGGCCGATCTCGTGCAGCATCTGGCGGCTGGTGCGCACGATCTTGTTGATCGTCTCGATCATGTGCACCGGAATACGGATGGTCCGCGCCTGGTCGGCGATCGAGCGAGTGATCGCCTGACGGATCCACCAGGTGGCGTAGGTCGAGAACTTGTAG
>MGLN01000065.1:20476-20808 GCA_001796045.1 Caulobacterales bacterium RIFOXYB1_FULL_67_16 | reverse complement strand
TTCGGCGAAAAATACGGCGACGAGGTCCGGGTGCTGACGCTCGGCCGCTCGCTGACCAGCGACAACGCCCCCTATTCGGTCGAACTGTGCGGCGGCACCCATGTGGCTCGCAAGCTGGCCCGCGACTTCAAGATCCAGACCCCCGACGTCCCCGCCCGGGTCGAGGCCCTGCAGGGTTCGGTCAAGGCGCTGGAGAAACAGGTCGCCGAGCTGAAGAAGCAACTGGCCCTGGGCGGCGGCTCTGGCGCAGCCTCGGCGCCGGAAGAGATCGGCGGGATCAAGCTGATGGCCCGCGTCCTGGACGGGGTGGACGGCAAGGGGCTGCGCGGCGT
>MGLN01000065.1:12069-20395 GCA_001796045.1 Caulobacterales bacterium RIFOXYB1_FULL_67_16 | reverse complement strand
CGCCGTCACCTCGGACCTTGCTGGAACCGGGGCCGACCGCGTCAACGCCGCCGACCTGGCCCGCGCCGCCGTCATCGCCATGGGCGGCCAGGGCGCCGGCGGCAAGCCCGACTTCGCCCAGGGCGGCGCCCCCGACGGCTCCAAGGCCGAAGACGGCCTGACCGCCGTCCGCGAGGCGCTGAAGGGCTGAGCCAACAGACCCTCTCCCGCTTGCGGGAGAGGTGTCGCGTCGATCGCGCAGCGATCCGGCGACGGAGAGGGAAGTTCTCAGGAAATGAGACCTCCCCCATCGTCAGCCGTCTCGCTTCGCTCGACGAGGTGACACTTCGCCCGCACGCGGGGGAAGGTCAGGGCGCCCGCTTGCGCTCCTAATTCCGCAAACAATAATTCGGCGATTCAATAGCCTGGCTTGGCGACACGCCCGTCGACCCATCACGCTGTCAAACGCCCTTATAATGGGTCCATGATCGCGGGAGAGGACGCACCAGAGAACGAACGTCAGGCGACGCCTGTCTCAAGCCCCCGCCGGAATTGCACTCTTTTGCACATTGCACCCCTTTTCTGGATTGCAGTGCAAGTCCTCAGCCCATCGGGTCCGGCGTCAGATCCACCCCGGCCAGTTTCCAGCTCAACGGCCCCCGCCGCTCCATGATCAGCACCAGGGGATCGTCGGGCCGGTCGTCGCGGGTCAGGGTGACGGCGAACCGGTTGACGCCGCGATAGGCCCAGGACTGATGAATCCGCTCCTTCGGCGTCGCCGGCGTGTCGGCCGACGGGACCGGTTTCTCGGGCCGGGGCTTGTCGCCCGACCGGACCATGGCGGCCACGCCCTCGGGCGTGACCAGGCCGTCCACGGCCCCCTCGACCAGGGACGGAGCCAGCATCATGCCCAGAGCAGCCAGGGCCCGGTTCTCGCCGGTTCGATCGCGGATCTCCATCGCCGCCCGGGCGTTCAACTCGGCCTTCAGGCTGGCGCGGAAGGCGGGAAAGTCCACCGTCTGCTCCAGGCCGGCCACATCCCCCGTCCGCGCCGCCCGGATCAACTTCTGGGCCGCGACGAAGGGCGAGATGAAACAGGCGACCAGGGCCAGTCCCAGAATGGCAGCGACCAGACCAATGGCGATCTTCTTCATGGGTGCTCCTTCAGTCGAAACGTCGAGACGGGCCGGATGTTGCGTCTAGGATTTCGACGATGGCTCGGCCGGCGCGGGCGCGGCGGGCGCCGCCCCGTCGGGCAGGCCGATCTGGACCAGCACCCACTCGAACGGCCCCCGCCGTTCGAAGGTGAAGACGGTGCGCGATCCCCCCTGATCCTGAACCGCCATCCGCGCCCGGTTCACGCTCCAGAACACCGGCCGAGGCCAGGGTTTGGGCGTTTCCGCCCCCGCCTGGGGCGCAACCGCTCCGGACCAGTGGCTGGCGTAGCGTCCCTCGCCCCGCGTCAGGGCCGAGATGGCCGCCGGGGTCAGATAGGCGTCCACGTCCGGCGCATTCAGCACCGGGCTCCGCTCCATCTGGCGCCGCACCGCCCCGATCGGGTCTTCCAGAAAGGAGGGCGCCGGCGCCTGAACCCGACCCGTCAGCTGCGGCCGCAGCGACTGGCGCACGGCCTGGAAGTCGATCAGCCGGGTCAGGCCCTGCACATCGCCCGCCTCCGCCGCCGACCGGATGGCGAAAAAGCCCACCGCCGGCGCCGCAAAGAAGGCGGCGACCGCCGCAACGAGCGCCAAAACCACCAGATTGCCGAACAGCCGTTTCACGTCGCTTCCCCCGCGCTCGGCCCGATCATGCACGGCCCGTCGGAGGACGCAACGAAAAGCCCCGCCGGACGGATCCGGCGGGGCTGTCTCTCTTGTTGTCCGACCGCGCTTCGCGCGGCTTGAGGACGCCTTCTCACCCTAGGGGGAGGGGGACCGCGAAGCGGTGGAAGGGGCCTGGCGCCGCAGGACGCCTGCCGCCTTCTCGTCTCAGCCGACGTCCGGCAGGGCGGCGCGCAGGTTTTCGGCGACCTTGTCGAGGAAGCCCTCGGTGGTCAGCCAGCCCTGTTGGTCGCCGACCAGCAGGGCCAGGTCCTTGGTCATGAAGCCGGCTTCGACCGTGTCGACCACCACCTTCTCCAGGGTGTCGGCGAAGACGCCCAGAGCCTCGTTGCCGTCCAGCTTGGCGCGGTGCTTGAAGCCGCGGGTCCAGGCGAAGATCGAGGCGATCGAGTTGGTCGAGGTGGCCTCGCCCTTCTGGTGCTGACGATAGTGGCGGGTCACGGTGCCGTGGGCGGCTTCCGTCTCCAGCACCTTGCCGTCCGGCGTCATCAGGACCGAGGTCATCAGACCCAGCGAGCCGAAGCCCTGGGCCACCACGTCGGACTGAACGTCGCCGTCGTAGTTCTTGCACGCCCAGACGAAGCCGCCCGACCACTTGATCGCGGCCGCGACCATGTCGTCGATCAGGCGGTGCTCATAGGTCAGGCCGCGCTTCTTGAATTCCTCGGCGTACTCGGCGTCGAACACCTCCTGGAAGATGTCCTTGAAGCGACCGTCATAGGCTTTCAGGATCGTGTTCTTGGTCGACAGATAGACCGGATAGTTGCGCGCCAGGCCGTAGGCGAAGGAGGCGTGGGCGAAGTCGCGGATCGAGTCGTCCAGATTGTACATGCCCATGGCGACGCCGGCGCCCGGCGACTTGAACACCTCATGCTCGATCACCTGGCCGTCGTCGCCGACGAACTTGATCGACAGGGTGCCGGCGCCCGGCATCAGGAAGTCGGTGGCCTTGTACTGGTCGCCGAAGGCGTGGCGGCCGACGACGATGGGCTGGGTCCAGCCCGGCACCAGACGCGGCACGTTGGAGCAGATGATCGGCTCGCGGAAGACCACGCCGCCCAGGATGTTGCGGATGGTGCCGTTCGGCGACTTCCACATCTTCTTCAGGCCGAACTCCTTCACCCGGGCCTCGTCCGGGGTGATGGTAGCGCACTTCACGCCGACGCCGTGCTTCTGGATCGCGTGGGCCGCGTCGATCGTCACCTGGTCGTCGGTGGCGTCGCGGTGCTCCATGCCCAGGTCGTAGTAGTCCAGCTCGAGATCCAGGAACGGGAAGACCAGCTTGTCCTTGATCATCTGCCAGATGATGCGGGTCATTTCGTCGCCGTCGATATCGACGATGGGGTTTTCGACCTTGATCTTGGCCATGCGTGCGGTCCGCCTCTGACTTTTGGGAAAGAATATCGTGGCGGGGATATAGCCGGGCGAGGCGGCCGCGCAAACCCCGCCTTAAGTTAACCCTGCCCGGAAAAAAACGCCCGCGGCCAAGCTGAACCCATCCGCCCGGTCCGGGCTTCTTCCCCGTCAGCGGCAACGACGGACGAAGGCATGACGGACGACGAACGCGAACTGATCGACCGGTGGATCCTGGCCTTCTGCGAACCCCCGCCCCTTGTCGATGTGGAACTGATGCGACGGCTGCTCGCTGAACGGCCTCAGCCGGAGGAGGCCGCCCCATGACCGACAAGACGTTCAAACCCGGCGATCGCGTCAAATGGGATCACAGCCAGGGATCGACGACCGGGAAGGTCGTGCGAAAGATCACCTCCAAGACCCATATCAAGGGCCATGAGGTTGCCGCCTCGCCGGAAAATCCGGAGTATGTCGTCGAAAGCGCCAAAACCGGCGCCCGAGCGGCGCACAAGCCTTCCGCGCTGAGAAAGGCCTGAGATGAAGCGTCTGCCTGACGGGGCCGCCTGGGCGGTCCTGGTTCTGTCCCTCGCCGCCGCGGCCTGCGGCCAGGCGCAAACCCGCAAGGGGTCCGACCCCGCCGGATCCTCGCCCTCGGCCCCCGTCTCAGCGGGCGCGCCAACCGCCCCGGCCGTCCTTCAGACCCGCAGCGAGACGCGCCGTTTCCGGGACTGGAGCGCGACCTGCGGCAATGACGGAACCTGCTGGGCTTTCGGCTTCGCGCCGGATTTCGCCGCCGGCTGGGTTCGGGTCGCGCTGCGCCCGGGCCCGGACGCGCGACCGGACATCGCCTTCGGCGCCTGGCCGGACGGGGAGGCCGCATCGCCTTCCCGGCTCGGGCTTGAAATCGACGGACGACGGTTCGCGGCCGTCGCCGACACGGACAGCCAGACCCCGGTGGGTCGAATCACGACCGATGTCGCGGCGGTCATCGACGCCCTGGCTCAGGGGCGGTCCATGCGGATCACCGGTGCAGCCAACCAGGCCGTCTCCCTGAACGGCGCCGCCGCCGCCCTTTTGTGGATCGACGAAAAACAGGGCCGGCTGAACACGACTACCGCCCTGGTCCGCAAAGGCGATCGCCCGGCGTCCGCCGTGCCTGCCGCGCCGGCCCTTCCGCGCGTGCCGGTCGCCCCCGCCGTCGATCAGTCGGGCTTCGCCGACCCGTCCCCGGCCCTGCCCGCCGCGCTGCGCGCCCGACCCGAGGTCGCCGCCTGTCTTCAGGACTCAGCCCTGCCGGACGTGAGAGACCAGATCGCTTCCGCACGGTTGGACGCGGGAACCGCCCTGTGGGCCGTGCCGTGCGGGGCGGGGGCCTATAACCTGACCCAGAACTGGTATCTGACGGACGCGGACGGTCGCAATCCTCGTCCCGTCGCCCTGGCGGGGACCGCGGGACCAGGCGCAGACCCGGTCCGTCCGGACAATGCGCTCATCAACGGCGTCTATGATCCCAAGACCCGGACCCTGTCCGCCTTCGGCAAGGGACGCGGCCTGGGAGACTGCGGCGTGCTCCAGACCTGGGCCTGGACCGGCGAGCGTTTCGCCCTGACCCGCGAGAGCGTGATGGGCGACTGCGCCGGCGTGCCGTCCGAACTGTGGCCCGTCACCTGGCGCGCTCGGTGACGGACCCCGAGGTTCTGATCATCGGCGCCGGCCCCGCAGGGCTCACGGCCGCGACCTACCTCGGCCGATTCCGGCGCCGCGCCCTGGTGATCGACGCCGGCGACCCTAGGGCGGGCTGGATACCGCTCAGCCACAATATGCCGGGCTTTCCCTCCGGGGTCTCAGGCCGAGACATCCTGATGCGGATGCGGGAGCAGGCCGAGGAGTTCGGCGCGGTCATAGAGCCCGGCCGGGTCGAACGGCTTTCTCGCGAAACGGACGGCTTCGTCGCCCATGTCGGCGACCGGCGCATCCGCGCCCGGGCGGTTCTTCTGGCGACCGGGGTCGTGGATCACCACCCCGACCTGCCCGGCGTCGAACGGGCGGTTCAGCGATCGCTGGTCCGCATCTGCCCGATCTGCGACGGCTACGAGGCGACGGACAAGGCGGTGGCGGTCATCGGACAGGACGACAAGGGCGCGCGCGAGGCCGCCTTCCTCCGCACCTATTCCGACCGGGTGACCCTGATCCACATCGGCCCGAAGGAAGCCCTCACCCGTCAGGACGAGCTGGACCGTCTGGGCGTCGAACTGATCGCGGCGCCGCTCGACAGCGTGGTTCTGGAGCAGGATCGGGTCACGGCCCTGGGCTGGGGCGGCCGGACCCGCGCCTTCGACCTGGTCTATTCCGCCCTGGGCGTGTCTCCGAACGCCGAACTGGCGCAGGGCCTCGGCGCCCGGCTGGCCACCGACGGCCGGCTCGAGGTCGACCTGCACCAGGTCACCAGCGTGCCGGGCCTCTACGCCGCCGGCGACGTGGTGCGCGGCCTCAACCAGATCGCCGTCGCCACGGCCGAGGCGGCCGTCGCCGCGACCGACATCCACAACCGCCTGCGTCGGCTCGACGGACAGACCGTCTCCGACGGTTAGGGCCCAACACTAGGCTTGGGTGGCGATCCAGCCGTCCACGATCCGCTCCAGCACCGACAGGGGCACGCCCCCGGCGGCCAGGGCCGTGTCGTGGAAGCCCTTCAGGTCGAACTTGGCGCCGAGGCTGGTCCTGGCCTTTTCGCGCAACCGCACCCATTCGTTGTGGCCGACCTTGTAGGCGCAGGCCTGGCCCGGCCAGCCGCAATAGCGCTCGACCTCGGACACGGCGGCCCCTTCCTGATCGCCGTAGGACTCCATCA
Source organism: Caulobacterales bacterium RIFOXYB1_FULL_67_16 (assembly GCA_001796045.1). GTDB lineage: Bacteria > Pseudomonadota > Alphaproteobacteria > Caulobacterales > Caulobacteraceae > Brevundimonas. Next base: position 14,371 of record MGLN01000065.1, on the reverse strand, counting down.
TGTACTGGATGCCCTGTTCGCGGCTCCAGCCCTTGGAATGGATGCCGGTGTCCACCACCAGACGGGCGGAGCGGAACATCAGCGACTGGATATAGCCGATCTGGCCCACCGGATCGTTCTCATAGGCGCCCAGTTCGTCGGCCAGCTGTTCGGCGTACAGACCCCAGCCTTCCACATAGCTGGAGAAGCCCAGCAGGTTCATATATTTGGGCGCCGCCTCGCTCTCCTGCTGCAGACTGATCTGCAGATGGTGGCCCGGCGCGGCCTCGTGATAGGTCAGGGTCGGCAGGGTCCAGGACGGCCATTCCGCCGTGTCCTTCAGATTGATCCAGTAGATGCCCGGCCGCGACCCATCCAGACTCGGCGAGTTGTAGTAGCCCATGGGCGCGCCGGCCTCGACCGCAGGCGGGACGCGCTTGATCTGGACCGAAGCCTTGGGCAGGCGGCCGAAGGCGCCGGGCAGACGGGCCTGCATGTCGGCCATCTGGGCGTTCAGCTTCTCGATCAGCTCGGCCTTGCCGGCGTCGGTGTTCGGATAGACGTATTTCGGGTCCTGGCCGAGCGCGCGGATCCGTTCCGCCACAGTGCCCTGGGTCAGCCCCTGGGCCTTCAGCAGGGTGTCGGCGCGGGCGGTCAGCTCGGCCATCTGGGCGCGGCCAGTGCGGTGGATCTCGTCCGCCGTCAGCCGGGTGGTGGTGATGTAGCGCAGGCTGTTGGCGTAATATTGCTGGCCCTGCGGCAGGCGGCGAACCGAGGCCTCATGTCCTGCGCGCGGCAGGGCGGCCTTCAGCAGGGCGTTCTGCGCCGACAGGGCGGGATAGACCTTCTGGGTCAGCAGGGCCTCGACCCGGGCGCCCCAGTCGCCCGACAGGCCCTTGGCCTGCGTCCTGTCCACCACCGAGGCGACCATGGGCGAAGCGGCGGCGGCGGTGCTCAGAATCCCTTCCTGCTGCCCGATGGCCTTGGCCAGGATGAAGTCCGGCGGAATCACGCCCAGGGCGTAGTCTTCACGCAGCCGCTCGGTCTCGGCGGTGAGGACCTCGGCGAAGGCCGCCACACGGGCCACATAGGCGTCGGCGTCGGCCGCCGTCTCGATCGTATGCTGGTTGGCCAGGAAGTCGGGGGTCGACTGATAGGCCCCGCCCTGCTGGCTGACCCGATAGGGATTGGGCCAACCGCCCTGGCCATAGGGGATGGCGAAGGTGGCGATCACCCCGTCCAGATTATCGGCGATGGTGTCGTAATAGATGCCGTCCTGGGCGTCCATCGACGACCGGTCCAGAGCGGTCAGGGCGGCGCGCTGGGCCTTGGTGAAGGCCCGGAACTTCTCTTCGTTCTCAAGCGTCGGCACGGTCAGCTGGGACTTGACGGCGGCGCGCGCGCCGGTGTCCAGGCCGAAGGCGGTCACGGCCTCGGGGCTCAGATCCAGGGTTTGTTCAAAAGCCTGATCCATGAAGGCGGCCAGGGCCGCCTTGGCCTGGGCGGCGTCGCCGGCCGAGGCGCCTAGGGCGAACGCCTGACCATGGGCGGCGGCGAGACCCGCGCCTGCGGCGGCGGACAGGAGAAGGCGACGGCGGTCGATCATGGAAGGCCCCAGCAAAGATGTCTGCGCGCCAATGGAGCGCCGGTCGCCGACCCCTGCAAGTGAAATTGCGGAAAGGCTCGAGCCCTAACCCGCCGCCTTCACCGCCGCCGAAACCTCCGACACCACCCGCTTGACCAGGGCCGCGTCGTCGCCCTCGGCCATGACGCGGATCAGCTTTTCGGTGCCGGACGGGCGCACCAGCAGACGGCCGACGCCCTCCAGCGCCGCTTCGGCCTCCGCGATGGCGGCCTTGACCTTATCGGTCTCTAGCGGCTTGTCGGCGGTGAAGCGCACATTCTCCAGCTTCTGCGGCACCGGGTCGAACTGGCGGGCCAGCTCGCTCATCGGCTTGCCGGACTCGACCAGAACCGCCAGCACCTGCAGCGCCGCCATCAGGCCGTCGCCGGTGGTGGCGTGGTCGTGCAGGATGATGTGGCCCGACTGTTCGCCGCCGATGTTGAAGCCGCCCTCGCGCATCCGCTCCATCACATAGCGGTCGCCGACCTTGGTCCGCTCCAGCGTCAGACCCTCGGCCTTCAGCCGCCGCTCCAGCCCCAGGTTGGACATGACGGTGGCGACCACCCCGCCCCCGGCCAGACGGCCGCGCCGGGCCCAGTCCAGACCGACCAGGGCCATGATCTGGTCCCCGTCCACCACCTGGCCCTTTTCATCGCAGATGATGACCCGGTCGGCGTCCCCGTCCAGGGCGATGCCGAT
>MGLN01000065.1:10832-11856 GCA_001796045.1 Caulobacterales bacterium RIFOXYB1_FULL_67_16 | reverse complement strand
CTGTTTGGCGATCTCGATATAGCGGGCCTGGGCGTCGTCGATCCGCTTGACCCGACCCAGCTTGTTCGACGGCGCCAGCCCCTGGTCCAGACCGTCGTCCATCAAGGCTTCGATCTTCAGCTCGATCTCGTCCGACAGCTTGTATCCGTCCGGCCCGAACAGCTTGATCCCGTTGTCGGCATAGTCGTTGTGCGAGGCCGAAATCATCACCCCCAGGTCGGCCCGCATCGACCGGGTCAGCATGGCCACCCCCGGCGTCGGCACAGGGCCGAAGGTCCGCACGTCCATGCCCACCGAGGCGAAGCCGGCGACCAGGGCCGGCTCGATCGTATAGCCGGACAGCCGCGTGTCCTTGCCGATCACCACCAGATGGCGACGGTCGTCGCCGGTGCGGAACAGCTTGCCGGCGGCCAGGCCGACGCGCAGCGCGACCTCGGCCGTCATCGGATAGGTGTTGGCGCGCCCGCGAATGCCGTCGGTGCCGAAATATTTCCTGTCGCCCAAGGCGTCGTCCTTCGTATCGGGTAACGTTCCGAAACCCGTTTTTTGATGCGGCCCGTCTTAAGATTGCCTAGACGGCCGATGGGGTCTGATGCGTGGCTTAGCCCCGGATCGCCGCCAGTGCAAAGCGGCGCCCTTCTGTTTCCTTCCTCTTCGGAGTTCCCAGCGCATGTGCGGCATCATCGGCGTCACCGGCAATGGACCCGTCGTTCCCCGGCTGATCGACAGTCTGAAGCGGCTGGAGTACCGCGGCTATGACTCCGCCGGCGTCGCCGCCGTGGTGGACGGCGCGGTCGAGCGCCGTCGCGCCCAGGGCAAGATCCGCAATCTGGAAGCCGTCCTGATCGAGGCCCCGATGACGGCCACGGTCGGCATCGGCCACACCCGTTGGGCCACCCACGGCGCCCCGACCACGGCCAACGCCCACCCGCACAAGGCCGGCCGCGTCACCCTGGTCCACAACGGCATCATCGAAAACTTCGCCGAGCTGAAGGCCGAACTGGCCGCCGAAGGCCATGTCTTC
>MGLN01000065.1:0-10822 GCA_001796045.1 Caulobacterales bacterium RIFOXYB1_FULL_67_16 | reverse complement strand
CCGCTGGAGGCCTTCAAGATCACGCTGGATCGGCTGACCGGCGCCTACGCCCTGGCTGTGCTGATCGACGGCGAGGACGATCTGATCCTGGGCGCCCGTCGCGGCAGTCCGCTGGTCGTCGGCTGGGGCGAGGACGAAATGTATCTGGGTTCCGACGCCCTGGCGGTCGGCCCCTTCACCCAGAAGATCTCCTATCTGGAAGAGGGCGACTATGTCGCCGTGACCAAGGGCGGCGCCCGGATGTTCGACGTCTCCGGCAAGCCGGTCGAACGCGCCGTCGTCCAGGTCTCCGCCTCCTCGGCCATGGTCGAAAAGGGCGAATACCGCCACTTCATGGAAAAGGAGATCCATGAACAGCCCGACAGCGTCCAGCACACCCTGTCGGAATATCTCGATCTGGTGACCGGCACGGCCAAGCCGCAGGGCGTGGACTTCGCCGGCATCGACCGGATCCAGATCGTCGCCTGCGGCACCGCCTTCTACGCCGGCCAGATCGGCCGTTACGCCTTCGAGAAGATCGCCGGCCTCCCCTGCGACGTCGAGATCGCCTCCGAGTTCCGCTACCGCTCGCCGGCGGTGTCGCCAAAGACCCTGGCGGTCGCCGTCAGCCAGTCGGGCGAGACCGCCGACACCCTGGCCAGCCTGACCTGGTGCAAGGCGCAGGGGCTGAAAACCGCCGCCGTGGTCAATGTCCACTCCTCCTCCATGGCGCGCGAGGCCGAGGCCCTATGGCCCACCCATGCCGGGCCGGAGATCGGCGTGGCCTCGACCAAGGCCTTCACCGCCCAGGTCGCCGCCCTGCTGGCCCTGGCCGTCGCGGCGGGCGTGGCGCGCGGCCGCATCGACGCGGCGCAGGAGCACGAACTGGTCAAGGCCCTGTTCGAAAGCCCTCGCCTGATCGCCGACGCCCTGCGGATGGACGCCAGCATCCGCGCCGTGGTCCAGGATCTGGCCAAGGCCGACGACGTCCTGTTCCTGGGTCGGGGCGCCATGTTCCCCCTGGCCATGGAAGGCGCGCTGAAGCTGAAGGAGATCAGCTATATCCACGCCGAGGGCTACGCCGCCGGCGAGCTGAAGCACGGCCCCATCGCCCTGATCGACGAAGAGACCCCGACAATCGCCCTGGCCCCCATGGACGATGTGTTCGAGAAGACCGCCTCAAACCTGCAGGAAGTGGCCGCGCGCGGCGGTCCGGTCATCATGATCGCCCCGGAAAACGCCCCCGACCCGCACGGCGCCGGCATCCGCCGCATCCACGCCCCGGACTGCCACCCCCTGATCGCCCCCCTGGTCTACGCCGTGCCGGTCCAACTGCTGGCCTATTACACCGCCGTCCAGAAAGGCACCGACGTCGACCAGCCCCGCAATTTGGCCAAGTCCGTCACGGTGGAGTGAAGACCGACGGGTTCAGCCCGATCAGATTTCCTGATTGAAGGCGCCGATCTCGGGATAGGCGGCCAGGCGCGGCTTGATCTCCTTGCGGAACAGGTCGCGCATGTCGTCCTCGGAGCGCATGCTCTCGACCACCACCACCAGCTCGGGCTTGTTCGACGAGGCTCGGACCAGGACCCAGGAGCCGTCCTCCAGGTGCACCCGCACCCCGTTGACGGTGATGGCCTCGACGATCCTGCGCCCCAGGATCTCGCCGCCGGCCTCGGCCAGGTCGGCGTATTCCTTCACGATCCGCTCCAGCACGCCGTACTTCAGCTCGTCGTCGCAGTGGGGCGACATGGTCAGGCTGGTCCAGGCGTCCGGCAGGGCCGCCTTCAGCTCACTGAGTTTCTTGCCGGGATTGCGATCCAGCATGGCGAGAACCGCCCCGGCCGCGACCAGGCCGTCGTCGTACCCATGCCCCAGGTCCCCGGCCATGAAGAAGTGGCCCGACTTCTCGAACCCGGCCAGGGCGCCCAGTTCGGCGGTCTTGCGCTTGATGTAGGAGTGGCCCGTCTTCCAGTAGACCACCTCGGCGCCGTTGGCCTTCAGGATCTCGTCGGTCTTGTAGAGGCCGGTCGATTTCACATCGACCACGAAGGTGCTGTCCGGATAGACCTTGGACAGGTCGCGGGCCAGCATCAGGCCGATCTTGTCGGCGAAGATCTCCTCGCCGGTGTCGTCCACCACGCCGCAGCGGTCGCCGTCGCCGTCGAAGCCCAGAGCCAGGTCGGCGCCGGTCTCCTTCACCCGCTCAGCCATCTGCACCAACATGGCGTGATCTTCCGGGTTCGGATTGTACTTGGGGAAGGTGTAGTCGAGGTCGGTGTCCATCTCGATCACCTCCACCCCCATCCGTCGCAGGGCCTCGGGGGCAAAGGCCCCGGCCGTGCCGTTGCCGCAGGCGCAGACGACCTTCAGCGGGCGCTTGATCTGAACCTTGGAGGCCACGTCGGCCACATAGGTCTCGCGGAAGTCCTCGACCCGGACCAGTTTCCCGCCCGACCGGGCCACGCCCTCGCCGTTCAGCACGATCTGCTTCAGCCGGCCCATCTCCTCGGGGCCGAAGGTCAGGGGCTTGTTCGCCCCCATCTTCACCCCGGTCCAGCCGTTCTCGTTATGGCTGGCGGTGACCATGGCCACACAGGGCGCGTCCAGCTCGAACTGACCGAAATAGGCCATGGGCGACAGGGCCAGGCCGACGTCCAGCACCTCCATCCCGCCCTCCAGCAGGCCGAGGATCAGGGCCTGTTTGACGCTGAGGCTGTAGCCGCGGAAATCATGACCGACGACGATCTTGGGCTCCACCCCGATCCCGTGGACGTAGGTGGCCAGGCCCAGGCCCACCGCCTGGACCCCGAGGAGATTGATCTCCTTCTCCAGGATCCAGCGCGCATCGTACTCTCGGAAGCCGGTCGGCTTGACCAGGGCCTGGGTCTCATAGGCGGCCGTGTTCGGCTTCAGGTCTGGGCGCGGCGTAAGCATGGCGTCTCGCGTGCCGAAAACTAGAATGGAAACGGTCGGGGCGCCGAAAAACTAGGCGGCGGCGCGTTTGCGGATACGGGCGATGCGCCGCAGGCGACGCCAGAAACGGCCCCGTTCGGGTTCCGGATAGGGTTCCAGATTCTCGACGAACTGTTCGGCCGAGGCGCGCCAGCTGAATTTTTCCGCGTAGGCGCGCACCTCGCCCCGATCGAGTTCCAGACACTTCAGACAGGCCGTCTTCAGATCGTCATCGATCACCCCGGCGTTCGAGCCCGGAATGATGTCGATGGGACCGTGCGCCGGATAGGCCGCCACCGGCGTCCCGGCCGCCATCGCCTCCAGGATCACCAGACCGAAGGTGTCGGTCCAGCTGGGGAAGACGAAGACGTCCGCGTCGCGGAAACACCGGGCCAGCTCCTCGCCGAAGCGGGCGCCGAGGAATTTCGCCTCCGGATACTTCTCCTGCAGCTCCGCCCGCGCCGGGCCGTCGCCCACCACGATCTTGGTGCCGGGCAGGTCCAGCTCCAGGAAGGCCTCGATATTCTTCTCCACCGCCACCCGGCCGACGTTCAGGAAGAAGGGTCGAGGCCAGTCCTTCCCGCCCATCCGATCGTAGATCCGGTCGAGTTCGGGGTTGAACATCTCAGTGTCCACGCCGCGCGACCAGGGGGAGACGTTCTTGAAGCCGTGCTCGACCAGTTCGTCGCGCAGGGTCGGGGTCGCCACCATCAGCCGACCCGACGGCTTATGGAACCATTTCATGTAGGCGTAGCCGACCTGGACCGGGATCGGGAACCGGGCCGAGACATATTCCGGGAATTTGGTGTGATAGCTGGTCGTGAAGGGCAGCTTCCATTCCACACAAATCCGGCGCGTGGCGATGCCGATCGGACCCTCGGTGGCGATATGGACCGCCTCGGGTTCAAAGGCGCGCAGCATCTCGCGAATTTCTTCCTCAGCGCCCAGGGCCAGGCGGATCTCCGGATAGGTCGGGCACGGGATGGTCTTGAACAGGCTGGGTTCGATGACCTCGACCTCATGCCCCATGGCGCGGCATTCCGCGACAGTGCGGGTCAGGGTGCGGACGACGCCGTTGACCTGAGGCTCCCAGGCGTCGGTGGCCAGAACGATGCGCATGGAGGCGGGCGGACCCTGAGCCGTTAAGTAAGGGCGGAACTTCTAGACGGTTCGAATGACGAAGGCGAGACGCAAGGTGCGCCTCACCAAAGCTCCAAGCTTGAGGCCATGTCCGGCTTCAGAAGACCGAGCGTCGTCCGGAGTTCAACAAAGGCGCCCATGATAGGGTGCAAAGAACCGGCCGGCGCGGGCTCGTCTATGAATTTGCCGCTCTCCAGCATCTTGTCCCGCCACAAACCTGAAGGGGAGAGATAGCGCCAAAGGGCGCGCTGAGCTCGAGCGGCCTGAACGAGGCACTGTTCCCGACGCCCGTCATCGGTCAAGCTCGCCAGAGCCAGGCTGGCCTTGAGCCACTCCGCCTGCGGCCGAAGCCGCGCCCGTGCATTGCGCACGCCGCTGTCGGCCGTCATCGCCTCGATCGCCACGCCGCGACGCGGATCGACGCCGTACAGACCAGCGTCGAACAGGCGCAGAGCGACCTGAAGACTGGCTTGCTGGTCGCGAGCACGCGCATGGCGGGCCAGCAGCCAGGCCCACCGGAACTGGAGTCCAGGCTCGATCGCGGCGCCTTCGAGTCCCGACATCGGCGCGCCCCCCTCGGGTTCAAGCAAATGTCCGGAGTCAGGGTCGATGAAGCGGCGCACCGCCAAGTCCGCCGCTCGATCCGCCAGGCCGGCCCAAGAGGCCGCGCCTTCAACCGCCTCCCAGGCGATCGAAGCCTCGAGCAGGCGCATGCAAGCCTTCGCCTGAAGACGATCTTCGCCCATTTCCTGCAGATCGCCCTGGATCGGCCAGAGGTCGAGGAGGCGGTCGCGGATCGACAGAACAGCCTGTTCAGGCGCCAGATCCGGCGCGACCTGAGCGACGGACGCCAGGGCGACGAGAAGCTGGGCCTGGTCATCGGCGCAAATCCTGTCGTCCATCGCCTCTCCGCCCGGAGCAAGGCGAGCGCGCATCAGCCCGTCAGGATCCAAAACGCGCCGGCTCCATTCCAGCCCGCCCCGAATCGCGGCCTGCCAAGGACCCGACCAACCCAGCCGACCGGCTTCCGCGTAAACCTGGATTTGACGCGCCTGAACGCCCGCGCTGTGCGCCGAGCCCAGCCGACGACCGTCCTGGCCCAAGAGGTCCTCGAACCCCCCCTCGTCGTTCTGGCCCAGGGTGCACCAGGTCGGCAGGGCGTCTTGCCGCATCCAGGCCGCCAGGCGCACCGCGCCTTCCGCCAGCGGCTCTTCCGCCGGCCGCGGAAAGTCGAGATGCCGGGGCGAAACCGTTCTCAGGCGTTCAACGACCTTTTTGACATCGTGGCTGCGCCTAAGGTCGGTGACGAGCACGGCGTCCTGCTCGACCACAATCGCCAGATTGGAAACGCCGATCGCCGCCACCATGACCCCGTCACCGGCGCGCACCAGGCAGTTTTCAGCATCCTCGAACAGGCGGAGCCCTACGTCCCCCTCGCCGGAGGCGTGGACCGTATCCCAGGCGCCCAGATCCGACCAGGTGAAGTCCACCGGCAGAACGGAGGCGCGCCTGGTCTTTTCCATGACGGCGTAGTCGATGGAAATCCGGGGAGCGTCAGCAAAGCGCCGGCCCAGGAAGACGGCGTCGCCGTCCACGACGGCCTGAGCCAAGGCGTCTGAGACCGCCTCGATCAGCCCCGAGGCGGCGGCTGCGATCTCGTCCTGCAAAACGTCGGCGCGAACGACGAAATTGCCGCTGTTCCAGAGGTAGCCGTCGCGAATATACTGGGCAGCGGCGACCAGGTCGGGCTTCTCCACAAAGGCCGTAACCTCGGACAGACCCTCGCCGAGCGGGGCGATATAGCCGTAGGCGGAAGAGGGTTGGGTGGGCACGATCCCGAGGGTCACCATCCGCCCTTCGGCCGCCGCTTCCGCAGCGACCGCAGCCGCCTTCTGGAAGGCGAGATCATCCGGGATATGGTGATCCGAAGCGACAAAGAGGTTGATGGCTTCCGCATCTTGCGCCTGTGTCCAGCAAGCGGCGGCAGCCATGGCTGCCGCCGAATCTCGCCCTTCCGGTTCGAGCAGGATGAGGGCGCTGCGCCCGATCGCGGCCAGCTGTTCCCGGATGGCCTGGAGATGGACCGCGCCGCCCACTACGATCAGCCGCCCCCCGCCCTGAGCCAAGGGAGCGACCCGTTCCACCGCATCCTGGAAAAGAGATCTATTGCCGGCGAGGAGGATGAACTGCTTCGGCCGCGACGGACGCGAGGCCGGCCACAGGCGGGTGCCCGAGCCGCCGCACATGATCACGGGAAAAATCGTCGCCATCCGTCGCCGTCCAAGCCGTCTCGTATCGTCGAGCTCTACGCAAGGTTGAGTAGAGCGTCACCCGAAAACACGGCTGCGGCCAACCGCCCCCTCACAGCGGCAGCACAGTCGTCGACTTCACCTCCTCCAGCACCGCATAGGTCCGGGTCTCCCGCACGCCGGGCATGCGCACCAGCACGTCGCCCAGGAAGGCGCGGTAGGCGTCCATGTCGCCGACCCGGGCCTTGATCAGATAGTCGAAGCCGCCGGCCACCATATGGCATTCCAGCACCTCCGGCTGGCTGCGGACGGCGGCGGCGAAGGCTTCGAAGACGTCGCCGGTGGTGCGGTCAAGCAGGACCTCGACGAAGATCAGCAGGTCGCGGCCGACCTGGGACGGATCGATCAAGGCGGCGTAGCCGGTGATGATCCTGCGGTCGCGCAAGCGTCTGACCCGTTCGAAACAGGCCGCGGGCGACAGATTGGATTGCCGCGCCAGCTCGGCGTTGGAGATGCGGCCGTCGGTCTGGAGCACCCGCAGGATGCGGCGGTCGACGGCGTCTATATCGATCATCAGAAATCAGCCCCTTGCGCCGAATGATCTTCGGATCGGCCTCATATCATACGAAGCACCTTCAACGAACTCCGGCATATACGGCGTAAATCCACAGGATTAACCCGCCGATGACGATCCCCGCTTTCACGCCCTCCAGCCTGGCCGCCTGGGACGGGCTTGACCGCAACAAATTCCGCGACGAACGCGCGGTGGTGGCCGACAACCTGGCTCGCCTTCCATTGGACGCCGCCGAACGCGCCTCCGTCGTCGCCGAGGCGGTCGGCCTGGTGGAACAGGCGCGGCGCAGCCAGAAGAAACAGGGGGTGGTCGAGAGCTTCCTGCAGCAGTTCTCGCTGGGCACCCGCGAGGGCCTGGCCCTGATGTGCCTGGCCGAAGCCCTGCTGCGGGTGCCCGACGAGGAGACGCGCGACCGGCTGATCGCCGAGAAGATCGGTTCGGCCGACTGGGCCTCGCACCTGGGTCAGTCCGACAGTCTCTTCGTCAACGCCTCCACCTGGGGCCTGATGCTGACCGGCAAGCTGGTGGATGTGGACGACCAGGCGCGCAGCGACCTGCCGGGCTTCCTGAAGCGCATCGCCGGTCGTCTGGGCGAGCCGGTGATCCGTCAGGCGGTGGCCACCGCCGTCAAGATCATGGGCGAACAGTTCGTGGTCGGCCGCACCATCCAGGCGGCGCTGAAACGGTCGAACCGCGAGGGCTGGCTGTGCAGCTTCGACATGCTGGGCGAGGGGGCCCGGACCCTGGCTGACGCCGACCGCTACGAACGCATCTACGCCGACGCCATCGAAGCGGTCGGCCAGACCGCCAAGGGCCAGGGCCCCGAGCACGGCCACGGCGTGTCGGTCAAACTGTCGGCCCTCTCGCCCCGCTACGAGGCGACCCATGAGGACGAGGTCTGGGCGAGCCTCTACCCCCGCATCCTGCGCCTTGCCCGGATCGCGGCGAAGTACGACATCAACTTCACCATGGACGCCGAGGAGGCGGACCGGCTGGCCCTGTCGCTGAAGCTGCTCGACCGACTGGCGCACGAGGCCAGCCTCGGCGGCTGGACCGGCCTGGGCCTGGCGGTTCAGGCCTATCAGAAGCGTGGACTGGAGACGATCGAGCGGGTGGCCGACCTGGCCCGTCGCTCGGGCCGCCGGCTGATGGTGCGCCTGGTCAAGGGCGCCTATTGGGACACCGAGATCAAGCGCGCCCAGGTCTTCGGCCGCGCCGACTATCCGGTCTTCACCACCAAGGCCGCGACCGATCTGAACTATCTGGTCTGCGCCCGCGCCATGATCGAGGCCTCGCCGGCCCTCTATTCCCAGTTCGCCAGCCATAACGCCCATACCCTGGCCGCCGTGCGGCGCATGGCGCGGGACCGCGGCGTGACGGTCGAGCACCAGCGCCTCCACGGCATGGGCGAGGCCCTCTATGAGGCGGCGCAGGAGGCCTGGAAGGACGAGACCGTCATCGTCCGCGCCTATGCGCCGGTCGGCGGGCACGAGGAGCTGCTGCCCTATCTGGTGCGGCGCCTGCTGGAAAACGGGGCCAACTCCTCCTTCGTCCACGCCCTGCTCGACGAACGCGTGCCCGCCTCGGCCGTCGCGGCCGATCCCATCTCCCTGGTCGAGCAGGCGCCCGACCGTCACCCCAAGATTCCGGTTCCCAAAGACATGTACGGCGATCGTCAGAACTCCCTCGGCCGCGACTATTCCCAGGCCGCCGACCGCGAAGCCCACGCCCGGGCGCTGGGTCTGGTCGACCGCGAGAAGCTGACCTCCGGCCCGATCATCGGCGGCAAGCTGCGCGCCGGAATCGACCCTCAGGCGGTGACCAATCCGTTCGACCGGTCCCAGGTGCTGGGCCATGTTTCGGAAGCGACGAGCGCAGACATAGACGCCGCCGTCGAGGCCGCCGGCCGCGCCCAGATCGAGTGGGACCGCCAGGGCGGCGCCAGACGCGCCGTGACCTTGCGCGCCATGGCCGACGCCCTGGAGGCCGACCTGGATCGTCTGGTCGCCCTGCTCAGCCGCGAGGCGGGCAAGACTCTGAACGACGGCGTCGCCGAGGTACGCGAGGCCGCCGACTTCTGCCGCTACTACGCCCTCCTGGCCGAACGTGACTTCTCCGCCCCCCAGACCCTGAAGGGACCGACCGGCGAGACCAACCAGCTGATCCTGCACGGGCGCGGCGTCTTCGCCTGCATCAGCCCGTGGAACTTCCCCCTGGCCATCTTTACCGGCCAGATCGCGGCCGCCCTGGCCGCCGGCGACGCCGTCCTGGCCAAGCCGGCGGAGCAGACGCCCCTGATCGCGGCCGAGGCCGTGCGCCTGTATCACAAGGCCGGCCTGAACCCCGATCTTCTGGCCCTGGTTCCCGGGCGCGGCGAGACGGTCGGCGCGGCCCTGGTCGCCCATCCGGGCATCGACGGCGTCGCCTTCACCGGTGGCACCGACACGGCCGGCGCCATCAATCGATCGATCGCCGCTCGCCCCGGCGCCATCATCCCCTTCATCGCCGAGACCGGCGGACTGAACGGCATGTTCATCGACACCACGGCGCTGAAGGAACAGGTGATCGACGACGTGATCCAGTCGGCCTTCGGCTCGGCCGGCCAGCGCTGTTCGGCCCTGCGCATCCTCTATGCGCCGAAGGATTCAGCCGACGCCCTGATCGAAGGCCTGAAGGGCGCCCTGGCGGTTCAGACGGTCGGCGATCCGGCCGATCCCAAGACCGACATCGGCCCCGTCATCGACCCGGACTCGCGTCGCGCCCTGGAGGCCCACGTCGAACGCCTGGCCCGCGAGGCCAGGGTGATCGCGCGCGCCGAACTGCCGCTGGGATCCGAAAAGGGCGATCTGTTCGCCCCCACCATCGCGGAAATCCCGACGCCTGACTTCCTGGAGCGCGAGGTGTTCGGTCCGATCCTGCACATCTACCGCTATGAGCCGTCCGAGCTGCAATCGGTCGCCTCGCGCCTGGCCGCGCGCGGCTACGGCCTGACCCTGGGCGTCCACAGCCGTATCGAAGCCTTCGCCGCCGAGGTCACGGCCCTGGTCCCCGCCGGCAACGTCTACGTCAACCGCTCGATCACCGGCGCGGTCGTGGGCGTGCAGCCCTTCGGCGGCGAGGGGCTGTCCGGCACGGGCCCCAAGGCGGGCGGACCCAACAGCCTGATCCGCTATGCGGCGGAGAAGGCGATCAGCGTGAACATCGCGGCCCAGGGCGGGGATCCGGCGCTGTTGAATCTATGAGAGTCACTGCGCCTTCAGCACCACATTCCTGAGGTAAGCGCCGTAGGTGCTCTTGCCGAGCTTGGCGGCGAGGTCTTCGAGCTTGGCGGCGTCGATGAAGCCCTGCTGGTACGCAACCTCCTCGGGGCAGGCGATCTTGAAGCCCTGGCGTTTCTCAAGGACGCGGACGAACTCGGCCGCCTCGATCAGGCTGTCCGGCGTCCCGGTGTCCAGCCAGGCGTAGCCCCGGCCCATAATCTCGACCGACAGCTTGCCGCACTCCAGATAGATGCGGTTTACGTCAGTGATCTCCAGCTCGCCCCGGGCGGAGGGCTTCAGGTCGCGAGCGATCTCGACCACGTCCTTGTCGTAGAAGTACAGGCCCGTGACGGCCCAGTTGGACTTGGGCGCCTTGGGCTTCTCCTCGATCGACAGGGCGCGCATGTCCTTGTCGAAGGCGACCACCCCGTACCGCTCGGGATCGTTGACGTGATAGGCGAACACCGTCGCCCCCTCGGGCCGGCTCATGGCCGAGGTGAACAGGTCGGTGATGCCGTGACCGTAGTAGATGTTGTCGCCCAGGATCAGGGCCGACGGATTGTCGCCGACGAAGTCCGCCCCGATGATATAGGCCTGAGCCAGGCCGTCGGGGCTGGGCTGGACCGCATACTGGATCTCCATTCCCCACTGCGAACCGTCGCCCA
>MGLN01000064.1 GCA_001796045.1 Caulobacterales bacterium RIFOXYB1_FULL_67_16 | reverse complement strand
CCCAGGTCCCGGCCATCATCATCTCGATCGCGGCCGGCTTCCTGGTGTCGAAGGCGGGCGTCGAGGGCACCGCGGACAAGGCCCTGGTGACTCAGCTGGCCACCAACCCGGTGTCGCTGGGCGTCGTGTCGGGCGCCGCCGGCCTGATCGGCCTGATCCCCGGCATGCCCCTGATCCCCTTCGCGGCCCTGGCCATCGGGTCCGGATTCATGGCCTGGAGGCTGGGCCGAAGCCGGTTGAAGCCCCAGCCGACCGAGGCCGAGATCGCTGCGGCGGCCAAGCCCAAGGAGGAGATCGAGGAGCCGATCAGCAGCGTCCTGACCATCGACGAGGTCAAGATCGAGCTGGGCTATTCCCTGCTCAGCCTGATCAACGACCTGGAAGGGCGGCGGCTGACGGATCAGATCAAGGCCCTGCGCCGGTCCCTGGCCCAGGAATATGGCTTCGTCATTCCCCAGGTCCGCATTCTCGACAACATGCGCCTGCCGACCCAGGGCTACGCCATCCGTATCAAGGAGATGGAGGCGGGGCAGGGCGAGGTGCGTCTGGGCCACCTGATGGCGATGGACCCCACGGGGCGGCAGGTCGAGCTTCCGGGCGAGCATATGCGCGAGCCCGCCTTCGGCCTGCCGGCGACCTGGATCAACGAGAACCTGCGCGAGGAAGCCACCTTCCGCGGCTATACCCTGGTCGATCCCTCGACAGTCCTGACCACCCACCTGACCGAAATCCTGAAGGAGAATATGGCGGACCTGCTCTCCTACAGCGAGACGCAGAAGCTGCTGAAGGAACTGGGGACCGAAGAGAAGAAGCTGGTCGAGGACCTGATCCCGAGCGTCGTCACCGTCACCACGCTTCAGCGGGTGCTTCAGGCCCTGCTGCGCGAGAAGGTCTCGATCCGCGACCTGCCCGCTATCCTGGAAGGTCTAGCCGAGGCGGCGCCGCACAGCACCAGCGTCACCACCCTGGTCGAACATGTGCGCGCCCGCCTGGCCCGTCAGCTGTGCTGGCAGCATCAGGGCGGCGACGGCGCCCTGCCGATCGTCACCCTGTCCCCCGAATGGGAAACCGCCTTCGCCGAAAGCCTGATCGGCGCGGGCGAGGACAAGCAGTTGGCCATGGCCCCCTCGCGGCTGCAGGACTTCATCCGCGTCGTGCGCGACACCTTCGAGCGGATCGCCATGTCGGGCGAGAATCCGGTCCTGCTGACCGGCCCCCAGACCCGCCCCTATGTTCGCTCCATCATCGAGCGGTTCCGGGGGCAGACCGTGGTCATGAGCCAGAACGAGATCCACCCCCGCGCCAAGCTGCGGACCCTGGGTCAGGTCTGAAGCCTCTTCAGTTCGCCACCGTCCAGCCGCCGGCCGAGGCGTTGCGGGCCACGTCATTGACGGGTCGTGCGACCAGACCCGATTGGGTGATCCACACTTCGTAACGGGCGCCGTCGGCCATCGGCATATAGGCGGCCGAGCCGTACAGGGTGTCGGCGGCGTCCACATAGGGCCGATAGCGGCGTATGGCGTCCCAGGCCTCCACCTTGAAGGGCACGGCGCCGTTGCGGGCGTTCGAGGCCGCAGCCGCCAGGTCATAGGCGCTGCGCTCGCCGTGCAGCTCCTGTTCGACGGAGCGGTACCGGCCCGACAAGCGATCCAGCCGGTATTGGGAGTCCAGACCCATGACATTGGCCCAGGGTTTCCACTTCAGCACCTGGGCCTCGATCCGCCAGTCGTCGCCGTGGACCGGATAGAGGACGCCGGGGGCGGCCGTCTCACCGTCTTCTGCGGGCTGCGCCAGCTCGACCTCGTAATACTGCGGCCCGATCTGACGGAGGCTCAGGGTCGCGACCGGCCGCTCGTAGGTCAATCGCTCGTAGGTCTGGAGGTTCATCCCGAACAGGGTCGCCAGGGACGCGCCCCACAGCACGCCGCCGCCGAGCAGGGCGCCCGCCACCCCGCGGAAAGGCTTGCCGCCGAACAGGGCCTTGAGCCCCGCAATCAACAGAACCAGCCCGATCAGCGCCACCGCCGCAGGCAGAATCCACCACCACCAGATCATCGTCCGCTCCCCTGGGATCGCCTGCGCCCCTCCGCGCAAGCCGAGCCATATTAACCCTAAGTCGCCAAACGGCCGCAGGTTTCATGCGGTCGGCGTTTGACCTGCGCCGTCACGCCGCTAAAGCTCGCCGCCATGATGTTTCGATCCAGCCAGAATCTTTCGCGTTTCAGCGACTTCTTGCGAACGCCGTCGATGCTGCGGTCGATCACGGCCTTGCTGGCCCTGGCCTTCTTCCTGCTGCTGACGGTCAATATCGCCAGCTTCGTGATCATCCAGCGGACCACGAGCCTCAACCAGGCCATCGAACAGGCGCAGGGCATGCGACGGGCGGCGCGGACGGCCTTTATCGCCGTCCTGAACGCGGAGACGGCTCAACGCGGCTATCTGCTGACGGGGCGCGAAACCTTCCTGGCGCCCTTCGAGACGGCGCGGGCCGAGATGAACCCCGCCCTGGCGATCCTCGACGAAGGGGCGGAGAAGGATCCGTCGCTTCAGCCCTATACTGCTCGCATTCACGCTCTCGCCGACGCGAAATTCGTGGAGATGGACCAGACTCTGACGCTGACTCGGGAGGGCCGGATCGGGCAGTCGATCCAGTTGGTCCGATCGGGCCAGGGCAAGCGCGTCATGGACGAGTTCAGGGCGGCGATCGACGCCTTCGACAAGCTAAAATCGGCCCGGATCGCCGAACGGAATCGGATGTCCCAGCGGCTGGGCGTCCTGACCGTCGCCATGAACGCCATCGCCGGCCTGCTGGTCCTGGTCCTGGCCCTGCTGTCGGCCTGGGTCGTCCGCCGGTATGTCGGCGAAATCCAGCGCGCGCGCGAGGAGCTCGACGCCGTCAACGCCGGTCTGGAGGATACGGTGCGTGACCGTACGGCCGCCCTGACTCGAGCCAACGACGAGATCCAGCGCTTCGCCTATATCGTCAGCCACGACCTGCGCGCGCCCCTGGTCAACGTCATGGGTTACACCTCCGAGCTGGAGCAGGCGGGCAAGACCATCGACAAGGCCATCGCCGAGGTCGAGACGCACCAGACCGTCGCCCCCGACGTCGTCATGGCGGTGCGCGAGGAAATGCCTGAAGCCATCGGCTTCATCCGCGCCTCGACGGCCAAGATGGACCGGCTGATCAACGCCATCCTCAAGCTGTCGCGCGAGGGGCGGCGCAATCCGCTGCCCGAACCGCTCGACATGACCGCCATGGCCCGCAACATCGCCGACAGCGTCCACCACCAGACCGAAGCCTCCGGCGCGCGCATCGTGGTCGAGGACCTGCCGCCCGTCGAAAGCGACCGGATTTCGATGGAACAGATCTTCGGCAATCTGATCGACAATGCGGTCAAATATCTCGACGAAGGTCGCCCCGGCGAGATCATGGTCTCGGGCGAGGAGGTCGCCGGCGGCTGGGTGGTCTATCGGGTCGCGGACAACGGCCGCGGCATCGCCCCGCGCGATCACGAGCGGATCTTCGAACTGTTCCGTCGGTCCGGAAAACAGGACCGGGCGGGCGAGGGCCTGGGCCTGGCCTTCGTGCGCAACAGCGTCCGGCGCATCGGCGGGACCATCGATCTGGAGTCCGAGCTTGGCAAGGGCTCGACTTTCCTGCTGAAATTCCCCAAACGACTGATCTTGTCAGAACCCGGAGGCGTACTGTGACGCAAGCCGTCAAAATCATCATGGTCGAGGACGACCACGGTCACGCCAAGCTGATCGAGAAAAACATCCGTCGGGCGAACATCAACAACGAGATCAAGCATTTCGACGAGGGCGGCGCGGCGCTGGACTATCTGTTCAGCCCTGAGATCCTGGCCAATGGTCCGTTGCTGATCCTGCTGGACCTCAACCTGCCCGACATGTCCGGCACGGACATTCTGGAGCGGGTGAAGTCCGACGATCGTTTGAAGCGCGCTCCGGTCGTGGTCCTGACCACCACCGACGACAAGGTCGAAATCCAGCGCTGCTACGACCTGGGCTGCAACGTCTACATCACCAAGCCTGTCGATTATGAATCCTTCGCCGGCGCGATCCGCCAACTGGGGCTGTTCCTGTCGGTGATGCAGGCGCCGGAAATCGAGTGACCGACGACACGGGCGCCATTCGCCTGCTCTATATCGACGACGATCGCGGCCTGTCGCGCCTCGTCGAGAAGGAGCTGAGCCGACACGGCTACGCCGTGACCTGCGCCCTCGACGGGGACGCGGGGCTGGACCTGCTCGCGTCCCAAGAATTCGATGTCTGCGCTCTGGACCACTATATGCCGGCTCGTGACGGGCTGGACGTTCTGCCCGACATTCTGGCCCTGAACGCGCCTCCGCCCATCGTCTATGTGACCGGGGCTCAGGACGGCCGGATCGCCGTCGCCGCGCTGCGCGCCGGCGCCGCGGACTATGTCATCAAGGACGTCTCCGAGGACTTCACCGCCCTGCTGCGCTCCGCCCTGGAGGACGCCCTGCTCCGGCGTCGGCTTCAGCGCGAGAACGAAATCGCCCAGGAAGAAATCCGCCTGGCCCGCGACCGCGCCGAGGCCATGCTGAAGGAGGTCAACCACCGGGTCGGCAACTCCCTGCAGCTGGTGTCCAGCTTCATGTCCCTGCAAATGCGCCACATCGACGACGAGCGCGCTCGCGACGCCCTTCGGGAATGTCAGGCCCGGATCGAGGCCGTGGCGCACGTCCATCGTCGCCTCTACACCTCGGGCGACATGAGCCGCGTCGCCATGGACGACTATCTGCAGGGTCTGATGGACGAGTTGTCCAAGTCCGTCGGCCCCGGCGAGGGCTCTCCCCGTCTGGTCGTCGACGCCGCGCCCCTGTGGGTCGCGACCGATCAGGCCGTCTCCCTCGGCGTCGTGGTGACCGAACTGGTCACCAATGCGGTGAAATACGCCTATCAGCCCGGGCAGGGGGGCGAGATCCGCATCAGCCTGCAGCCCGACGGCGAGCATCGCGCCCTGTTGACGGTCGAGGACGACGGTCCCGGACTCGGCGACGGCAAGCCCAAGGGCACGGGCCTGGGCGGCAAGATCATTTCGGCCATGGCCTCCGGCCTGCGCTCCGCCATCGAGTTCGACCCCGAGCACAGAGGCGTGCGCGCCAAACTGGCCTTCGACCTCTAGCGTCGCGCTTCTCATGCTAGAATTTGGTCTCCGCAATCCCGCTCTCGAGTATCGCCGTCGCGCCACCGCATTCGGCGTGGTGGAACGCGACGGCCTGATCGCCTGCGTGCGCGTGGAGCGCCCGGCCGGCGCCTATTTCGATCTGCCGGGCGGCGCCGTCGACGGCGAGGAAACCGAGGTGGAAGCCCTTGTGCGGGAGTTCGTCGAGGAGACCGGCCTCTCCGTGACCCCTCTGAACCGCATCGCCGAGGCGGGGCAGTATCATCTCAAGAGCAACGGCGAGCCGCTCTACAACGTCGGCGGTTTCTGGACTGCGGCCGTCACGGCCGAGAACCCCGACGCCAAGTGCGAGGACGATCACACCCTGGTCTGGCTTGAGCCCACCGTGGCCCTGTCGCGCCTCCGCCACGACGCCCACGCCTGGGCCGTCGCGGTCTGGCTGCGCCGGGCAAGCTGAACCTTACGGAACAGGCCGGCCCCGCTCCCGTTTCTCCTGCATCCCACGGCGCAAGGCGCCGCCGCTTCAACAGGAGAACTCCCATGGCTGATCAAGATCGTATCGAAGGCTCCGCCAAGAACATGGGCGGCAAAATGAAGGAAGGCCTCGGCAAGATGACGGGCGATTCCAAGCTTCAGGCCGAAGGCAAGGCGGACCAGGTCGAAGGCAAGGTCCAGAACGCGGTCGGCGGCGTCAAGGACAGCCTTCGCGACAATCGTAACTGATCACACCAGATCATAATGAAGTCAGGGTCGCCGGTTCGCCGGCGGCCCTTTCTTTTGGTCAAAGGCGGATGTGTATGGCCCTTCGATGGAGCGGCGTGAGGATCAGCGTCACCACCGCGACCATCAGGACGGCGCAGGCGAATGAGGCCCAATACGGTTCTCCGAACACCGACAGCATCCGGGCGTTGAGCCAGCCCTGCGGCGTTCGCTGAACGGCCTCGGCGCTGGGGAGCAGGGGCATGCCGTACAGACGTCCCAGAAGGGTCGACAGGACAAAGGCGGCTATGGCGTTTCCGCCCAGGATGCGGAACGGCTTCGACAGCGTGTCGATGACCCTTTGCCCTTTAATCGTCATTAAGGCGGCCAGGACCATGAATGAAAAGCCGCTGCTGAGGAGGGCGAAGCTGGAGGTCCAGATCCGCTTGTTGATGACGAAGACCGGGTCCAGCGCCCGGCCGATGAGGAAGAGGCCGAGGCCAGAGCTGGCCAGGATCAGCGGCGCCCGCGCGGCTCGGGTGGAGACGACGTGTCCGGCCAGGACGCCGAACAGCACATTGGTCGTCGCCGGCAGGGTCGAGAGCAGGCCCTCCGGGTCATAGACCACCGGCCCGCCCGGCTCGGCCCAGCCCAACGGCCACAGATGCGGGGGCGTAAACACGGCCCGATCAATGAAGGCGCCTAGATTGCCCTCCGGATCCAGTCGTCCCACGCCATAGGCCGGCACGGGCGTGAAGGTCAGCAACAGCCAGTAGCTGATCAAAACGGCGGCGATGACGGCGCCCACGGCGCCGGGACGCAGGCTGATCCGCTGCGTGGCCATCCGTCCGGTGGCGACGACGGCGAGCACTGCCAGGCCATAGCAGAGGGCGATCCGTTGCAGCACCCCGGGCAGGCGCAGATGTGCCAGATCAGCCTGACCCGGCCCGCCGCCGCCCAAGGCCAGGCTCAGATTATAGGTCGCCTCGAGAGCCAGCCCCAGCACGATCAGCAGCAGGACCCGCCGTCCCACCCTGAGCCAGAAGACGCGTTGCGCCGCCGGATTGAAGGCGCGCGGAAAGGACAGGGCGATGGCCACGCCCACGCTGAACAGGAATGTCGGAAACACCATGTCGGCCAGGCGCCAGCCGTCCCATGCCGCGTGCTGCAACCCACTCCACGTCATTCCCCAATCGCCCGGGCTGACCACGAGGATCATCCCCGCTACCGCCAGGCCACGCAGCACATCCAGCGCGATCAGCCGTTCACCCTTTCCCGAACTCATCGCCGCCCCCTGACAAACTCGACGAAATTAGCATGCCTGAGAACGTTCTCAAACACAGTGCTTACGAGGGTTGGATCAGGGCGACATACAGGCTTTGCGGCGGACGGGGGTCGAGCGCCTTGGCTTCGGAGGACGGCGAACCGTCAGTCGTTACCCCACAGCTTCAGCCTCAACCCCTTATCCTCCGTCTCACCGACCGGCCGGCATTCGGAGCTGAAGCCTCCCTCGACAGGACGGGGGCGGCAGTCCACCTCCTTGGGCAGGGGAGAATCCGTCGGCGCGCGGGATTGGGGGCCGCATTGCAGCCCGTAGGGCGAGCCGCCGCGCTCCGCGGCCTGAGTCATCTGACAATCGCTCGCCATGCCGGCCGGGCGCAGGGCGTCGGGAAGGTCCGCTCCCAGGGCCAGGGCGAGCTGGGCCCGGACCTCGGCCTGACACGCCTCAAGCGACCGGGCGCCGCGCAGCTGCGGACTGCACCGCGCCCGCTCGTAGCCGAACGGATCGGAAAGCCCCCATTGCGGCACGGTATGCGCCGCCGGGGTCGGGGGCGCTTCGGCGGCGGGCGGCGCCTCCCACACCACGGTCGGGGCGGCTTGTTGGGTCAGAAAAACCAGGGCTAAGGCGGCGAGCATGTCTCTGGCCTCTTTCACAATCCACGGGGCGGCTCGCCCCGCACGCGAACCTACCTTGTCAGCGCCCGCATCGCCTTGTCGAGCCCTTCCAGCGTCAGGGGGAACATTCGGTCGTCCATCACCTCGCGCAGCAGGCCGACCGAGGCGGTATAACTCCAGTACCGCTCCTGCACCGGGTTCAGCCACACGGACTTTTCCCACTGCTGTCGGGCTCGCTTCATCCACACCGCCCCGGCTTCCTCGTTCCAGTGTTCGACCGAACCGCCCGGCATGGTGATCTCATAGGGCGACATGGTCGCATCGCCGACGAAGATGGCCCGCCAGTCGCCGGGATATTTGTTCAGCAGGTCCCAGGTGGCGATCCGCTCGGTGTGACGCCGCCGGTTGTCTTTCCAGACGCCTTCGTACAGGCAGTTGTGAAAATAGAAGAACTCCAGATTCTTGAACTCGGTCCGGGCGGCCGAGAACAGCTCCTCCACCAGCTTGATGTGGCCGTCCATCGAGCCGCCGATGTCCAGGAACAGCAGCACCTTGATCGTGTTGCGTCGCTCTGGCCGCATCTGGATGTCCAGCCAGCCCTGGCGCGCCGTGCCGTCGATGGTGCCGTCGATGTCCAGTTCTTCCGCCGCCCCTTCGCGCGCGAACCGGCGCAGGCGACGCAAGGCGACCTTGATGTTGCGTGTCCCCAGTTCGACCGTGTCGTCCAGGTTCCGGAACTCGCGTTTCTCCCAGACCTTGACCGCCCGGCCATGTCGTCC
This sequence comes from Caulobacterales bacterium RIFOXYB1_FULL_67_16, assembly GCA_001796045.1. Classification (GTDB taxonomy): domain Bacteria; phylum Pseudomonadota; class Alphaproteobacteria; order Caulobacterales; family Caulobacteraceae; genus Brevundimonas. The sequence continues at coordinate 2,256 of MGLN01000064.1, read as the reverse complement.
GGGGCCGCCGATCCGCACGCCCTCGGGGTTATAGCCGCCGTGACCGAAGGGGCTGGTCCCGCCCGTACCGATCCATTTTGAGCCGCCGGAGTGGCGCTCCTTCTGCTCTTCCAGCCGCTGTTTCAGCGTCTCCATCAGCTTGTCGAACCCGCCGAGCGCCTCGATCTGGGCCTTTTCCTCGTCGGTCAGATATTTCTCGTTGAGCAGCCGCAGCCATTCCTCGGGGATGTCGGTGGTCAGGTCCTCGCCCGCCCCGACAGATTCCACGCCCTTGAATACGGTCCCGAACACCTGGTCGAACCGGTCATAGTGTTTCTCGTCCTTGACCAGGACGGCTCGCGACAGGTGATAGAAGGCCTCGACCTCGCGGCTCGCCAGATCGCGGTCCATGGCCTCCATCAGATGAAGCCATTCCTTCATCGACACCGGAACCTTGGCGTCGCGCAGGGCGGTGAAGAAGGGCAGGAGCATCAGGCTTCACCCAGGCTGCGGAGCGCCGCGTCCAGTTGTGGCAGACTGACGCTGGCGATCAGCCAGAGGACTTCCGGCTTCAACGTTTCGTAGCTGTGCGCCACTCGATTTCGGAGACTGACGATGTCGGGCCATGGAATGTCCGGCAGTCGCGTCTTTACGGCGTCGCTCAGGAAGCGGGCGCATTCGCCTGTCCGCAACAGGTTCATGCAGACGGCGTCATAGACCAAGGTTTGACACATGAAGCCTTCCCGGCCTTCAGGCGCAATGTAGGATTTTACACGGCTTGCGGCGTCCCGGATTTCGGCTATCAGGATCGCATCGGCTTCGTCAGACAAGGATCAGGTCTTTCTCGACCTTCGTCCTGACATAGGGCCGCATGACTTCCCACGAACAGAACTCGACCGGCGTTTCCAGTCTTTCCGAAAGCAGACGCTCCGTCGTTAGAAACTCGATGCCCATCGGTCTCGAGGTGTCCACCAGCAAATCCACGTCGCTGTCCGGTCCCGCCTCGTCGCGGGCGTAGCTGCCGAACAGGCGCAGGTTGACGATGCCCTGCTCTTCCAGCCAGGGCTTAAGCTCACGCAGCTTTTCCAGCAGTTCGGCGCGGGTCATGGCCGGATCATAGTCTATCCGCGCCGCAAGATGAACTCGTGGTCGCGCCAGGCGCCGACCGGGTATTCATATTCGCCCGCCTTCTCGAACCCATAGGCGGCGTACAGGCGCTGAGCCTTTTCGTTGCCGCTCCAGACGCCGATCCAGAGCGGGCCGCCCGTGTTGGCCTCCATCCAGTCCAGCGACAGTGTCAGCAGCTTCGTGCCCAGGCCCAGGCCCTGGGCGGCCTTGGACACATACAGGCGGCGCAGCTCCATATGCTCCGGCCGCGCCTCGGGGTGGGGCAGGCCGTTGGGACCGGCGTTGGCGAAGGCCAGGAGTTCGCCGTCCCGCTCGGCCACCCACCAGGCTGCGTTGGGTTCGGCCAGCTTTTTCCGTGTCGGTTCGGGATCGAAACTGGCGTCCAGAAAGGCCGTGAGGTCCGTCTCGGGATAGGGAATGCCGAAGCCGGTCACGAAGGTCTCGACGAAGGTCCGACGCCCCAGGGCGCCCAGGGCTTCGGCGTCCTCGGGGCGGGGGGTGCGGATCAGGATCTCGGTCATGACCCGCCCCTTAGCCTCAGAAGCCGTCCAGCGCGACCTTGCCGATCGTCGAGCCGCTTTCCAACTGGCGATGCCCGTCGAGAAGGGTCTCGACCGAAAGCCGGCCCAGGTTGCGGGTCAGGGTGGTGCGGATGGCGCCGGCGTCGACCGCCTCCGACACGGCGTTCAGGATTTCGTGCTGCCGGATCATGTCGGGGGTCTGATGGACCGGACGGGTGAACATGAACTCCCAGACGAAACCGGCCGCCTTCTGTTTCAGCAGTTCGACCGGCAGACCCTTGAAGTCGTCAATGGCGCCGATGACCCCCTGGGGCGCGCCGGCGCGGGCCAGGGCCTCGAAATGGCCGGCCGTGTGGGTCAGGGATGCGATATATTTCGGCGCCCGTTCGCCGGCTTCCGTCAGGGCTTCGTCGATGGGGCGGGCATGGTCGATGACGGCGTCCGCCCCCAGGTCCAGGCACCATTGGCGGGTTTCAGGGCGAGAGGCGGTGGCGACGACACGCAGTTTCGTCATGGCCTTGGCGATCTGGATCAGGATGGACCCGACCCCGCCGGCGCCGCCGACGATCAGCAGGCTCTCGTCCTCGTCCCGGTCGGCTTTCATCCGGTCGAACAGCAGTTCCCAGGC
>MGLN01000063.1:5350-13180 GCA_001796045.1 Caulobacterales bacterium RIFOXYB1_FULL_67_16 | reverse complement strand
CAGCATGATGTTCGACTTGGCCAGTTCGACGTCGTTGTTCTTCGTCGCGTGGTTCAGACGCTTGTAATGGTTGTGGACGGCGACCGAGAGGACCTTCTTGGCGTGCGACTGGCCGATGACGTAGTCATCCAGGACGTCGCGGATCTCCTTCGGCGTGGGGACGCCGTCGGTGGTCTTCTTGAAGCCGATCTTGTGCTCTTCACGAATGATGTCCATGCACAGTTCGACGCACTCATCGCAGATGAATACGGTCGGGCCCGCAATCAGTTTGCGGACCTCGTGCTGGCTCTTTCCGCAGAACGAGCAGTACAGGGTGCTTTTGGCGTCGGTGCCGGCTGCTTTGGTCATAGACCCTTATCTCACTCCCGCGGAGCGGACCGAAATGGCCCGATACGCGCTTCCTCCACGTTGATTCCAGCACTCTGGACGCAAAGGTCTTCAAAAAATGACAATCACCCATCCCACGTTCAACGACAACCCCGAAGGCGGCAAGGGATTGTTGCAGTGCGTGGATGGATCAGTGTCGTTGGGGATCAAGGCGAATGTCTGACATGGGAAGCTTGCAGGATCGGCGCCAGTCCCCGCCCGAATCGGGACAGGCGGGGGCGCCCATCGTGGCCTTCGACTTCGACGGCACCCTGACGGTGCGCGACAGTTTCACCCAGTTCCTGCGCTGGAAGGCCGGGCCGGGCGGCTGGGCCCTGGGCCTGGTCAAGCTGGCCCCGGCCCTGGCGGCCTATGGACGGCATCGCGACCGGGGGCGGATCAAGGCGGCCTCGGTGAAGGAGTTCCTGGCCGGAGAGACGCGGGAGCGGCTGGAGGCCGAGGCGGAACGGTTCGCCGAAATCATGTGGCCGCGGCTGATGCGGCCCGACGCCCTGGCGGTCTGGGAGGACTGGGGCCGGCGGGGGGCTCATCGCGTAATTGTGACCGCGTCACCAGAGACGACGGTGGCGCCCTTCGCCCGGCGCCTGGGGGCCGAGGGCCTCCTGGGGACGCGGATGACCTTTGACGCCGAGGATCGGGTGACAGACGCCTTCACCGGACCGAATTGCCGCGGCGAGGAGAAGGTGCGGCGGCTGAAGGCGGCCTATGGCGAGGCCATGGTGCTGAGCGCCGCCTATGGCGACACCTCGGGCGACCGGGAGATGCTGGAGATGGCACGGGAGGCCGGGTTCCGGGTGTTCAAGGGCCGGCCCTGAGGCGTCAGCGGCCGTCGGCGTCGACGTCGAAGACGACGGCCTTGCCGCGCGAGGTCGGGTCCCAGCCGGCCTCGATGGCCGCGGTCACGGCGTTGGACAGGGCGTCGAGGTTGACGCGCTGCTTCTCCACGTCCGGCCGGCCGTTGGGCCGCAGGGGCGGCGGAAACTGGACGATGGCCTCGCGCTTGTAATCGACGTGGCGCAGGGAGACGGCCATCCCCTCCCAGACGGCGCCGCCGACGGGCCGGGGCTGGCGACGGATCTCCCAGGCATAGGACTCGCCGTCGACCTGGATCACGCCTGAGGCGTCGCGTGTGAACTGCATCTCGGTTCCGATGGACGAATGGAAAAGGGCGCGCCGCCAGGACGCGCCCTCTTCGCCGTATGGTGGAGGGGTTTAGTTGCCCGGCGTCTTGACGCCGTCGGCGTCGGCCTGTTCGCGCTTGTCGTAGACGTGGTCGACGATGCCCCAGGCCTTGGCTTCGTCCGCCGACATGAAGTGGTCGCGGTCCAGGGTCTTTTCGACCTCCTCATAGGTGCGGCCGGTGTGGTGGACGTAGATCTCGTTCAGGCGACGCTTGGTGTAGCGGATGTCCTCGGCGTGGCGCTCGATGTCCGAGGCCTGGCCGCGGAAGCCCCCCGAGGGCTGGTGCACCATGACCCGAGCGTTCGGCAGGGCGATCCGCTGGCCCGCCTCGCCGGCCGTCAGGATCAGGGAGCCGGCCGAGGCCGCCATGCCCATGACCACGGTCGAGACCGGGCTCTTGATGTATTGCATGGTATCGTAGATCGCGAGCGCCGAGGTCACCTGACCGCCGGGGCTGTTGATGTACATGGAGATCTCCTTCTTGGGGTTCTCCGACTCCAGGAACAGCAGCTGGGCGCAGATCAAGGAGGCCATGCCGTCCTCGAACGGGCCCGTCAGGAAGATGATCCGCTCGCGCAGCAGGCGCGAGAAGATGTCGAAGGAGCGCTCGCCCCGGCTGGACTGCTCGACCACCATGGGGACGAGGTTCATGTTCATCAGTTCGATCGGATCGCGCATTGAGCCTTCTCAAGAATGCAGGGAGCGCGCGACTCGCAGTCGCTCGCCTTGTTGTTCTGCATATCGCGTTATGAAGGCCGCCTTACAAGGCGCCCCCTTCGATACGAAAAAGGCGGAGGTCGTCGACCTCCGCCCTTAACGCCTTTGATGACGGAGACGATCAGATCTCCTCGTCGTCCTTCAGCAGGTCTTCCTTGCTGATGGGCTTGTCGGTGACTTCGGCCAGGCCGACGATCAGGTCGACGACCTTTTCCTCATAGATCGGGGCGCGCATCTGGGCGGCGGCGTTGGGGTTCTGGCGGTAGAAGTTCAGGACGGCCTGCTCCTGGCCCGGATAGTTGCGGGCTTCCTGCAGCAGGGCGGCGTTCAGTTCCTGGTCGGTGACCTGGACGTTGTTGGCGCGGCCGATCTCGGCCAGGACCAGACCCAGGCGCACGCGGCGCTCGGCGATCTTGCGGTATTCGGTCTTCAGGTCCTCTTCGGACTTGGCGGCGTCTTCTTCCGGCAGGCGGCCGGCGGCCTTGTCAGCCTCGACCTGCTGCCAGATGCCGGCGAACTCGGCTTCGACCATCTTGGGCGGCAGCGGGAAGTCATGGGCGGCGTCCAGCTGGTCCAGCAGGGCGCGCTTCAGCTTGAAGCGGGCGGCGCCGGCGTACTGCTGGTTCAGGTTCTGGCTCAGCAGCTCCTTCAGCTTGTCCAGCGATTCCAGACCGATACGCTTGGCGAACTCGTCGTCCACCTTGGCTTCAACCTCGGCCTTGATGGCCCTCACCTTGATGTCGAAGGTGGCCAGTTTGCCGGCCAGATGGGCGGCCTGGTAGTTTTCCGGGAAGGTGACTTCGATGGTCTTTTCCTCACCGACCTTGGCGCCGGTCAGTTGTTCTTCGAAGCCGGGGATGAAACGGCCCGAGCCGATCACCAGGTCCGCGTCCTCGGCGGCGCCGCCGTCGAAGGGCTCGCCGTCCAGCTTGCCCAGGAAGTCGATGGTCAGTTGGTCGCCTTCGGCGGCCTTGACGGTCTTGCCCTTCTTGTCCTCGTAGGACTTGGCCTGGCCGGCCAGTTCGGTCAGGGCCTCGTCCAGATCGGCGTCCGAGGCCTCATAGGTTGGGCGTTCCAGCTTCAGGGTCTTGGGATCGACCGGGGTGAATTCCGGCATGATCTCCAGCGACATCTCATAGGCCAGGTCTTCCTGACCGGCGATGACCTTGTCCATGTCGGAGGTCAGCTTCATCTCGGCGGGAGCGGCCGGACGGATCTTGGCCTCGTCGAGGGCCTTCTGGCTGGTCTCGTTCAGTTCGGCGTTGATGATCTCGCCCATGAAATCACGGCCGAAAGTCTTCTTGACGTGGGCGACCGGCACCTTGCCCGGACGGAAGCCCTTCAGCTTCATCTGCGGGGCGACTTCCTTGACGCGGGCTTCGAGCTTCTCGTTCAGCTCCGCGACGGGAATGGTGACCGCGATCACGCGGCTGAGGCCTTCGTTCGACTTTTCGACGACTTGCATGGTCGGGATTTCTGACGCTCTGGGGCGCATGAACCGTCGGGACGGTCGGCGCGGAATGGATAAAGCAAGAAGGCCGCCCCGTTTGGAGCGGCGCCTCGAAGCCCGCCCTTATGTCGAGAAGGGCTCCAAAGGTCAACGCGAGCGTGGCCCGTCGCGGTGGTTTCGCGTCACAGGGGCAGGTAAGAAGACGCCATGACCCAGCCCGCCTCCCCCATCGGCGTCTTCGTGACGCCCGTCACCCCGCTTCAGCAGAACTGCACCACGGTGTGGTGCACGGCCACGAACAAGGCTGCCGTGATCGATCCGGGCGGATCGGTCGACGCGATTCTGGGCGAAGTTCAGCGACGCGGCCTGACCCTGGATCAGATCTGGATCACCCACGGTCATCTGGACCACGCCGGCGGCGCGGCCGAGATGCAGGAGAAGACCGGGGTCCGGATCACCGGCCCCCAGAAGGCCGACCAGTTCTGGATCGACCGGATCGTGGAGAGCGGCCGGATGTACGGCCTGCCGGAGGCCCGACCCTTTACGCCCGACCGCTGGCTGGAGGACGGGGATACGGTCAGCCTGGGCGAAACGACTTGGGAGGTGCGCCACTGCCCGGGCCATACGCCCGGCCATGTGATCTTCTTCAACCGGGCGGCCCGGTTCGCCCAGGTGGGCGACGTGCTGTTCAAGGGCTCGGTCGGGCGGACGGACTTTCCGATGAGCGACCCGCCGGCCCTGATCCGCAGCGTGGTGGAGAAGCTGTGGCCGCTCGGCGACGACGTCACCTTCGTGCCGGGCCACGGGCCGATCTCGACCTTCGGCGAGGAGCGGCGGACCAATCCGTTCGTGTCGGATGCGGCGCTTAAGCGGGCGCCGATCCAGCGGGAGCCGGTGGGGCCGGCTTAGATTCCTCCCTTCTCCCCTTGCGGGAGAAGGTGGCCCGAAGGGCCGGATGAGGGATCCGTCGGTGGGTCAGGTCGCACTACCTTGCCCCTCACCCTTTGGCGCCAGGACGACGGCTTCGCCGCCGTGCGCCAAAGCCCTCTCCCGGCGGGAGAGGGCTTGCTTTCAGCGGCGCATCAGCATGCCGAAGATCACCCCTATGCCCAGGGCGTAGAGGGTGGTCTTCATCGGTTCGTCGCGAATGCCGTCGCGGGCCGCCTCGACGCGGCTGATCACCTTGCCGCGGATCATGTCCGCGTCGGCGCGCACGGCCTGACGCAGCGACGTCGGGTCCTCGAAGCTGCGGGCTTCACCCTCGGCCAGAATGGCGTCGGCCTGACGGTCGAGGCGCTGGGCCAGGGTGTCGTCTTCCAGAACGATGTCGTCGGGCGAGGATGGGGCGATGGGGGTCTGGGTCATGGGATTCTCCGGGGTTCGCACACTGAACCGGCGCCGCCCGATCCAGTTCCCGCCCGACTGGGCTGAACATCGGAGGCCGGGCGGCGTTCTCCTCAGACAGGAGACAGCCATGACCTATGTCGAACCCACGCCCCCCGGAACCCCCCAGCCGGAAATCCAGCCCAACCCCTCGCCCCAGCCCGAGATCGAACCGTCGAACGTGCCGGACGAGATGCCGCCGATGGAACCCGGCGGTGGTGAGGAAGGTGATTCCCGGCCCTATGGAGGGGTTTGAAGTCAAAGCACAAAGACGTTCAGCCTCGGGACAGTAAATCGAAGTTCCCGGCGGAACCGTCACCGGGCGACAGGGTTCATTTCGGCAAGCCCCACGGCAGCACTGAAAGGAACAGCGATGGTCGGACAAACCCCACGCCCCTCCGGCGTTTCCAAGCGAGGCTTCGCCTCCATGGACCCCGAACGTCAGCGCGAGATCGCGCGCAAGGGGGGCGCCAGCGTCCCCAGCGAGAAGCGAAGCTTCTCCCAGGACCGCAGCCTGGCGGCCCAAGCCGGCCGCAAGGGCGGCGAGGCCTCGCATGGAACGAAGAAGGACGCGGCTTCGAACGACGCCGAGTGATACGACTTCAGCGAGGGTCTGCAGGGCGGCGCATCAAGGATGCGCCGCCCTTTTTTTCGGGTCCCGGTCGGTCTGCGGACAGCTCATGAATGAGAGCGACAGCGACACGGGCAAAGGTCGGACGCCGGAACCCGTAAGCGGACGTTTCAAACGGCTGTTATGGGTGGTTAGCGGTCATTATCGACGGAAAGCGTGACCGGCGGAGGACCGCGTCTCAGCGGCTGCGTTTCTGTCGTTGATCCGACCCCGCTGTTGGCTATGACGATCGCCAGAATGACGCCAAAGGGTATCAGGCACAGGCTCAGCCGGGCGATACCGAATGCTCGTTTCGCAGGCGGTGAGAACTCCGACGTATCTTCTGTCAGGACAATCCCAAGCCAACGATGCGAAGTCGCCGGATCGAACAACCCCGGAACGGGCCGAGGGTCGCCTACTTGTCGCCGTTGCCTCGGCAAGCGACGCGCTGCGCTGACAGTCGAAAGCCAATAAGCGACGACTGGTCCGAGCATGATCGCGGTGACGAGCCACATACGCATGCTTCGACTTTGGCATAGCGCTCGTTCTTGAACCAGTCAGGCTATGGATGTCTGCTTTGGGTCGCGAAGCGAAATTGACCCACCGTCAGAAAGCCGACTTCAGATTGGGACTGCAGGCGCTGCCGGCCTTGGCTAAGGCCCGCCCTGGGGTTTCACCCCCGAAGCAAGGCCAGGGCGACGCGGGGTTCGGACGAAACCTCGAAACCGGCCATGGACCACCCGGACTCATCGGCCAGGGCCTCGACCGTCTCTCGCGTGAACTTGCGCGAGCTTTCGGTGTGGAGGGTCTCGCCGGCCAGGACGTGGAAGGTGCAGTCGCCGACGTGCGCGGCGGTTTGACGCAGCGCCTGGAGGTGCATCTCCATCCGCGACTGATCAGGGTTCCAGACCGCGCGGTGGACGAAGGCGTCGAGGTCGAAATCGGCGCCCAGCTCGGCATTGGCCCGGACCAGGACGTTCAGGTTGAAGGCGGCGGTGACGCCCTGAGCGTCGTCGTAGGCGGCGACCAGGGTCGCGGGATCCTTGACCAGATCGACGCCGAGGATGAACAGCGCGCCCTCCCCCAGCATCCGGCGCGCCGCAGCGAGGAAGCGAACCGCCTCGTCCGGCTCCAGATTGCCGATCGTCGAGCCGGGGAAGAAGCCGATGCGGCGGCCCTTCGGCAGGTCGTCCGGCAGGGGCGACAGATGTTCGAAATCGCCGAGCAGGGGCTGGACGCGAAGCCGGGGATAGTCGGCGGACAGGCGGGCGACGGCGTCAAGCAGGGCCGCCTCGCTGATGTCGAGCGGCACATAGGCCCCGAGGTCGGGCGCGGCGTCGAGCAGAAGGCGGGTCTTTTCGCTGGCGCCCGAGCCGAACTCCACCAGAACGGCGTCGGGGCCAAAGTCGGCGGTCAGGGCGGCGGCGCGGTCGCGCAGCAGGCCGGTCTCCTGACGGGTCGGATAATATTCCGGCAGTGCCGTGATCTCTTCGAACAGCCGCGAGCCCTCGGCGTCGTAGAACCATTTGGGCGGGATCGACTTCTGGGGGCGGGACAGGCCCTGGACCAGATCGCGCCGGAAGGCGGCGGTCTGGGCGTCCTCGGTGAAGTTCGGGCGCCCGCGCGGGGCGTCTTCGGCCAGTCTCAGACCCATGAAGGCCCACCTCTGTTGGGGATAGAAGAAGTTGCGATAGCTGACGCGGGCGTGGCCGGGGGGCGTGGCGAAGGCGCCGCCGCGCAAAACCATCTGATTGGCCATGAACTTGCCGTTGTACTCGGCCGCCGTGCCGGGCGTCGGCTGGAAGCCGGGGTATGGGGCGTAGGCGCTGGACGTCCACTGCCAGACCTCGCCCGACAGGTTGGAGAAGGCGTGGGGGGCCGTGGTCGCGGCGTGCTCCCACTCGGCCTCGGACGGCAGGCGTTTGCCGGCCCAGCGGGCGTAGGCCTCGGCCTCGTAGAAGCTGATGTGACGCACCGGAGCGGCGGGATCGACGGGCGCGCGACCGGTCAGGCTCAGGACCGTCCAGTCGTCGCCGTCGCGGCGCCAGTAGAGGGGCGCGGTCCAGGCCTCGGCCTTGACCGTGGCCCAGCCGTCGGACAG
>MGLN01000063.1:0-5341 GCA_001796045.1 Caulobacterales bacterium RIFOXYB1_FULL_67_16 | reverse complement strand
GGGCCGGGCGTAGCCGCCGTCGGCGATGAAACCCAGCCAGTCGCCGTTGGTCACCAGATCGGCGGCCAGGGCGAAGGGCTCCAGCCAGACCCGGTGCGACGGCCCCTCGTTGTCGAAGGCGAAGCCGGCGCCGTCGTGACCGATCGAGACCAGGCCGCCGTCAAAGGCGACGACGCCGCCGCGCGTAGCCTCAAGCGGAGCCTGTCGCGGCTCCACCGCATAGGCGGCGGGGTCCAGCGGCGAACAGGCCATCAGGTTCAGGAGGTCCATCAGGAACAGCTCCTGATGCTGCTGGTCGTGGTGCAGGCCCAGCTCGAAAAGATAGCGCTCAAGACCGCTCGACGGGCCCGATGCCAGCCAGGCGGCCATGCGGCGGTCGATCTCGCGCCGATAGGCCAGGACCTCGTCCACCGAAGGACGGGTGATCAGGCCGCGCCGGGCGCGCGGCACCCGCTCGCCCAGGGCCTCGTAGTAGGAGTTGAACAGCTGCTGGAAGCGCGGATCGACCGGCTGATAATCCGGGTCGGCCGACAGGATCATGGCCTCGAAAAACCAGCTGGTGTGGGCCAAGTGCCATTTGCCGGGGCTGCAGTCGGGCATGGACTGGGCCGCCAGGTCCTCGGGCGACAAGCCTTCCGCCAGGGCGGGCATTGCGGCCCGGACTTCCCGGAAACGGGCCACGTCGGACGCCGCCCGCGTATCGGGCTCGAAGCGCGCATTCATGTCAGCCGTCCGCCCCTGTCGCAAGACCCCGGCGGGCCGTCTTCCGATCTGGAAAACGTCAAGTCCCGCCGCAGGTTCCCCGAAACCTGGTCGCCGTAACGGCGAATTTCAAGCGGGGCGGCCGCCGTGTTTGGCGTATTCCAGCCGGGCGATGGTGCGGTTGTGCACCTCGTCCGGGCCGTCGGCGATGCGCAGGGTGCGCACCGTGGCGTAGAGTTCGGCCAGGGGGGTGTCGGCCGAGACGCCGGCGCCGCCGAAGGCCTGAATGGCGTCGTCGATGACCTGAAGCGCCATACGCGGGGCGGCGACCTTGATCTGGGCGATCTCGGAGCGTGCGTTCTTGGCCCCCGCCTCGTCCATCATCCAGGCGGCCTTCAGCACCAGGAGGCGGCACATTTCGATATTGGTGCGGGCGTCGGCGACCCGCTGCTCCCACACAGAATGTTCGGCCAGCTGTTTCCGGAAGGCGGTGCGGTTCAGCAGACGCGTCACCATCAGCTCCAGCGCCCGTTCGGCCGCGCCGATCACGCGCATACAGTGGTGGATACGGCCCGGGCCGAGGCGCCCTTGCGCGATCTCGAACCCCCGGCCCTCGCCGGCGATCAGGTTCTCAGCCGGGACGCGGACGTTCTCCAGCACCACCTCGGCGTGGCCGATGGGGCGTTCGTCATAGCCGAAGACCGACAGCATCCGCTCGACGCGGAAGCCGGGCGTATCGACGGGGACGATGATCTGGGACTGTTGGGCATGGGTGGCGGCGTCCGGGTCGGTCTTGCCCATGACGATGGTCACGGCGACGTTCGGATGGGCCATATTGGTCGACCACCATTTGCGGCCGTTGATGACATAGTGGTCGCCGTCGCGCTCGATCCGGGTCTGGATATTGGTGGCGTCGGACGAGGCGACCTCGGGCTCGGTCATCAGGAAGGCCGAGCGGATCTGGCCCGCCATCAGCGGCTTCAGCCAGCGGTCCTGCTGCGCGGCGTCGCCGTACATGTGCAGGACTTCCATATTGCCGGTGTCGGGGGCGTTGCAGTTGAACACCTCGGCCGTCCAAAGATGGCGGCCCATCATCTCGGCGAGGGGGGCGTATTCCAGGTTCGTCAGACCGGCGCCGTGGTCGCCCGGCAGGAACATGTTCCACAGGCCCGCCTCGCGGGCGGCGGCCTTCATGGCCTCCATGACCGGGGGCTGGCGGTTCGGATTCTCGTGCACCTGGGCGAAATATTCGGCCTCGCGCGGGATGACCTGTTCGTCGAGGAAACGGCGCACGCGGGCGTGCCAGTCCAGGGCGCGGTCGGAATGTCTGAAGTCCATGTCGTTTCCTCTTCTTCGGTCGCGTCTCTGACGGACGCCGATACGAAAACGGCGCGGCTCCGGGGGGAGCCGCGCCGCAATCAACTCTTGATCAGCCTGGCATCAGCGCTTCAGCAGCGGGGCCAGCTTCTGGGCGATCATCATGTCGCCGGCGATCTTCAGCTTGCCCTGCATGAAGGCCATCATCGGGTCCAGCTTGCCTTCCGACAGGGCCATGAAGTCGTCCCACTTCATCGAGACGGTGGCGTCGGCGGGCTTGTCTTCGTTGGTGACGGTGTTCGGCACCGAGGCGCCGTCGATGAAGATCTTGCCCTCGTCGCCGAGGTCGAGCTTCACGGTCTTGCCCAGACCGGAGTTGTCGCCGACGGCGTTGCGGATGTGGTCGGTGACTTGTGCGAGATCAGGCATTGGGGGCGTCTCCCTTGGACGTTGAGACACATGCCGTAACCCGCATCGCGCGGGGCGCCAAGATCACGTCGGGTAAAGCTGTCGTCACTTGTCCTGAGGCGAGCGCGAGTAGAGGCTGGCCAGGCCCAGCGCGCCCATGAAGAAGACGAAGGCCGCAACGATGGCGGCGACGAAGGGAACGGCGTCGTGGGGCATGGAAAATCTCCTCTGCCCCAGCCTCGCGCCGCGAAAACGGCCCCGCCTTGATCCGGATCAAACCTGCGGAATCCGGCCGTCAGGCTTCGGGATCGCCGTCGCGGAACCGCCATTTCATCGCCAGCACGCAGGAGGCCATGACCAGAGCGCAGGCGTTGGCGACCGTCACCGGCCAGGCCTGGGTCATCACCCCATACACCACCCAGAGGACGAAACAGGTCACGGTCAGGGAATAGGTCTTCAGACTGACCGAAGAGGCGTCCCTCTCCTTCCAGATCTTGATCGCCTGGGGCGCAAAACTGGTGACGGAACAGATCGCGGCGGCGGAGCCGACGATATTGGCGATCAGATCGCTCATTCGGGGGTCGTCCGCTGTCTCATGAAGGCCCAACAGCGGACGGCCGATCAAGGTTCCTGAACCGCCGGCGCCAGAAGAGGCGCGACCGCGCGCGTGGTGTTCAGCGAGGCGGCAAAGCCCGGCCCGACCCGCTGCGGTCCCAGCTGTTCATAGGCGTAGCCCAGCGCCAGCACCCGCGCGTCCTGCCACCGGCCGCCGATGAAGCTGAGCCCCACGGGAAGCCCGCCCACCTGCCCCATGGGCACGGTCAGATGGGGATAGCCGGCCACGGCCGGCAGGGTCGAGGCCGAGCCCAGATAGTGGTCGCCGTTGACGATGTCGGTGGTCCAGGCCGGGCCAGTGGTGGGGGCGATCAGGACGGCGACGTCATTGTCCTTCAGCAGCCGATCGATCCCCTCGGCCCCGGCCAGACGCAGCGAGGTCTCGCGCGCCGCCACATAGGCAGGATCGGACAGCCCCCCGGTCGCTTCCGCGGCCTCGAACAGGTCCTGGTCGAACAGGGCCAGCTCGCGCGGGTTCGCGCGGTTGAAGGCGATGACGTCGGCCAGGGTGCGGGTCTTGACCTGGGCCGGATCGGTGGTGGCGAGATAGGCGTTCAGATCCGCCTTCAACTCGGTCAGCAGGACGGTGAATTCCGCGCTGCCGACAGCGTTCATGTCCGGCCCGTCCTTGATCTCGACCAGGACGGCGCCCGCCTGGCGCAACCGTTCGAGATTGGCTTCAAAGACGGCGTCCGTCCCGTCGGAATAGCCGGTCAGAAACCGGGCGACGCCGATCCGGACCCCGCTGAGGCTCGCCCCGTTCAGGGCCGCCGCATAGTCGGTCTTGCGGGCGTCGGCCTCAGCCGTCGCCGGATCGGCGGGGTCGGTCCCGGCGATGACGTTCAGCACGATGGCGGCGTCCCGGACGGTCCGGGTCATCGGCCCGGCGGTGTCCTGGCTGTGGCTGATCGGCACGATGCCCGTCCGCGACACCAGGCCGACGGTGGGCTTGAACCCGACCAGACCGTTCATCGCCGCCGGACAGGTGATCGATCCGTCCGTCTCGGTGCCGATGGCCACGATGGCGAAGCCCGCCGCCACCGCCGCGCCCGAGCCCGAGGACGAGCCACAGGTGTTGCGGTCGCGGGCGTAGGGATTGCGGGTCAGGCCGCCCACGGCGCTCCAGCCGCTGATGGAGTGGGACGAGCGGATATTGGCCCATTCCGACAGATTGGACTTGCCGATCAGCACCGCCCCCGCCGCGCGCAGCCGGGCCGTGATCGGCGCGTCGCGGTCCGGCTGGTTCGCGGCCAGGGCCAGGGAGCCCGCCGTGGTCGGCATGCCGCGCGCCTCGACATTGTCCTTGATGACCAGGGGGACGCCGTCCAGCGGCAGGGTCTGTCCGGCGAGGCGGCGGGCGTCGGAGGCGCGGGCGTCCTCGAGCGCAGCGGGGTTGATCGCGATCAGGCTGTTGATCGCAGGACCGGGCTCGCCGAACCGGCCTTCGGCGTCATAGGTGCGGATCTGGCTGAGGAAGAAGCGCGCCATCTCCTCCCAGGAGCCGTAAGGCGTACGCTCGCGCTGAACCCAGGCGATGTCGGCGTTCGGCGGCGGCGGCGGGGGCGGCGGCGTCTGCGCCGAGGCGAACGGCGGCGCGACGCCGGCCAGGACGACGGCGAGCACGCCGGCCAGAATTTTGGTCTTCAACATGTTCGCCCCTGCGCCTTGGTTCAGTCGTCAGTCCGCGGTCTCAGCCCTCTTGCCGATCGTGCGGTCCAGGAAGTCGAGATAGGTCCGCCATTGCTGAAGCTGCCGCGGTTCGCCGCGAACGCCGTGCCGCTGCCCGGGATAGAGCATCATCTCGAAGGGCGTGCTCTTGGCCTGGAGGGCGTCGATCACCCGGGTGGCGTTGCCGAAGATGACATTGTCGTCGGCCATGCCGTGCAGGATCAGCAGACGGCCGGTCAGGTCGTCCAGGCGCGGCAGGATGTCGGTGGCGGCGTAGCCGTCCGGATTGTCCTGGGGCGTCGACATGTAGCGTTCGGTGTAATGGGTGTCGTACAGGCTCCACTCGGTCGGGGCGGCCCCGGCGAGTGACGAGGCCAGGCCGGCCTCCGGCTCGGTCACGGCCAGCAGACTGAGGAAGCCGCCGAAGCTCCAGCCCATCATGGCGATGCGGTCTGCATCGACATAGGGCAGGGTTTTCAGCCATTTGGCGGCCAGGGTCTGATCCTCGACCGCAGGAATGCCAAGGCGGCGATAGATGCTGGTCTCGAAGGCCTGGGACCGGTCGCCCTCGCCGCGGTTGTCCACGCGGAAGACGATATAGCCGGCCTCGGTCAGCAGCTGGTTGGTCAGG
>MGLN01000062.1:637-17571 GCA_001796045.1 Caulobacterales bacterium RIFOXYB1_FULL_67_16 | reverse complement strand
GCCTGGGCCGAGGCCTGGATCGAGGGGCTGGGCTGGGTCGGGTTCGATGCGGCCAACGGCGTCTGCCCGACCGAGAACTATGTCCGCATCGCCGTGGGGCTGGACGCCTTGGGGGCGACGCCGATCCGGGGCACCAACTATGGCGGGGGCGCCGGTCAGCTGACGGTCGCCCTTCATGTGCGGCCGGTGCAACAGAGCCAGCAACAACATCAGAGCCGGGGATGGTCCTGATCGCCATGTCGCGGGAATCTGCTAGCGTTCACAGATTCGCGGAACGGGGAGCGGATAGAGGCCAGTGACCTATTGCGTAGGCATGTTGGTGAAGGAGGGGTTGGCGATGATCGCCGACACCCGCACCAATGCGGGCGTGGACAACATCTCGTCCTACCGCAAGCTGCACGTCTTCAAGACCCCGGGCGAGCGGGTTCTGGCGGTGGCGACGGCGGGCAATCTGTCGGTGACCCAGACGGCCCTGGCCATGGTGGCCGAGGGGGTGAAGCTGCCTGATTCGACCGGACCCGAGACCCTGGAGACCGCGCCCAGCCTGTTCCGCGCGGCCCAGATCCTGGGGCACGCCATGGCCACGGTGCGGGCGACCATCAACACCCCGGCCTCGCCGACCGCCGACGCCCTGAACGTCAACGCCTCCATGCTGCTGGGCGGGCAGATCCGCGACGGCAAGATGGGTCTGTATCTTATCTATGGTCAGGGCAATTTCATCGAGTGCGGGGCCGACACCCCCTATCTGCAGATCGGCGAGCTGAAATACGGCAAGCCGATCCTGGATCGCGCGCTTCATGCCGACACTCCCTTGTCCGAGGCGGTGAAACTGGGCCTGATCTCGTTCGACTCGACCATCCGGTCCAATATCGCCGTGGGGCCGCCGCTGGACCTGATCGTCATGCCGCGCGACGGGCTGACGGGGATGGAGCGGCGGCTGGAGGCGGACGATCCCTATTTCCGCGATCTGGGCCGCCGATGGTCCGAGGCCCTGGCCGCCGCCCACAAGGCCATGCCGGACCCGACCTGGCTGGAACTGGAGCGGGCGCCCGAGCCGAGAGTGGCGGGCGTGGGCTGATCGCCGGCGGAAATGCGATTAAGTCGCAATTGTGCTTGTATGCGGCGGTGAAGCTGTCTATTGCGACCGCATCGCAAAATCAGGCCAAAAGGTCGCCCTCATCATGTCCGAATCCCGCGCCGCCGCGCTCCGTTCGCTTCTGTTCGCCTCCAGCGCCGCCGGCATGCTGGTCGCCGCTCCTGCCTTCGCCGCAGACGTGGTGGCCGAGACGCCTGTCGCCACGGCCCCCCAGACCGCCAAGGAGGACGGCCTCGAAGCCATCGACGTGACCGGCAAGCGCATCCGCCGCGAACCCGCCAGCCCCGAGTTCGTGGCGCCCCTGGTGGATACGCCGCGCGCGGTGACCATTATTCCGCAGCAGATCATCGAACAGACGGCGGCCTCGTCGTTGCAGGACGTGTTGATGAACTCGCCCGGCATCACCTTCGGGGCGGGCGAAGGCGGCCAGCCTCTGGCGGACCGGCCCTTCATCCGGGGGCAGTCGTCGGGCAACAACATCTTCGTGGATGGTCTGCGCGACACGGGCGGTCAGCAGCGTGAGGTCTTCAACCTGGAGCAGGTCGAGGTGATCAAGGGGCCTGACGCGGTCTATTCGGGCCGTGGCTCCGGCGGGGGCAGCATCAATCTGGGCTCCAAGGCGCCTCAGCTGACCGAGTTTACGAACATCGGCGCGGGCGTAGGCACCGACGCCTATCTGCGCGGCACGATCGACACCAACATGCCGCTGGGCGAGACGGCGGCGCTGCGGGTCAATCTGATGGGCGCCCAGGGCGACGTCCCCGGTCGCGACAGCGTCGACTACGACAAGTGGGGCGCGGCGATCAGCCTGGGCGCGGGCCTGGGCACGCCATCCTCGATGGTGTTCAGCTACTACCACCTGACCAGCAATCAGATGCCCGACTACGGCATCCCGCTGTTCACCAAGATCGGGGTGCGCACGACCGACAGCGGCATTCTGGACGTGCCCTATGACAGCTTCTACGGCGTCAAGGACCGCGACTTCCTGACCAATGAGGTGGATACCTTCACCTTCAAGGCCGAGCACCGGCTGAACGACGTGGCCACGATCCGCAACGTCAGCCGCTACTCCGAAACCCTGAACGACTATATCGTCACCAACCCCGGCGACGGCGGCTATGTGGGTCGGGCGGCCGACGGCACCTACTGGATGAAGCGGGGCACCAAGACCCGCTGGAACCCGGTCACCACCCTGGCCAATGTCACCGACTTCTATGGTCAGTTCGCCACTGGATCGATCAGGCACAGCTATGACGTGGGCGTGGAACTGACCCGCGAGCGGAACCGGAACGCCACCTATTCCACTTACACCACCTCGGGCTCGACCTGCCCGACGGGCCTGACCACGGTCAGCGGCTCCTATCCGACCGCATCGAGCGCCCTGGGCGCCGGCGACTGCACCCAGGTCTATAATCCGAACGCCGACGACGCCTGGACCGGCGTGATCAACCGCGGCCCGACCAGCTCGAACACGACCGAGACCATCGGCGTCTACGCCAACGACAGCATCACCCTGACAGAGCGTCTGATCCTGAATCTGGGCGTGCGTTGGGATCAGTATTCGGTGCGCGGCGTCAATGCGACGGCGACCCAGTCGGCCGGCGTCTGGACGACGACGGGCTATACGTCCGTGCCCGAGCGCACCTGGGAGTTCACCAACTACCAGGTCGGTCTGGTGTTCAAGCCGACGGCGAGCAGCAGCGTCTACGCCTCCTGGTCCACCTCCTCGACGCCGCCCACCATCCAGGCCGGTGACCAGAACGCTTCGGGCGGCACGGGAACGGTCGGGGGCGTCGCGAACGTCGTTCTGGATCCGGAAGACACCGAAAGCTTTGAAGTCGGCGCCAAGGCCAACGTCTTCAACGATCGTTTGGCGCTTTCGGCGGCTGCCTTCCACCTGACGCGCAAGAACGCGCTGATCCTGGTTGAGGCGAACCTCTATGAACAGGCCGGCGAGGTCGAGGTGAAGGGGTTGGAACTCGGCGTGTCCGGCAGCATCACGCCCGCCTGGACGGTCTTCGGCGGCTACACCTATATGGACTCGGAGCTGGTCGAGGGCGCCTACACCAGCGTCAACATCGGCGATCCGCTGGCGAATACGCCGGAGCACACCGCCAGCCTGTTCAGCACCTATCGGGTGACGCGCAAGCTGACCTTGGGCGGCGGCGTCTATTACACGTCCGAGTCCTTCGGCGGGAACCAAGGCGGCGCGGGCGGCGGCAACAACCGCATCTATGCGCCGGAATGGACCCGTGTGGACGCCTTCGCCTCCTACGACCTGACGGATCGCGCCAGTCTGCAGCTGAACGTGAAGAACCTGACGGACGAGGAATACATCATCCGCACCAACGGCGTGCACCATGCCGATCCGGCGCCTGCGCGGCAGGCGATCCTGGCGCTGAACCTGCGCTTCTAAAGGCCTCAGCCCCGGCCTATCCTTGACGGCCCCGTCCTTCCGGCGGGGCCGTTTTCTTTTCCAGCGAGACCTGTCGTGCTGCTGCAGATTCCCGAAATCTTCTCCAAGGCCGAAGTGAAGGCGCTGCGCGAGCGGCTGGACGCCGGTCCCTGGGCCGACGGCAATATGACCTCGGGGCACCAGTCGGCGACGGCCAAGCGGAACCAGCAACTGCCGGAAGACTGGGAGGTGGCGAAGGAGGTTTCAGCCCTGATCGTCCAGGCGCTGAACGCCAATCCAATGTTTGTGGCCGCCGCCCTGCCGCACACGATCTTTCCGCCCCTGTTCAACCGCTATGAGGGCGGCGGCGAGTTCGGGCTGCACGTGGATAACGCCATTCGCCAGCAACGGGGCGGGGGTTCGGTCCGCATCCGCAGCGACCTGTCGGCCACCCTCTTCCTGTCGGAGCCCGAGGATTACGACGGCGGCGAACTGATCATAGAGGAGATGTACGGACCCCAGTCGGTCAAGCTGCCGGCCGGTGATCTGGTGCTGTATCCGTCCAAGAGCCTGCACAAGGTCATGCCGGTGACGCGCGGGGCGCGGGTGTCGTCCTTCATGTGGATGCAGAGCCTGATCCGCGACGACGGCGATCGCGAGATGCTGTTCCGTCTGGACGTGGCCACCCAGCGCGTAGCCTTGGAGAAGGGGCCGAAGGATCAGGCGGTGATCGAGCTGACCGGCGTCTATCATAATCTTCTGCGGCGCTGGTCCGAGGTGTGACGCTGTGACCCGGGGGGCGCGGTCCGCTTTATAAGCGTGCGGGCGTGAACCAAGGCGAAGCTGGTCTATTGTGACCGGGATGTTCCAAGACGCGCCCCCCGCACCGCCCGCCCAATTGTCTGAAATCACGGTGACCGCGGCCCGCCTGCCGCCCGCCGCCGCCGACGCCGCCTTCTCGGTGGTGCGGCTGGATCAGGCTGTGCTGGAGCGGTCCGTCCGGCTGGACGAGGCCCTGCGGACCGTGCCGGCCGTGTCCCTGTTCCGCCGCACCTCCAGCCTGGCCGCCAATCCGACGACCCAGGGGATTTCGCTCAGGGCCATCGCCCCTTCCGGCGCGGGGCGGACCCTGGTGACCCTGGACGGGGTTCCGCTGAACGATCCGTTCGGCGGCTGGGTGATCTGGTCCCAGGTCGCGCCGGAGTCGCTGGAACGGGTGGATGTGGTGAGGGGCGCGGGCGCGGGACCTTACGGCGCCGGGGCCCTGACCGGGACCATCGGATTGACCGAGCGCGACAGCGGCGGGGTGCTGGACCTGTCGGTCGCCGAGCGCGGCGGGGCGCGGGCGGCGGGCTCGGGATCGACCATGCTGGGTCCGGTTGGGGTGACCCTGTCGGGCCTGTACGAGACCAGCGACGGCTATACCCCCGTGCGCGGACCGGCGGCGGGGGCTGCGGATACGCCGCTGGATCTGGACAGCCGCAGCGCCGCCCTGCGGGTCGATGCGCCGCTGGACGGACTTAGCCTTGAAGGGGCGAACCTGTCGCTGCGGGCGGCGACCTGGGAGGAGGATCGCGGGTCCGGCCTGCTGAACACCCGGTCCAACGCCAGCGGCCACAGCCTGAGCGCCACGGCGGCCAAGGCGCCGCCCGTCGACGGTTACGGCTGGCGGCTGCAGGCCTGGCGGATCGAGAGTAACTTCGCCAACAGTTCGGCCTCGGTGGCGGCGGACCGGTCGACCACCACCCCGGCCAATGATCAGTACAAGACGCCCGCCACCGGCTGGGGGCTGAACGCCGCTCTGCGCCGTCGCACGGCCGATTTCGCCGGCGGCCGGCTGGAATGGGAGGTCGGCGCCGACGCCCGGTTCAACGAGGGCGAGACCAACGAGTTCTTCAGCAATCCCACCGGCGCGGGTTTCGCGCGCGGTCGGCGCGCGGGCGGCGAGACCTCGGTGGCCGGGGCCTATGTGGACGGGTCGTGGACCGACGGCGCCTGGCTGGTCGCGGGCGGGGTCCGCTACGACCGTTGGGAGAACGAGGCGGGCTTCCGCTACGAGTACACGCTGGCGACCGGGGCGCCGATCCTGGACGAGACGGACGAGGACCGGTCGGGAGAGGTGTTCAGCGCGCGACTGGCGGCGCGACGGGATTTGAGCCGTCTGCTGGGCGAGGGCTACGCCTGGCGGGCGGCCGCCTATTCCGGCTTCCGGCCGGCGACGCTGAACGAGCTGCACCGGCCCTTCCGGGTCGGCAACGACATCACCGAGGCCAATTCGGCGCTGGAGCCCGAGACCCTGCGCGGGATCGAGACGGGCCTGGCCTACGATCAGGACGGAATCGCCTGGGGGGCGACGGTATTCTGGAACGAGATCGAGGACGCCATCGTCAATGTCACGATCGGCGAGGGGCCGGGGACCTTCCCCCGCGCGGGATTCGTGCCGGCCGGGGGCGTGCTGCGCCAGCGCCAGAACGCCGGGACCATCGAGGCCTGGGGCGTCGAACTGAACGGATCGGTACAGGCGACCGAGGCCCTGTCGCTGAATGCGGCCCTGTCCTGGACCGACGCCGAGGTGGACGGCGGGACGGCGGCGCCGCAGCTGACCGGCCTGCGTCCGGCCCAGGCGCCGGAATGGAGCGCGACGGCGGGTCTGGACTGGCGGGCGACGGATCGCCTGACCCTGGCCCTGGCCGCGCGCTATGAATCGGCGCGGTTCGACGATGATCTGAACAGCCGGAGCCTGGATGCCGCCATGACCCTGGACGCCCGCGCCGAATGGGCGGCTCGGGACGGGGTAAGGGTATGGGCGGCGCTGGACAACGCCTTCGACGAAGCGGTGGAGGTGTCGATGACCGGGTCGGACGTGGCGGGCTATGCGCCGCCCCGGACGGTGCGGGCGGGGATCCGGTTCAGCTACTGACGATCTCCGCGCGGCAATTTCGTCGCACGGCCTGCTATTGAAAACAGTTCGCAACAGTGGCACAGCCACTTCGTGACCGAACTCGCCGCACAACCCCAGACCGAGCCGACCTCCAAGGCCGCCAAGAAGCCGAAGGCCGCGCTGAATGGCGCGCGGGCGTTCTGGCTGAAACAGCTCCATTCCTGGCACTGGATTTCGGCGGCGGTCAGCCTGGTCGGCATGATCCTGTTCGCGGTCACGGGGATTACCCTGAACCATGCGGCCTCGATCCCGGCCGATCCGGTGACGGTCGAGCAGACCGGCCGGCTGCCGGCGCCCCTGGTGGAGCGGCTGGAACAGTTTCCGCAAGAGACGACCGAGCCGGTTCCCGAGGCCGTGGCGCGCTGGGCCGCGCAGGATCTGAAAGCCGAGATCGCCGGGAAGCCGACCGAGACCACGCCGGACGAAATCTATGTCGCCCTGCCGACGCCCGGCGGCGACGGGTGGCTGACCATTGATCGTGCAACCGGCGAGGCGGTGCGCGAGACGACGACGCGGGGGTGGATCGCCTACCTCAACGACCTGCACAAGGGACGCAACGCGGGGACGGTCTGGTTCTGGTTCATCGACGTCTTCGCCGTGGCCTGCGTCATCTTCGCCCTGACGGGCCTGGGGCTGATGTGGCTGCACGCCAAGGGGCGGCCGTCCACCTGGCCGCTGGCGGCGCTGGGCCTGCTCGTGCCCGTCGTCATCGCCCTGATCTTCATTCACTGAGCTGAACTTCTGTCGAGAGTGTTCCGGATGCGCCTTCTTCCCATCGTCGTCACCACCATCGGCCTGGCCGCCGCCGCCCCCGCCGTGGCGGCGGACCTGTCGGTCACGGTCGATCTGCCGCGGCTGAACACCGCCTCCTACCACCGGCCCTATGTGGCGGTGTGGATCGAGCGGCCGGACCAGACGGCGGTCCAGACCCTGGCGGTCTGGTACCAGCAGACCCGCAACAACGAAGGCGACGGCAAGGACTGGCTGAAGGATCTGCGTACCTGGTGGCGCAAGGGCGGCCGGGCCATGAGCCTGCCGGCCGACGGCGTTTCGGGCGCTACCCGCGCGCCGGGGCGTCAGACCATCACGATTCCCGCCGCCCGCCTGCGGGGCCTGCAGCCGGGCCAGTACAATATCGTCGTCGAGGCGGCCCGCGAGCTGGGCGGCCGCGAGGTCGTCCGCGTGCCCTTCCGCTGGGGCGGCGCCAATACCGCCAACGCCTCCGGCTCCACCGAACTGGGCGCCGTGCGCGTCACCGTCTCTCGCTGAGGAATCGATCCATGAAAAAGACGATCACGCTTCTGGCCTTCGCCGCCGCCCTGGCCGCCCCCATGGCCGCCCAGGCCCACCGCGCCTGGATGGCGCCGACCTCGACCAGCCTTTCTGGCAATGACGCCTGGGTCGGCTTCGACGCCGGCATGTCGAACGGCGTCTTCATCCCCGACCACGCCGCCATGCGGATGAACGGCCTGGTGGTGACGGCGCCGGACGGTTCGACCGTCCAGCCCGAGCACCTGATGCAGGGCCAGTACCGCACCACCTTCGACGTCCATCTGACGCAGAACGGCACCTACAAGATCGCCAATGTCATGGGCGGCGTGATGGCCAGCTACAAGCTGGATGGCGAGCAGAAGCGCTGGCGCGGCGCGGCGGCCGAGTTCCCGGCGGCCATTCCGGCGGGCGCCACCGAGGTTCAGGCGACCCGGACCGCCAGCCGGATCGAGACCTTCGTCACCCTGAACAACGCCAGCGAGAGCGTCTTCACCCCGACGGGCGAGGGTCTGGAACTGGTTCCCGTGACCCATCCGAACGACCTGGCCAAGGGCGAGGCCGCGACCTTCAAGCTGCTGAAGGACGGACAGCCCGCCGCCGGCCTGGACGTGACCGTGGCGCGCGGCGGCGTGCGCTACCGCGACAATCCGGAGGAGATGACGGTCAAGACCGGCGCCGACGGCGCCTTCACCGTCACCTGGCCGGAAGCGGGCATGTACTGGCTGAACGCCTCGGTCCGCACCCCGGCCCAGGGCGAGACCCTGGGGTCGAACGCCAGCTATGTGGCGGTGGTGGAAGTCCTGCCCTAAGCAGCAGGCATGTCTGACAACGCCTTCTCGCGCGGATCCCGCGCCGCCCCGCCCACCGTCGTCATCGGCGAGCCCGTTCCGCTGGCCGACCGCGCCGACAATCGGGTGCTGATTCCGCCGATGGACGGGGTTCCGCCCCGTCCGCCCGGCGACGTGGTCCTGTCGCTGGACGGCGAGACCATGGGCACGACCTGGAGCGTGCGGCTGATCGGCCCCGCCCTGCTGGGGCCGGTCGAGGCGCGGGCGGCGATCGAACAGGAGCTGGCGGCGGTGATCGCCGCCTTCAGCCCCTGGGAGGCGGACAGCGAGATCAGCCGGTTCAACCGGGCTGAACCGGGGCTGTGGACGGCGTCGGAGACTTTCTGGGCGGTGCTGGACGCCGCCCTGGACCTGGGCGACGAGACCAATGGCGCCGTCGATCCGACCCTGGGCGCCCTGGTCGATCTGTGGGGGTTCGGTCCGCCGGGACCGCGCTCGGTCCTGTTGCCTGTTCCCGAGGACGAGGAGGTCGAGGCGGCCCTGGCGGTGTCGGGCTGGCGTCGGCTGAGGCTGAATCGCGAGGCGCGGGGCCTGATCCAGCCGGGCGGGATGCGGCTGGACTTTTCCGGCATCGCCAAGGGCTATGCGGTGGACCGGGTCTCGGACCGGCTGACGGCCATAGGAGCGACCTCGCACCTGGTCGAAATCGGCGGCGAGCTGAAGGGACGCGGGGTCAAGCCGGACGCCCAGCCCTGGTGGGTCGAGATCGAACGGGTCGAGGGCTCGACCGAACCGCGCACCGTGGCGGCGCTCTACGAGATCGCCATGGCGACCAGCGGCGACTATCGCCGGGCATTCGAACACAATGGACGGCGCTATCCCCACACCATCGACGGTTCGACGGGCCGTCCGGTGAGCAATGCTCTGGCGTCGGTGACGGTGCTGCACCCCTCGGCCATGAAGGCCGACGCCTACGCCACCGCCCTGACGGTCATGGGGCCGTTCGAAGGACCGGAGTACGCCGAGGCCGTAGGTCTGGCGGCCCTGTTCGTGGAGCGCACGCCGCGGGGCCCGGTGGAGCGGATGACCCCCGCCCTTGCGGCCATGCTGGAAGAGGCCCTGTGACGAGCGAGCCTTTGCGTTGGCTCTGGGCGGGCTTGGCGGTCGGCCTATGGCTGGTCCTGACGGGCGTCGTGGTCTGGCGCGAACGGCGCGCCAGGGCGGCGGCGCGTGCGCGGTCGGACGCCATGGCGGGGGAGGGCGAGGCAGTTCTGGTCGCCTTCGCCAGCCAGACGGGCTTCGCGGAGGAACTGGCCTGGATGACGGCCAGGGCCCTGCAGGAGGGCGGAGTCGGGGCGCGGGTCCTGTCGTTCGCCGATCTGGATCTGGCGGCCCTGAAGGCGGCGAAGCGGGCTCTGCTGATCGTCTCGACGACGGGGGAGGGCGATCCGCCGGACAATGCGGCCCGTTTCGTGCGCCGGCTGATGGGCGAGACGGCGGACCTGAAGGGGCTGAGGTTCGGTCTGCTCGCCCTGGGCGACCGCAGCTATGACCAGTTCTGCGGCTTCGGCCATGCGGTCGACGGCTGGCTGAGGCGGTCGGGCGCCGAGCCCCTGTTCGATACGGTCGAGGTGGACAACGGCGAAGCCGGGGCCGTCCGCCACTGGCAGCATCAGCTGAACCAGATCACCGGCAGCGTCGGGGCCCCCGACTGGGCGCCGGCGGCCTTGTATCCGTGGCGGCTGGTCGAGCGGACACTGGTCAATCCGGGCAGCCCCGGCGGGGCGGCCTATCACCTGGCGTTCGAACCGGTCGGGTCGGCGCCGGACTGGGCGGCGGGCGATATCGCGGAAGTGGGCCTGCCGGAACGCGACGGGGGCGCGCCCGGATCGCGAGAATACTCCATCGCCTCCCTGCCGTCGGACGGACGGGTCGAATGCCTGATCCGCCTGATGCGTCACCCCGACGGAACGCCGGGCCTGGCGTCCGGCTGGCTGACCCAGGATCTGGCGGTCGGCGACGAGATCGGCATGCGGCTGAGGACCAATCGCAGCTTCCACGGGCCGGCGGACGAGACGCCGATGATCCTGATCGGCAACGGCACGGGGATCGCGGGGCTGCGGGCGCATCTGAAGGCGCGGACGCCGGCGGGCGGCGGGGCCTGGCTGCTGTTCGGCGAGCGGACGCGGGCGCACGACGCCTTCTTCGATGCGGAGCTTCAGGCGTGGCTGGAGACGGGCGTGCTGCGCCGGTTGGACCGCGCCTTCTCTCGCGATGCGGGCGACGGCCGCTATGTGCAGGATCTGGTCGCCGGGGCGGCGGACGAACTGCGCGACTGGATCGGTCGCGGCGCCACGATTCATGTCTGCGGCAGTCTGGAGGGCATGGCGGCTGGCGTTCATGCCGCGCTGGAGACCGCCTTGGGGAGCGAGGCTCTGCTGGACCTGCTCGAAACCGGTCGTTACCGCCGCGACGTCTATTAGGGCTGCCGCCCGCCGGACCTTCCTGCCATCAATAGGGCAACAAAGGGAGGAACCTATGATTTCCATGCTGCTGGCGGCGGCGATTGCGACCATGCCGCAAACGCCCGCTGCGCCGGCCGGATACGCCCTGGCCTGGTCCGACGAGTTCTCCGGCGACGGTGCGCCGGACGCCGCAAAGTGGCGGTACGACACCCAGGCCAACAAGACCGGCTGGTATAACGAGGAGCTGCAATACTATTCCGCCGCGCGGCCCGAGAACGCGCGCATCGAGGACGGCGTCCTGATCATAGAGGCGCGGCGAGAGATCCTCGACCCGTCCCCGGCCGACTGGGGCGGACAGGCCTACACCTCGGCGCGGATGATCTCGAGGGCCGCCTGGTCAGGCGGCTTCATAGAGACGCGCGCCAGAATCCCTTGCGGACGCGGCAGCTGGTCGGCCATCTGGATGTTGCCCGAAAGGCCGTCGGGCTGGCCCATCGGCGGCGAGATCGACATCATGGAGCATGTCGGCCATCGCCCCGGCGTGGTGCACGGCTCGATCCACACCGAGGCCTATAATCATGTGAAGGGCACCCAGAGCACGGCGACGCGCCAGGTGGCGGACGCCTGCGACGCTTTTCACCTCTATCAGGTGCGCTGGACGCCGGACGAGATCGTCTTCCTGATCGACGACCAGCCCTTCCACCGCTTCGCCAACGACCATGCGCGCAATGTCGAGACCTGGCCGTTCGACAAGCCGTTCCACCTGATCCTGAACGTCGCCGTGGGCGGAACCTGGGGCGGCGAGGAGGGCGTCGACGACGCCGTCTTCCCCCAGCGGATGGAGGTTGACTACGTCCGCGTCTATCAGCCGGCCGACTGATCCAGTCGGCCCAGCAACTCCGCCGCGAAGCTGGACAGGGTGTCGTCGCGGGCGCCCATGACGATGATCCGGTCGCCCGGTTGCGCCAGTTCCACGATCCGGTCGCCGCAGTCTGCGCGGGTGGGCAGGGCCTCCGCCTGGCGGCCGGCGGCGCGGACGCCGGAGGCGATGTCTTCGGAGCCGACGCTGCGGTCGGTGGTGCCGCCGTAATAGACGGGTTCGGGCATCAGCAGGACGTCGGTCTCGCGCATCAGGCCGGCGAAGCCGTCGATGAATTCCGACTTCATCAGCTTCAGCGGGCCGAAGCCGTGGGGCTGGAACAGGATCAGCAGGCGGCCGTCGAAAGCGTGAAGGGTCTTCAGCGTGGCGGCGATCTTGTCCGGGTTATGGGCGAAGTCGTCGATGACGGTGATGTCGTTGACCGTCCCGACCACCTCCATCCGGCGTCGAATGCCGGCGAAGCTCTCCAGCGCCTTGACCGCCTGGGCCGTCGGCACGCCCAAGGCCTTGGTGGCGCCGAGGGCGGCAAGCGCATTGGCGACATTGTGGGCGCCGGGGACGTTCAGGACGACGTCATATTCGCTCCAGCCCTCGATCAGGCGGAACTTCATGCCGGTCGGTAGGGGGAGCAGGTCGTGGCCAGACAGGTCGGCCTTCTCCTCGCCCAGCGCGAAGGTGATCGCCTTGCCGGTCGGAAGCGCCTGGGCCAAGGCGGCTGTCTCGGGATTGTCGAGGTTCAGCACCGCCGTGGTCGCGCGGGCGGTGAAGCCGCCGAACAACTCGCGCAACTCCTCCATCGACTTGTGGTCCAGCGAGATGTTGGAGACGACGGCGACGGTCGGGTCGTAGCGGGCGATGGAGCCGTCGGACTCGTCCACCTCGGCGACGAACAGGTCTGGTCCGCCGATCAGGGCGCTGGCGAAGGGGTGGTCGGCGTCGGCGAAATTCTTCATGACGGCGCCGTTGACGACGGTGGGGTTGCGGTCGATCCGGCTCAGGATCCAGGCGATCATGCCGGTGATGGTGGACTTGCCGCTGGTGCCCGCCACACCGACCGAGGTCGGAGCGGCGTTGAACAGTTCACTGAGCAGCTGCGGCCGGGTCTTGATCGTCGCCCTGACGCGGCGGGCCGCGCCGATGTCGGGCACCGTGTCCTCGACCGCGCCCGTGGCGATCACCGTCTGGTTGGCGCGGGTGACGCCCGATCCGTCCTGAGGGTGCAGGGTCACGCCGTGGGCGCGCAGCCAGTCGAACTTCTCGGGCGTACGGCCCTGGTCCAGCGCCCGGTCCGAGCCCTCGATCCGGCCGCCCTGGGCCTGGACGATCAGGGCCAGGGGCAGCATGCCCGACCCGCCGATGCCGCAGAAGAAATAGGAGGCGTCCTGGTTCATGCCCCCTTAGAACAGGGGATCGGGCTGATCCGCCAGAGGCGGATTGTAATTTCGACGAAGAAGACGAGCGTGAGCAGCAACACAGTCAAGATCGGGATCGTCTGCGCCAGCTCGCGCTTCTCGAAGGAGCGGGCCGAGGCGGTCGAGGACTGGATGGCGCAGCACCATCCGGACCGGGAAATCTCGGTGGTGTTCCACCCCGCCTGCTTCCTCAAGCACGGCCATTTCGCCGGGGACGACCGGGCGCGGGCCGACGCCTTCGTCGAGTTCGCCAACGACCGGCGCATCGATGCGATCTGGTTCGCCCGCGGGGGCTACGGCTCCTGCCGCATCGCCGCTTCGGTGATCCCACGCCTGAACGCCGTGGCCCGCAAGAAACGCTATCTGGGCTATTCCGACGCGGGCAGCCTGTTGGCGGGCATGTACAGGGCCGGGTTCGAACATCTGGCGCATGGACCCATGGCGTCGGACTCGGTGCGGGACGATGCGACGGCCAAGGGCGCCCTGGCCTGGCTGACGACCGGGCGGACGGACTGGATCGAGCCGTCTCTGGCGCGCGATCCGCGACCCGCCGTCGCCTTCAACCTGACCATCATCGATCAACTGGTCGGCACCGAGCTGGAGCCCGATCTGGCCGGCCATGTGCTGATGCTGGAGGAGGTGTCGGAGGCGGCCTATCGGATCGACCGGATGATGTTTCACTTGACGAGTCAGGAGTCTATCCGACGTGTGGCCGGAATTCGCCTCGGACGTGTTTCCGATGTCACGCCAAACGATCCCGACTTCGGCCAGACTCCGGAGGAGATCGTTCGCTACTGGTGTCTGAGGTCCGGCATAGAATTCCTTGGAGATGCCGACATCGGGCATGATGTCGCCAACAAGATCGTGCCGTTCGGACGTCGAGGCTAAAAAGGCGCCGCGACGTGAAAGACACAGTCCGGCCATGATCCGCATCACGGGGGTCGGCGCCCCCTCGACAGAGGGTGAGAGTGAACGTCAGATGCAGGTCCGCGAGGCGTTAGGACTTCGTTAGCCAAGGCGTTGGGGGACGCTGCGGTTTACGCCTTCTGCGATGCGGCGGTTCGTTCGGACCTCGGGGGATGCCCGGACGAACCGCCTGATCGTTCTCCGATTCTCTGCCCGATCATCGACGCGCGGCCCCGCAAGGCTTAAGGATCGCCGGGTGCGTTTCGACGAGAGATTCATCGATGAACTGAAGGCCCGCCTTCGGCCGTCCGACGTGATCGGGCGGACGGTGAAGCTCAAGCGGCAGGGGCGGGAATATGTCGGCCTGTCGCCCTTCTCGAAGGAGAAGTCGCCGTCCTTCTTCGTCAATGACGACAAGGGCTTCTTCCACGACTTCTCGTCCGGCAAGCACGGCGACATCATCTCCTTCCTGCAGGAGACCGAGCGGCTGAGCTTCGTCGAGGCGGTGCAGCGGCTGGCGGGCGAGGCGGGCATGCAACTGCCGGCCGAGGACCCCAAGGAGGCCGAGCGCGAGCAGAAACGTCAGGGGCTGTCGGACTGGATGGACCTGGCCCAGAAATGGTTCGCCGCAAACCTGCGCCGCACGCCCGGCAAGGCGGCGCGCGAGTATCTTGAGAAACGCGGCCTGCCCGAGGATCAGTGGGAGCGGTTCGGCCTGGGCTATGCGCCCAACGACCGCGAGGGACTGAAACAGGCCCTGGTCCAGCGCGGGGCGCGGCCGGCCGAACTGGTCGAGGCCGGGCTGCTGATCGCGCCCGACAGCGGCGGCCAGCCTTACGACCGGTTCCGCGACCGGCTGATCTTCCCCATTCTGGACGCGCGCGGGCGGATCGTCAGCTTCGGCGGCCGGGCCATGAACCCCGACGACCGGGCCAAATATCTGAACGGGCCGGAAAGCCCGCTGTTTCACAAGGGGGCGACGCTCTACGGCCTGCCCGAGGCGCGGCGCATCCTGGGCGCCGAGAGCAAGAACGACCAGCCGATCATCGTGGTCGAAGGCTATATGGACGTCATCGCCTGCCAGCGCGCGGGCCTGCCGGCCGTGGCGCCCATGGGCACGGCCCTGACCGAAGAACAGATGGAGCGGCTGTGGCGTGTCAGCCATGAGCCGGTGCTCTGTTTCGACGGGGATGCGGCGGGTCTGCGGGCCGCCTATCGCGCCATCGAACGGTCGCTGCCGCTGCTGAAGCCGGGGCGCTCGTTCCGGTTTTGCTTGCTGAGCGGCGGACAGGACCCGGACGACATCCTGCGCGACAAGGGGGCGCCGGCCCTGCGCCAGGCCTTGGCCGAGACCCACGGCTTCGCCGAGGTCCTGTTCCGCCGCGAGCAGGACGTCGAGCCGCTGGACACGCCCGAGCGCAAGGCCGGGTTCAAGGCGCGGCTAAGGGCCGCCGCCTCGGCCATTCAGGACAAGGATCTGGCGGAACAGTATCGCCGCGATCTGTTCGACCGGTTCGACGCCCTGTTTCCGCGCACGCCTCAACGGGCGCCCTGGACGCCCGGACAGGGGCGGGGGCGCTTCGGTCCGCCGCCGAAGCTGGGCCAGACGGTGGAGGGGGCGCAGGCGATGCAGTCGCTGTTCCGCGCCATAGAGCCGGTGCCCGCCGCCCTGGCTCATGCGGTCATCGACGATCCGGAGCGGATGGACGATCATCTGGAGGCGATCGCCACCCATGGCTTCGGCGACAAGGGGCTGGACGGACTGGCTCAGGAGCTGGTTCGTCTGCGTCTGTCGGGGCAAAGCCTTGACTCCGCCGCCTTGCGACGCCATCTGGCGCAATCGGGTCATGATGCCTTAGTGCGCGAGGTCGAGAAGGCGGCGGCGAAGTCCGGCGCGCCATTCCTGGCCGCAAATGCGCCCCTCGCCGAGGCAAGGGTCCGATGGTCGCAGGCGTTCGACGCTTCAACCCGCATGGCGGCGTTGGAGGACGCCTTGGCCCAGGCGCGCGACGTGCCTGGGCAGGATGAAGCGTTCCGCCGGCTGAAGGCCGAGCGGGATGCGCTTCGCCGTGCGATCAAAGCCGGGACGATTTGGGAAGACAGCGCGGGCGCGTAACCTTACGCCTCGCCAGGCATTGTATTTTTCGCCGGGGCGGACTGATCACCCCTCCGGCCGGAGACAGACTGACTATGAACGCACAGACCGAGACGCAGGACGCCGAGGTTTCGACCGACGGGCCCCTGCTCGATCTGACCGACGCCGGCGTCAAGAAATTCATCAAACAGGCCAAGGCGCGCGGCTATGTGACGATGGAGGAGCTGAACAAGGTCCTGCCGTCCGAGGAAGTCACCCCGGACGCCATCGAAGACACCCTGGCCATGCTGTCGGAAATGGGCGTCAACGTCGTCGAGGCCGAGGAGGACGCGCAGGAGCAGCAGTCCACCGACGTCGCCGCCGCCGCCTCCACCGGCGTGTCCGAGACCCCCGCCAAGGCCGCCTATGACCGCACCGACGACCCGGTGCGCATGTATCTGCGCGAAATGGGTTCGGTCGAGCTGCTGAGCCGCGAGGGCGAAATCGCCATCGCCAAGCGGATCGAGGCCGGCCGCGACGCCATGATCTCGGGTCTGTGCGAGAGCGCCCTGACCTTTGAGGCCATCATGGTCTGGCGCGACGAGCTGGAGAACAACCGCATCCTGCTGCGCGAGGTCATCGACCTGGACGCCACCTACGGCGTGCTAAACCCTTCATCCCTGCCGGGCGCCGCCCCGGCTGAAG
>MGLN01000062.1:552-617 GCA_001796045.1 Caulobacterales bacterium RIFOXYB1_FULL_67_16 | reverse complement strand
GAAGAAAAACAAGCTGCTGAGGATAAGCCGGAGTCCGACGACGAGGACGACGACGACTTTGACGA
>MGLN01000062.1:0-470 GCA_001796045.1 Caulobacterales bacterium RIFOXYB1_FULL_67_16 | reverse complement strand
TTCGGCGCCTTCCGTGCGTTGCAGGACAAGCTGGTCCAGGCCCGGCTGAAGGGCGAGACCCTGAGCGCCAAGGACGAAAAGACCTACCAGACCCTGACGACGACCATTTCGGATCGTCTGAAGACGATGAAGTTGAACAACAACCGCATCGAGGCCCTGGTCGAGCAGCTGTATGCGATCAACAAGCGGCTGATCGGTCTGGAAGGCCGGTTGCTGCGTCTGGCCGACAGCTACGGCATTTCGCGTCCCGAGTTCCTGAAGGCCTATTTCGGCTCCGAGCTGGACCCGACCTGGACCGACCGGATCAAGGACCAGGGCGTGCGCTGGACCAAGTTCAGCGAGAACGAGGCCGGCCAGATCGCCACCATCCGCGCCGACGTCGCCGCCGTGGCCTTGGAGGCCGGCCTGCCGATCGACGACTATCGCCGCATCGTCCAGACCGTGCAGAAGGGCCAGACCGTGCAGAAGGG
>MGLN01000061.1:36914-37081 GCA_001796045.1 Caulobacterales bacterium RIFOXYB1_FULL_67_16 | reverse complement strand
CCTTCATGGCGCGGTCCTTTCGGCGTGCAGTTCGTGGACGATCTTGGCGACGGCGGCCTGCCAGAGGCGGGGCGCAATGCCGTAGTCGCGGGTGAGTTTGGCGGTGGACAGGCGCGAGTTCGACGGGCGCCGGGCCGGGGTCGGGTATTCGGACGAAGGGATGGCCT
>MGLN01000061.1:24471-36865 GCA_001796045.1 Caulobacterales bacterium RIFOXYB1_FULL_67_16 | reverse complement strand
GCTCGCCAGTCCTGCCCAGGTCGTCTCGCCGGCGTTGACGAACTGATAGACGCCGGTCGGGGCGTCTGGGTCGGCGATCATCGTCAGGGCGATGGTCTTGAGCGTTTGGGCGATGTCGCGCGCCGAGGTGGGGCAGCCGTGCTGATCGCCCACCACCCGCAGGGCCGGTCGGTCGGCGGCGAGCCGCAGCATGGTCTTGAGGAAGTTGGCGCGGTGGACGCTCAACACCCAGGCCGTTCTCAGCACGACCGAGCGGGGATTGCCGGCGCGCACCGCCAGTTCGCCGGCCAGTTTGGAGGCGCCATAGACCCCCAGCGGCCCGACCGGATCAGTCTCGACATAGAGACCATCCTTGGACCCGTCGAACACATAGTCGGTCGAGACCTGGATCAGCGGGATCCCCGCCTCGCGCGTGGCGTCGGCCAGGACCGCCGGGCCCATGGCGTTGGCGGCGAAGGCGGCGGCGACCTCGGTCTCGGCCTTGTCCACGCCGGTGTGGGCGCCGGAGTTGATCACGGCGACGAAGGGCGTGGCGGCGAAGACGGCCCGGACCGAGGCGGCGTCGCCCAGGTCCAGCTCGGCCCGCGTCGGGGCGTGCAACACGACGCCTTCAGGCCAGGCGGCGGTCTGGAGCTCCAGTCCCACCTGACCGGCCCCGCCCGTGATCAGGATGTGGACCGGATCAGCCATTGGCTACGCCCAGGCGTTGGGTCGAATAGCGGGCGTCGAGGATGTCCTGCCACCAGGACTGGTTCTCCAGATACCAGGTCACCGTCCGCTCGATCCCCTCCTCGAAGGTCACCGACGGGGTCCAGCCCAGGTCGGCGCGGATCTTGGAGGCGTCGATGGCGTAGCGGTGATCGTGGCCGGGCCGGTCGGTCACATAGGTGATCTGGTCGGCGTACTTCCCCTCGGCCTTGGGCCGCAGCCGGTCCAGGATCGAACAGATGGCGGTGACCACCTCGATATTCTTCCGTTCGGCATTGCCGCCGACATTATAGGTCTCGCCGGGCGTGCCGGTCTCGAACACGGCCTGGAGCGCGCGGGCGTGGTCGTCGACGAACAGCCAGTCGCGCACGTTCGACCCGTCGCCATAGACCGGCAGGGGCTCGCCGTTCAGGGCCCGGATGATGATCAGGGGGATCAGCTTCTCGGGGAAGTGATAGGGGCCGTAGTTGTTGGAGCAGTTGGTCACCAGCACCGGCAGGCCGTAGGTGTGGCCCCAGGCCCGCACCAGATGGTCCGACCCCGCCTTGGACGCCGAATAGGGCGAGCGGGGGTCGTAGGGGGTGGTCTCGGTGAAGAAGCCCTCGTCGCCCAGAGAACCGAACACCTCGTCGGTCGAGATATGATGGAAGCGGAAGCGCGTCTTGGCGGCCTCGTCCAGGCCGCGCCAATAGCCCAGGGCCTGGTTCAGCATGACGAAGGTCCCGACCATATTGGTCTGGACGAAGGCGCCCGGCCCGTCGATCGAGCGATCGACATGGCTCTCGGCCGCCAGGTGGGCGACCACGTCCGGCTTGAACTCCCGCAGGGCCTTGGACACGGCCTCGGCGTCGCAGATGTCGGCCTGGACGAAGCTGTAGCGGTTACTGGACGCCACCGGCTCCAGCGAACTCAGCACGCCGGCATAGGTCAGCTTGTCGTAGACCAGGACCTCGTGGTCCGTGTGCTCGATCAGCCGCCGCACCAGGGCCGAGCCGATGAAACCGGCGCCGCCGGTGACCAGGATACGCATCGGACGTCTCTCCGTCTGGTTGCAGTTCAGAGCGCGGGCAGGGGCTCGAGCGGCCGGCCGTCATATTCGAAAGGGCTGTCGAACTCGGCCAGGGTCGGCAGAACCTTGTCCTTGTCGGACAGGACCGCACCCGAAGCCGGCAAGGGCCAGTCGATGGCGATCGTCGGATCGTTCCAGACGATGCCGCCGTCGCAATCCGGCGCATAAACGTCGGTCACCTTGTAGGCGACCTCGACGTCGGGCTCGAGCGTAACGAAACCATGGGCGAAACCGACCGGTATAAATAGTTGCTCCCCGCCCTCGGCGGTCAGCCTGGCCGCCACGTGCTGACCATAGGTCGGCGACCCCCGCCGGATATCCACCGCATAGTCCATGATCGAGCCGCGCACACACCGCACCAGTTTGGCCTGGGCATGCGGCGGCCGCTGATAGTGAAGCCCCCGGATCGTGCCCTCAAAGGCCGAGAACGACTGGTTGTCCTGCACAAACCGCGTGTCGATCCCCGCCGCCAAGGCCGCAGCCTCCGAATAGGTCTCCATGAACCAGCCCCGCGCGTCGCCGAAACGGCGGGGGCGGAGTAAAATGGCAAGATTAGAACCTGACATCAACGCTCACGGCAATGCCGCCCCCCAAAGCGCAACCGAAAACATGCCCTCGGTTGCTACATAAGAAACAATCCCAAGGCCAGAGGGTTTTGTGCGGCGCCACATGAAGTGAGGCCGCATTTTAGCAGTTTGCAAGCGAGCGCGCTTCAGCGTCAGATGCTGAAATCCTCGGTCGAGAACCGGCCGTCCAGCCAGGCGACGATCCGTTCCGCCGCATCTTCGGCGGACATGGTGGTGGTGTCGACGACGATCTCGGGGGTTTCGGGGGCTTCGTAGGGACTGTCAATGCCGGTGAAATTCTTCAGTTCGCCGGCGCGGGCCTTCTTGTAGAGGCCCTTGACGTCGCGCTGTTCGGCGACGGCTAGAGGCGTGTCGACATAGACCTCGACGAACTCGCCCTCGCCCAGCAGGTCGCGGGCCATGTGGCGTTCGGCGCGGAAGGGGGAGATAAAGCTGACCAGGACGATCAGGCCGGCGTCCACCATCAGTTTCGACACCTCGGCGACGCGGCGGATGTTCTCGACCCGGTCCTCCTCGGTGAAGCCCAGGTCTCGGTTCAGGCCGTGGCGGACATTGTCGCCGTCCAGCAGGTAGGTGTGGCGGCCGTCGGCGTGCAGCCGCTTCTCGACCAGGTCGGCGATGGTGGACTTGCCGGCGCCGGACAGGCCGGTCAGCCAGATGACCCGCCCCTTCTGGTTCTTGATGGCCGCGCGCGCGTCCTTGTCTACCGACAGGGCCTGCCAGTGGATGTTATGGGCGCGACGCAGGGCGAAGTGCAGCAGGCCCGCCCCGACCGTCCGGTTCGAGATCCGGTCGATCAGGATGAAACCGCCCAGGTCCTTGTTCTCGGCATAGGGGGCGAAGGCGACGGGGGCGTCCAGCGACAGGTTGCAGACGCCGATCTCGTTCAGCTCCAGCCGTTTGGCCGGCTGCTGCTCCAGGGTGTTGACGTTCACCTTGTGCTTGGGCTCGGTGATGGTCGCGCCGACCAGTTTGGCGCCGATCTTCAGCAGATAGGGGCGCCCCGGCAGCAAGGGCTCGTCGTCCATCCAGACCATGGTGGCCTCGAACTGGTCTGCGGCCTCGGGCGGAGCGTCGGCGCTGGCCAGGACGTCGCCGCGCGAGACGTCGATCTCGTCGGCCAAAGTCAGGGTGATCGACTGGCCGGCCACAGCCTGATCCAGATCGCCGTCGGCGGTGACGATGCGGGCGACGGTCGAGGTCTTGCCCGACGGCAGGACGCGAACGGGATCGCCGGGGCGCACGGTCCCGGATGCGATCTGGCCGGAGAAGCCGCGGAAGTCGAGATTGGGGCGATTGACCCACTGCACCGGCAGGCGGAACGGGTCGGCCTGGAGGTCGTCCCCGCCCTCCAGCGTCTCCAGCAGGTTCATCAGCGACGGACCGGCGTACCAGGGCGAATGGGGGCTGGCCTCGGTGATATTGTCGCCGCGCAGGGCCGACATGGGGATGGCGTCGAAGGCCTGAAGCTCGATCTGGCCGGCGAAGGCGCGGAAGTCGGCGACGATGGCGTCGAACACGGACTGGGACCAGCCCATCAGGTCCATCTTGTTGACCGCCAGGATCACATGGCGAATGCCCAGCAGACTGACCAGATAGGCGTGCCGCCGCGTCTGGGTCAGGACGCCGCGCCGGGCGTCGATCAAGATGACGGCGGCGTCGGCGGTCGAGGCGCCGGTGACCATGTTGCGGGTGTATTGCTCGTGGCCGGGCGTGTCGGCGACGATGAACTTGCGCTTCTCGGTCGAGAAGAAGCGATAGGCCACGTCGATGGTAATCCCCTGCTCCCGCTCGGCGGCCAGACCGTCGACCAGAAGGGCGAAGTCGATATCGCCGCCTTGGGTGCCGACTCGGCGGCTGTCGGCCTCCAGCGCCGCCATCTGATCCTCGAAGATCATCTTGGAATCGTAGAGCAGCCGGCCGATCAGGGTGGACTTGCCGTCGTCTACGCTGCCGCAGGTGATGAAGCGCAGCAGGCTCTTGTGCTGGTGGGCGTCGAGATAGGCGTCGATGTCGCGCGCGATCAGGTCAGACTGGTGAGCCATCAGAAATAGCCCTCCTGCTTCTTCTTCTCCATCGAGGCGGACTGGTCGTGGTCGATCATCCGGCCCTGGCGTTCCGAGGTGGTGGTCAGCAGCATTTCCTGAATGACCTCGGTCAGGGTCGAAGCCGTGCTCTCGACCGCCCCGGTCAGGGGGTAGCAGCCCAGGGTGCGGAAGCGGACGGACTTCATCTGCGGCGTCTCGCCGGGACGCAGGCGGAAGCGGTCGTCATCGACCATGATCAGG
This sequence comes from Caulobacterales bacterium RIFOXYB1_FULL_67_16, assembly GCA_001796045.1. Taxonomy (GTDB): domain Bacteria; phylum Pseudomonadota; class Alphaproteobacteria; order Caulobacterales; family Caulobacteraceae; genus Brevundimonas. Next base: position 32,213 of record MGLN01000061.1, on the reverse strand, counting down.
GCGCCGTCGCGTTCGACCACCGGCCGCTCAGCGGCGAGGTACAGGGGCACTATGGGGATCCGCTCCAGGTGGATGTATTGCCAAACGTCCAGCTCGGTCCAGTTGGAGATGGGGAAGACGCGGATGCTTTCGCCCGGGCGTTTGCGGGTGTTGTAGAGCCGCCAGAGCTCGGGCCGCTGGTTCTTGGGATCCCAGCGATGCTCGGCCGTGCGGAAGGAGAAGATGCGCTCCTTGGCGCGGGACTTCTCTTCGTCGCGCCGGGCGCCGCCGAAAGCCGCGTCGAAGCCGTGCAAGGTCAGGGCCTGCTTCAATCCCTCGGTCTTCCACAGGTCGGTGTGCAGGGCCGAGCCGTGGTCGAAGGGATTGATCCCGCGCGCGACGGCCTCGGGATTCTGGTGAACCAGAAGTTCGACGCCCAGATCGGCGGCGGCCTGTTCGCGCATGGCGTACATGGCGCGGAACTTCCACGTCGTGTCGACGTGCAGCAGGGGGAAAGGCGGCCTGGAGGGATAGAAGGCCTTCCTGGCCAGGTGCAGCATCACCGCCGAATCCTTGCCGATCGAGTACAGCATGACCGGCCGCTCGGCCTCGGCCGCCACCTCGCGCATGATGTGGATGCTCTCGGCCTCCAGACGCTGAAGATGGGTCAGCCGCGCGGGATCGGGCGGGACCAGGCCGGGTCGGGTCGGGGTTTCGGTCAGGATAGGCGCGTCCACGAGTCAGGCTCCATACAGGGCCGACGTAAAACGACAGTGTGCAATGGGTCGCAAGCGATTGATACTGGCGGCGGCTGTGAGATTTTGGAGGAGGAATGAGTCTTCCCGCACCGGGGTGACGGAACCTTGACCGTGTATTTCGCCTTGACCGTAAAACCGGAGAGCAGATGTCCGTGATGAAATCCCCAAAAGCAGCCCTGGCCTTGGCCGCCGCCCTCGCCGTCCCGATGTCGGGCTGCGTCACCGCCCCTTCCCCATCCGAATACCGAGCGCCCCAACCGACCAAAGCCGTCGATGCGGAACGCCTATGGTCCGGGCGGTGGCTGGAGGTGGCCCGCCTGCCCGACCGACTCACCGACGGGTGCGTGGCGGGCGCATCGGTCTACACGCCGCAGGGCGGGGACCGGATTCATGTGCGCGACACCTGTCAGGTGGGCTCGCCGGAAGGCAAGGAAAAGGCCATCGAGGGCGGCGGGCGCATTCTGGACCCCGGCACCAACGCAAAGCTGCGGGTCCGCTATCTGCATGGTCTCGTCACCTGGGACTACTGGATCCTGGATCGGGCGGACGACTACAGCTGGTTCATTTCCGCGGACCCGACGTTCGAGCGTCTGTTCATTTACACGCGCGAGGTTCCGACCGAGGCGGAGGTGCGGGCCCTGACGGATCGGGCGCGGTCGCTGGGCTATGACGTCAGCCGATTGGAGTTTCCGGCCCTCCCGTCGCGATAGACGAAAAGACCCCGGCCAGAGCCGGGGTCTTTCCAAATCTGAATCAGCCTGCGGGCTGGACCGTGACGGTCGGGGTCGGCGGAACCCTGACAGAGATGGGAGCCTGGGCAGACGGGGCGGGCGCGGTGTTCAAACCGGTCGTCGCATCCGCGCTGTAGGGCTGCGGGCCGGAGCTTTCCATCGCGGCGGCCGAGGGTGCGGGCGCAGCCTCCGCCTCGCGGGCCGGCGCGACCCGTCGAGGGGCGGGCTCGGCGCGACGCGCCGCCGCCGGTTGAGCCTGAATCGGCTGCGGCGCGGGGGCCTCTAGCGCCAAGGGCGTCGCCACCGGCTGGGTGTCAGCAGACCGAAGGGCGGCCGGGGCGGTCTGCATCTGCGTCGATTCGGTCAGGGCCGTCGGCGCCGGGCCCGCCGGCGCCTGGGTGTTTTCGCCGCCCATCATTATGGCCGCAGCCGTGCCGGCCACCGCCAGAGCGCCGATGGGCGCCAGAATCATCCAGGTCTTCACCGGCTTGCGGCTCTTCCGGGTCTGAGCGTAGCGCGGCACGAAGACGCCCGATCCGGCAGGGGCTTCCGCAGCGCTACGGTTCGAGGGGTTTGCATAAGTCATCGACATGATGTGTCCTCCTGAGATCGAGACAACAACACGTCGTTATTTGAAGCCGTTCCCCCTCACGCCCAAAGACCTTGAAGAAGTACAGATGCCGCCTCAGTTGAGGCCGAACCTGAACCATTTCAGGCCGGCTTCAGGCGATCGCGACCGAAAATCGGCGTCGCACCTCTGGATTTCCCTAACGTCACCGGAACAAATGAGACACGACCTTCCGATGATCGCGACAGTTTCGAAGGCGTTTGTTCGCCGCGCGGTTGACCGGACAGGCCGCCTTCGTTCATCACGAGGGCGGGTGGAACACGCATAGACCGGAGTAACGGCGAGCATGGGTTTGGTAGCGAATATCGGGAGGGACGTGCGGTTCGCACGCGGCCTTTTCCGCCTGCTCAAGCGTATCAAGCCGATCGAGCTGGATAGCGACGTCCTGCTTTGCGACGACATCGAGGAAGCCGTCGACAAGTTTCCCGACAATGTCGCGCTGGAGGACGAACGCCGCAGCCTGACCTATCGCGACCTGGACGCCATGGCGAACCGCTATGGCCACTGGGCCAAGGGTCGGGGTCTGAACCGCGGCGACACCATCGCCCTGATGATGACCAACCGGGTCGAATATCTGGCGGCCTGGATCGGATTTTCGAAAGTCGGCGTCGCCACGGCCCTGATCAACACCAATCTGACGGGTCAGGGTCTGGCCCACTGTCTGACCATCTCCAACGCCTTCCAGGTGGTGGCGGACGAGGACTGCTGGCGGCAGGTCGAGGCGGCGCGCCCTCTGGTGGAGCACAGCCTGATGCTGTGGGTTCTGGGTCTGAGCGACGACGACGAGACCAGCGACCGGCGCGGCCTGGACAAGCCGGTGCGCGGCGCCTCATCCGTGCGTCCAGCCCGTTCGGTCCGGGAAGGGCTGACCAACCGCGACACCGCCCTGTACATCTACACCTCGGGCACCACCGGCCTGCCCAAGGCGGCGCGGATCCCCCATTCGCGCGCCCGCACCTATATGCGCGCCTTCGCAGGGGCCACGCGCTCGACGCCGAAGGACCGGGTCTTCAACGTCCTGCCGCTGTATCACTCGACCGGCGGCCTAGTGGGCGTCGGGGCGGCGCTGCTGAACGGCGCCCGCCTGATCATCCGCAAGCGGTTCTCCGCCTCCAGCTTCTGGCCTGACGTGGTGGCGTCCGGGGCGACCATGTTCGTCTATATCGGCGAGCTGTGCCGCTATCTGGTGAACTGTCCGCCCCAGGCCTATGAGCAGAAGCACAAGCTGCGGCTCGCCTTCGGCAACGGGCTACGCGCCGACGTCTGGCCCGAGTTCCAGAGCCGCTTCGCCATTCCCGACGTGCTGGAATTCTACGGCTCGACCGAGGGCAACGTCTCCCTGTTCAACTTCGACGGCAAACAGGGCGCCATCGGCCGCGTGCCCAGTTATCTAAAGAAGCAGATCAATATCCGGCTGGTCCAGTTCGACGTGGACAGCGAACAGCCGATCCGCGGCCCGGACGGCCTGTGCCGACTGGCCAAGGTCGGCGAGATCGGCGAGGCGATCGGCGAGATCGGCAACGACATCCGCCACGATTTCTCGGGCTATGCCGACAAGGCCGCCTCGCAGAAGAAAATCCTGACCGACGTCTTCAAGAAGGGCGACCGCTGGTTCCGCACCGGCGACCTGATGAAGCAAGACGCCGAGGGCTATTTCTACTTCGTCGACCGCCTGGGCGACACCTTCCGCTGGAAGGGCGAGAACGTCTCCACCTCCGAGGTCGAACAGGCCTTGGTCGAGGCGCCGGGCGTGTCGGAAGCCATCGTCTACGGCGTGCCGGTGCCCGGTCAGGAAGGCAAGGCGGGCATGGCGGCCCTGGTGACCGACGCCAAGTTCGACCCCAAGGCCTTCGCCGCCCATGTCGAGGAGCGTTTGCCCGCCTATGCCCAGCCCGTCTTCGTGCGGCTGATTGAAGCGGCAGAAACGACCGGGACGTTCAAATACCGCAAGGCGGACCTGGTCGCGGACGGCTTCGACCCGGAGAAGACCGGTTCGGCCCTGTATGTTCGGGGCGGCAAGGCCGGCTATCAGAAGCTGACCTCGGCGGCGCGCGAAGCCATTCTGAACGGCGAAGGCCGCCTCTGACGCAAGGGGGAGACGGCGTTCGGGAAACGCCGTCTTAATCAATAACGGTCATCTGTGGACGCCTCTCGCGTCAGGATCCCGCGCCCCCATGTTTCAGATCATCGGCATTGTTCTGCTGTTCGGCCTCGTCTTCGGCAGTTACGCCATTTCCGGCGGCAAGTTCGATGTGATCATCCACGCCGCACCGCACGAGCTGATGGCCATCGGCGGCGCGGGCATCGCCGCCTTCCTGATCTCCAACTCGATGACCGTCATCAAGGGTTCGATGGCGGGCCTGGGCAAGACCTTCGCCGGCCCGAAGTGGAAGAAGCAGGACTACAAGGACCTGCTTTCCCTGCTGTTCCAGCTGACCAAGACCATGAAGTCCAAGGGTGTCGTCGCCCTGGAAAGCCACATCGAAAAGCCCAAGGAATCTACGATCTTCGCCAAGTATCCCAAGGTGCTGAAGGACCATTTCGCCGTCGACTTCATCTGCGACACCCTGCGGATGATGACCATGAACCTGGAGGATCCGCACCAGGTCGAGGACGCGATGGAGAAGCAACTCGAGAAGCACCACCACGAGCATCTCGAAAACGCCCACGCGCTGCAGACCCTGGCCGACGGCCTGCCCGCCCTGGGGATCGTGGCGGCCGTGCTGGGCGTGATCAAGACCATGGGCTCGATCACCGAGCCGCCCGCCGTGCTGGGCGGCATGATCGGGGGCGCCCTGGTCGGCACCTTCATGGGCGTGTTCCTGGCCTATGGCCTGGTGGGGCCGTTCGCCGCGCGCCTGACGGCGATTATCAACGAGGAAGCCGCCTATTATAAGATCATCCAGTCCGTGCTGATCGCCCACCTGCACGGCAACGCCGCCCAGATCTCGGTCGAGATCGGTCGCGGCGACATTCCCTCCTCGGCTCAGCCCTCGTTTGCCGAGATGGAAGAGGTGCTGAACAACGTCGGCAGCGACTGACGGTCTGCGGTAAAGTTCCAAGACCAGGATCCGGAGAATACCCATGCGCATCCCTGTTCTCGTCGTCGCCGCCATGGCTGCGCTGGTCCTCGCCGGCTGTTCGAAGAAGGCGGAAGAAGAACACCACGAGGCCCCCAGCGACGCCGTGGAAGCGGCGGGAGCCGCCGCAGAGGAAGTCCTGACCGCCGACCAGGCCGCCGCCGAGGCCGCCGCCGCCGCCAACGCCCCGGCCCCAGCCGCCGAAGAGGCGCCGGCGGCGGAAGACGCTGCGGCTCACGCTGGAGACCATGCCGCCCCGGACGCCGGACACGCCGCCGCGCCCCCGGCCGCCGCCGCCCATACCGCCGCGCCGGCCGCGGCGGGCCATGGCGAGACGCATCACTAGACCGTCTCGAACGAGGGCCGCCGTAACGACGCAGCCCTTTTTCTTAAGCGCGCAGGAAGTGCTAGAGCCGCGCGATGACGCGCGACGACACCTCTCCCCTGCTCACCTGGACCGATGAGGACGCGCCCCGGTCGGGCCGGTTCGGGGACGTCTATTTCTCGCGCGACGACGGTCTGGCCGAGACCCGTGCAGTTTTCCTGGAGGGCTGCGGCCTGCCCGAAGCCTGGGCTGACCGGGCGTATTTCACCGTGGCGGAGCTTGGCTTCGGCACGGGTCTGAACATCGTCGCCCTGCTGGATCTGTGGCGTCGGACACGGCCGGAGAACGGCCGTCTCCACATCTTTTCGATCGAAGGTTTCCCGATGACCGCCGACGAGGCGGGCCGCGCCCTGGCCAACTGGCCGGAGCTGGCGGAGGCGTCCTCCGCCCTGATCCAGTCGTGGCCCGACCGCACCCCCGGCTTCCATCGGGTCGAGCTTCCAGCCTTTCACGCCGTGCTGGACCTGGCGGTCGGCGACGCCGCCTGGGCCTTGAACCAATGGACCGGACAGGCCGACGCCTGGTTTCTGGACGGCTTCTCCCCGGCGCTGAACCCCGGCATGTGGTCGGCAGAGGTGCTGGACGGGATCGCAGCTCGGTCGGCGGCGGGCGCCCGACTGGCCACCTTCACCGTGGCCGGCGCCGTTCGGCGCGGGCTGGCGGAGCGGGGCTTCTTCGTCGAGAAAAAGCCCGGCCACGGACGCAAGCGGGAACGTCTGGAGGCACGGCGGGCCGAGAAGGCGACGCCGGGCTCGGAGGCGTCCTCTCCCGCCCGTGTCGCCGTGGTTGGGGCCGGGATCGCCGGCGCCGCCGTGACGCGCGCGCTGAAGGCGGTCGGTATCGAGGTCGTCGTCGTGGAGGGCGAACATCAGGGCGCCGGCGGTTCAGGCTTCCCGGCCGGACTCGCGACGCCGCGGCTGGACGCAGGGGATCCGGCGATCGCCGGCCTCTATGCCCAGGCCCTGGAGCGGGCCCGACATCTTTACGACGCCACGCCCGGCGCAGTACTGGACCGGGGCGTGCTGCAACTGCCCCAGACGGCCCGCGACCCCGCGCGTTTCGACAAGATCGCCGCCCAGACGCTGTGGCGCGACGGCGCAATGACAGTGATCGACGCCGAAGCGGCGACGGCGCGGCTGGGGGAGCCGGTTGTCAAAGGCGGACTGCTGATGGCCGACGCCCGGGTGATCCATCCCGCCGCCGCCTTGGCGGACTGGCTGGCTGGAGCCGAGGTCGTCAGAGGCTTCGTCGGCCGGGTCGGGCGCACAGCCGCAGGCTGGACCCTGTATGACGGGGATGATCGGATTTTGACCAAAGCGGACGCCGTGGTCGTGACGGCCGGCTGGGGAACGGCGGACCTGTTGGGCATGGACAGCCTGACCCCAGTGCGCGGCCAGGCCGACTGGTGCGAAGGCGTGTCCACCTCCGCCGCAGCCTGGGGCGGCTATGCGGCGCCGACCGGGTCAGGCGTCCTGTTCGGCGCGACCCATCAACGGGGAGACGTCTCGTTGGAGCCCAGCGACGCAGAGAGCGCGCAAAACCTGGAGACCTTGCGCGCCAGGTTGCCCCGCCTGGCGGAGCGGGCGGAGGCCGGCGAACGCCGGCGCCGGGTCGCCGTCCGCGCCACGACGCGGGACCGTCTGCCGATTGCAGGGCGCCGATCGGACGGCGTCTACGCGCTGACAGGTCTGGGATCGCGGGGCCTCTGCATCGCGCCGCTTCTGGGAGAACATGTCGCCGCCGCCGTCATGGGCCTGCCCTCGCCGCTGCCGGCCGATCTGGCGCGCCGGGTCGATCCGGAACGCCCGTCGGCCGTTTGAAGGCGGTTCAGCCTGTGTTCATGTGCGCCGGCGCCATGCTGGTCGCCGTCTTCAGGAGGGGATTTCATGCGTCCTAGATACGTCGCCTTCGTCTCTTCGACCGCCGTCGCTCTGTGCCTCACAGCGTGCGCGCCCGCCGCCACGACGACGGCGACGACGGGGGAGCAGGCCTCGACCGTCCGCTGTTTCCGAACCGACAGCGTCCGCAACTTCCGCGTCGACCGCTCTGACCTCTATGTCCGGTCGCTTCGGGACGACGTCTTTCTGATCAACACCAGCGGCGGCTGTACGGATCTCGATTCGGCCCTTTCGATCGCCATCGTGCCGACGAGCGGCGGATCGGACAATGTCTGCGTCGGCG
>MGLN01000061.1:14327-24458 GCA_001796045.1 Caulobacterales bacterium RIFOXYB1_FULL_67_16 | reverse complement strand
GCGCCTGCCGCGCCTTCGTCACCAAGTCACTCACCGAAGAAGATGTGGCGGCCCTGCCGAGCCGCGCCCGCCCCTGATCGAACCCGCTTGAAATCGGGCGATCACGGGTATCAAATCCTCCCCTCACGGGAGGAGCATCATGCGCGGAATCGCCAAATCGACTGTCGTCAGCCTCGCCATCCTGGCCGCCGCCTCGCCGGCCGCGGCCGAGACCTGGACGCGGTTTTCAGCCAGCAACACCCTCGTCTACCTGGTCGATCAGGACACGTTCACGCCGACGGACGGCATAGCGACGGTCCGGTTCGCCCGGGTACCCGCCCAGGGCGAGGCGACCGACCTCAGCCACGAAGTCGAAGAGGTGGCGATCCGCTGCTCGGACGGGCAGTCGCGGACGACGGTCACCGTTACCTATGGCGCGGACGGGGCGGAAACCGACCGGTACGCCGAAGAGACTCCTTGGGAAGACACGCCCTCCGGGGGGATCTATGGCGGCCTGAAGTCCTTCGCCTGCGAGGACATGCGGCCGCAGGGCAAGTCCTATCCGACGGTGGCCGCCTATCTGGCGGACGGACGCGGCGGCTGATCAGGCCGGAAGCGGGGCGCGACCGGCGAACTCGCTCCGCCACTCGCCGGCCTCGACGGACAGATCATAGGTCCGGTTGGCGTCCCTTTGGTCGAGCCTGATGCGGTGTTCGCCCCGCACGGCAACAGCCCGCTCGCCGTCGCCCATGTCGATCCGCGCCTCCCCTTCGCCGGAGAGGACGAGGACCGGTTCGGCGCCGCGCCACTCTAGCCGGGCGGATACGGGCGCGACCGCGCCTGAGCCGACAAAGCGGCGGTGGAAGCCCTCCGGCCCCATGATCTGGAGATCCACGCCGCCTTGGCCGCTCCAGACGTCCTGCAGCCGCTTGCCGCCCTCGACCGTGTAGCGGCGGGGGCCGGCCTCCAGGTTCAGGCGGTCGTAGACGTGAAACACCGCCGCCCGGGCGCCGGTGTTGACGAAGGTCAGGCGTACGCCGCCGTCGGCGAGGGCCTCCGGCTCGCACTCCAGGGCGTAGACGCTGGGGCAGGCCGGGCGGAAGCCGGCGACCTGTTCAGGCCGGGCCGGGCTGACCGGGATCGGCGGGGTGGTGCGTCCGGCCAGGGCGGCGGCGCGCGTGGCGTCGGCCCCGGTCGCGGGCAGGGCCACCGGCTGAACATCCGCCCCGCTGAAGTCCAGGCAGGAGGTCAGGTCGCCGCAGACGGCGCGCCGCCAGGGCGAGATGTTCGGCTCCATCACCCCGAACCGGGCCTCCAGGAAGCGGATCACCGAAGTGTGGTCGAACACCTCCGAATTGACCCGCCCGCCCCGGCTCCACGGCGAGAGGACGTACATCGGCACGCGCGGCCCCAGGCCATAGGGCCGGCCCCGATACTGCGGCAGGTCCAGCTGGGTGTCATGGCGGGCAGGCTGAAGATGATACTCGCCCGTCAGATCGACTGTGGAACCGCCCTTCGGTCGCCCGTCGGCGTCCAGCGACGGCGGGGCGGGCGGCGGGACATGGTCGAAGAAGCCGTCATTCTCGTCGAAATTGATCAGCAGGACCGTGCGCGCCCACACCTCGGGATCGGCGGTCAGGGCGTCGATCACCTGGGCCGTATAGTCGGCGCCCTGGGCCGGGCTGGACGGACCGGGGTGCTCGGACCCCTTGGCGGTGGCGATGATGTAGGAGACCTGCGGCAGACGACCGGCCAGCACGTCGGCCTTCAGCCCGTCCAGGGCCCGCGTGGTCAGGGCCCGCTCGACCAGGGCCGGATCAGAACCCGGGGCGCCGGCGGCCGCTTTCTGGAAGGCCTCGAACCCGACCAGGGGGTTGTCGGTGAAATTGTCGGCCATGTCCTGATAGACGCGCCAGTCGATCCCCGCCGCCTGGAGCCGTTCGACATAGGTGGTCCAGCGATACGGCGCCTGGTCCTCGCCCGGCTCCGGCAGCGAGTCGTGGGAGTTGCCGATACAGGGGCCGCCGCGCTCTCCCGAGCCGTCGTTCGTGCCCGACCACATCATCACGCGGTTGGGATTGGTGCCGGTATGGAGCGAACAGAAATAGGCGTCGCACAGGGTGAAGGCGTCGGCCATGGCGTACTGGAAGGGGATGTCCGCCCGCTCGTAATAGCCCATCGAATGGGCGTGCTTGGCCTCGGGCCAGCGTCCCATCCGCCCCTCGTCCCAGGCCGCTTGGGCGTCGGACCAGCTGTGCGGCGTCCCCTCGACCCGCATATGGGCGAAGGTCTGGCGGGTGTTCAGCGGGAAGGGCGCCAGCCAGGCCGGGCCTTCGCCGCGTCCGTCATGCTGCAGCAGGACGTCGCGGGCGCGGCCGTCGACGGCGGGCGCCGGCGCCGGATGCGGGTCCGAAAAGCCCCGCACCCCGTTCATCGTGCCGAAGTAGTGATCGAAGGAGCGGTTCTCCTGCATCAGGATCACCACATGTTCGACGTCCTGGATCGTGCCGGTCCGAACCCGGGGGGCGATGCTCAAGGCCCGCGCGAGCGAGGGAAAGGCGGCGGCGGCGGCCAAGCCGGCCAGCAGGCCGCGACGGTCGATCTGGGGCATGGGGCTGTCCGTAGAAGGCGGCGGACGACGACGGCCTGGATCAAGCTTCGGCGCCGATAAGCGGCTCTCATAGAAGTCGTTTGTGACAGAAAATCTTCAGTCTGGTCTCGCTCCACAGATTTCAGGGCGGGCTTATTCCAAAAAATGCAGATCGGCGACGTTCGAATGAAATGTTGATGACGCCTGTCAGCCAGAGACAGGCCCGCCGTCTCTCCCCCGTCTGCACCGATGCAGATCAAAGGGGGATCAGATGCTCAAAACCAAATCTCGCTATATGGCCGCCGCCGGCGGTCTGGCGCTCGTCGCCGCCTTCCCGCACTGGGCCGCAGCCCAGACCCAGTCCGCCGCGACGCCTGCCGAAACCGCCACGCCGGAGGCCGTGCTCGATGAGGTCGTCGTCACCGGCTATCTTCAGGGCCTGCGCCGCTCGATCGACGAGAAGCGCAACAACGACATGATTTCGGACAGCGTCAGCGCCGACGACATGGGCAAGCTGCCCTCGTCGAACCTGACCGAGGCCGCCTCGCGCATTCCCGGCGTGTCGGCGGTGCGCAACCACTTCACCGGCGAAGGCGACCGGGTGGTGATCCGGGGCATGGCGACGGAATACAACGCCTACGCCGTCAACGGCGTGCGCATGGGCGGCACCGGATCGCCGAACGACAACTTCTTCCGCGGCGTCCGCCTCAGCTTCCTGCCGACCTCGGGCGTGGATGCGATCACAGTCTATAAGAGCCTGCTGCCCTATATGGACGGCGACGCCATCGGCGGCACGATCGACATCAAGACGCCGACAGCCTTCGACTACGACCCGACCCACGTCGCCGGCTCGATCGAAGGCACCCTGCTGCAACAGCGCGACGACAGGACCTCATGGGCGGCGGACGTCGCCTTCGGCAAGCAGTTCTCGGATCGCCTGGGCCTGTTCGTGACCGGAAACTACTCCGAGCGCGCCTCTCAGTTCGAGCAGATCGGCAACTCCGGGGACAATATGCCCCGCACCTGGTACAGCACCGCCCAGAGCCTGGACTTCAATCCCCAGACCTTCGTCACCCGCGGCCTGGAAATGTCCACAGGCGACACGGACGTGACCCGCTGGGGCTTCAACGGCTCGTTGGACTGGCGCGGCGAGCACCACGACTTCCATCTGCGCGGCCAGTACAATGAGTACGAAGAGACGCAGTTCAGGAACCGTCTGAACTTCCGCAACGAGGGCGGCACCAGCGCCTCGGCCCGCCTGGAGCAGGTGGACAAGACCGCGGGCGGCCTGGCCCAGCCCGAGAACGCGATCGTCGGCTATGGCGCCAAGGGCGCCATCTACAGCTACACCACCGCCCAGATCGTGGACCGCGACGGCGACGGCGTGATCACCGACGCCGACAAGCGCACGACCGGCTACTACAGCCTGATCGGCGCCTCCGGCGCCTGGGATCCCAAGGGCTTCCGGATGCGGCGCTACTGGGAAGGCGGCACGACCGAAGGCCTGCTGCAGATGGTCAACTTCGGCGGCGAAAGCCGCTTCGGCGCCTTCACCCTGGACTACGACCTGTCGCACTCGGAATCCGAGGACAATATCGTCGACAGCTATGAGATGTACTTCGGCCGCAACGCCTATCTGTGGAACGGCAACGAAGGCATCGAGATCGTCAGCCAGGGCGATCCCCAATACCTGAAATGGGTGCTGAACCCCGCCGGCATGGCGGCGATCCAGGACCTGTCCCAGTACACCGCTTCCAGCCTGAGCGGCAGCTACGGCGGGGCCAAGGAGACCCTGAACCAGGCCCAGTTCAACCTGCGCTACGAGCCGACCGGCTCCTGGCTGCAGCAGGTGCGCGTCGGGGCCAAATACTACAAGTCAGAGCGTGAGCGTCTGGAAGGGTCGCTGATCGACCTGGAGCCGCAGGGCACCATGGCCGACTACTCCGCCCTTTTCGGGGAAGCGGTCACCGACATGTTCGACGGCCGCTACACCGGCCTGTATCAGCTGGGCGCCGTCATCGACACCGACAAGATGATGGCCGAGATCAAACGGGCCCAGGCGGGGAACTCGACCCTGCTGACGCTCAACGAGGCGGACTCGATCGACTACGCCTCGACCTGGTTCTACGACGAGCAGGTAGTGTCGGCCTACGCCATGGGTACGGCGCGCTTCGGGGCGGCGGAGATCATCGCCGGGGTGCGGGTCGAGGACACCAGCAACGACATCCGCGCCTGGACCGAAGACCCGGTGCGGGGCGAGGACTACACCACCGATACCTCGGGCTTCACCAACTGGCTGCCGTCGGTCCACGTCAACTACGACCTGAATCGGAACACCAAGCTGCGCGCGGCCATCTGGACCAGCGTCTCGCGTCCGGACATCAACCGGATGACCTCGGTCAAGGAATACAGCTACGACAGCGATCCCGACGGCGACGGCGTCACCAACCCCACCACCGAATGGGTTCTGACCGGCATCGTCCAGGGCAATCCGGATCTGAAGCCGATGACATCGGTCAACTACGACCTGTCGGCGGAATATTACAACGGACGGACCGGCGCCTACTCGGTGGCCTTGTTCTACAAGGACATCGACAAGTTCCTGTTCCGCTCGTCCTCCTCGGTCATTCAGGACGGCACGGCGGGCGAATATGACGATCCGTCGGGCGTCTCGGTCTCAATGCCGATGAACGGCCGCAAGGCCGAGATCCGCGGCGTCGAGATCAACGCCCGCCAGCAGTTGCAGTGGCTGCCTGCGCCGTTCGACGGCCTGGGCGTGGCGGTGAACGCCACCATCCAGCGCTCGGAAGCCGAGACCGGCCTGTCCTGGCACCCCGAGGGCTACACCCTGCCCTTCATGGAGACGCCCGACCACATCGTGAACCTGGAACTCTTCTGGGAGCGCAACGGCTGGGAGGCCTATGTGGCCTACAACTATCAGGACGTGTCGCTGGAAGACATCGAGGACTACGGCAACGACCCGTACGAGCAGGACTATCACTTCGTGGACCTGATGGCGCGGCGTCAGATCACGCCGAACCTGACGGCGACCTTCAAGGTGCAGAACCTGTTGGACAACTACACCTACTTCTACACCTTCGGTGAAGGAAAGGGCGGCGTCCGCGACTACATCGAGAACGGCCGTTACCTGAGCCTGAACCTGAACTGGCGGCTCTGATCGCCCCTGCCGCTCGCGGGAGATCTCCCGCGAGCGGCGCCCTTTCCTGACATCGAGGATCATCCATGCGCCTGTCCCTGCGCCTCGCCGCCTCCGCCCTGTCCTGCAGCGTCCTGGCTTTCGCCGCCCAAGCCCAGACGGTTGCGACACCCGAACGCGTCATCGTCAACCTGACCGAGACGCCGGCGACCAGCCTGGCCTTCAACTGGCGTGCCGAAGCAGGCGCCGGCGACGGCTTCATCGAATATGCGGTCCTGACGCCGGGACCGGCCTATCCGGCCCAGGCGGTCCGCCTGCCGGCGCAGCGCACCCCCGCCGCCTTCACGACGCGCGACCAGCAGAATGTCGCCGCCGACTATTACAGCGTGCGGCTGACCGGCCTGACGCCCGACACCCAGTATGTCTATCGCGTGGGCAAGGAGGGCGCATGGTCGCCCTGGCGTCAGGTGAAGACCGCTGCGGCCGAGGTTCGCCCCTTCACCTTCCTCTATATGGGCGACGTCCAGAACGACATCCGCTCCATGGGCGGCCTGGCCGTGCGCCGCGCCCTGCGCCAGACCCCGGACGCCGCCTTCATGCTGTTCGCCGGCGACCTGATCAACCGGGCCGACAATGACGCCGAATGGGGCGAATGGTTCGACATGGACGCCCACCGTCTGGCCGAGACTCCGTCGCTGATGACGCCGGGCAATCACGAATACATGAAGCCCCAGGGCGAGACCCGGCAAAGGCTGGCGCCCCAGTGGCGGCTTCAGTTCGCCCTGCCCGAGAACGGGCCGTCAGAGACCCTGAGCGAGACGGTCTACCGGGTCGACTATCAGGGCGTCCGCGTCATCTCGCTGGACGCCGACATGTTCGACGAGGACCCCCAGGCGGCGCGGGATCAGGTGGCCTGGCTGGAGCGCCAGCTGACCGACAACCCGTCGCGCTGGACGGTCGTCTTCCTGCACTATCCGCTCTACTCCACAGCCCGGGGCCGCAGCGGCGAGGACCTTCGCGCCGTGCTGCAGCCGGTGTTCGACCGTCATCACGTCGACCTGGTGCTGGCCGGTCATGACCACACCTATGGGCGCGGCCGTCCTCACGACCAGGGTCCGGTCTATATGGTCTCCAACGTCGGACCGAAACAGTATCCGCTGGGCGACCTGAACTGGACGGACCGCAAGGCCAGCGGCGTGCAGGTGTTCCAGCAGATCGAGGTGACCGGCGACCGGCTGACGGTGCGGGCCTGGACCATGGACGGCGCCCTCTACGACGCCTTCCGCCTGGACAAGTCCGGCGAGGATCCGGCGCGTCTGACCGATCTGCGGCCGGCGACGCCGGAGCTGATCCTGCGGCGCGAGGATCCGCAGTGATGCGCCGCGAGGGACTTGTCGGGCTCCTGGCGCTCTTGGCGGGGCTGGCGACGACGCCGGCCTTGGCCGAGCCGGTCTGCGGACAGACCGAACGCATGACGCAGCTCCAGGCCGAGTGGCTCCGGCCGCGCGGCGGTCTGCTGATCGCCGCTCATCGGGCCGGTCACCTGAAAGCGCCAGAGAATTCCCTGGCCGCCGTCGAGGAAGCCGTTGAGGCGGGCGCGGATCTGATCGAGATCGACGTCAAGGTGTCGGCAGACGGCGTTCCCTTCCTGATGCACGATCAGACGGTCGCGCGCACTACAGGCGGCGCAGGCGCGGCGGAAAGCCTGACCTACGCCCAGATTCGTGCGCTGCGACTGGCGGACGGCTCCCCGCCGCCGACCCTGCTGCAGGCGCTGCGCAGCGCCTGCGGCCGGGTGATGGTGGACCTGGACCTCAAGACGGATGGCGTCGCCCCGGTGGTCGCGGTCGTCGAGGGGTTGGGGATGACGGACCAGGTGCTGTTCTTCGATTCCGACAGTGCGGTGCTGGCGCAGGTGCGGGGTCTGGCGCCCGATGCCGAGGTGATGCCCCGGGTCAGCCGTGCCGACGGTCTGGCCGAAGCGGTCCAAGGCCTGGCGCCGGTTCGGGTGGTTCATGGCGACACGGACTCGCTGACGCCGCCGCTGAGGTCGGAGATTCGAACCCTGGGCGCGCGCGTCTGGGTCAACAGTCTGGGCCAGGTCGATGCGGCGGTGGCGGCAGACACGCCCGAGGTTTGTCCCCGGCTTCGGGCTCTGCTGGATCTGGACGCCAATATCATCCAAACCGACCGCCCCAGCGATCTGAGACGCGCTTTGTCCTCCTGCCGTCTTGGACCGAAGCCGTGACGCGTCCGCTCGACGGACGTCATTTTCAAGCGGCCTGGGCTCTGGACGCGCCGATCACGTGGCTCGACACCGCGCCGCGCCCGCTGTCGATCGAAGACCGGATCGATCTCGACCAGGGCCTGCTGCAGCTCGAAATCCGCAACGACGGAGCGGATGAGGCCGTGTTTCATCTGTACGACGGGCGTGCGGCGTCGCCGAGCGCCCAGCGCTACCGGTTGAAGGCGGGAAACAGCCTGGCGCTCGCACGGCCCGCCGACCTCTATAATCTCCATCTGATTGCGCCCGACGGTCTGTACCGGCGTTTCGCCGGAGGTCTGGAGACAGACGGGTCGACCTCGGCAAAATTGATTCCAGCGCGCCGGGGCCTGGGCCTGATCCTGGGCCTGACGAGCCCGCAGACCGGCTGGTTCTGCCTTGTCGACGAGAGCGGCCGCCGAACGGCGCGGCGTTCCAGGGTGCTCGCCGGCGAACGCCCCCACCTGCGCATCCCCGTCCAGGCGGACGGATGGTACGACATCTCAGTGTCCCGCGTCGGCGGCGCCTTCAGACGTCGGTTTGCCGGGCGCTTGCAGACGCCCTAGCCGCGCCGAACCCCGCTGCCCTGACCCAGTTTTCGAGCGCCGCACCACTGTTGCCGATCCGTTAAACTGACGGCGAAATCGTGTCAGTGAAATTGCGTAGATCTTCCTTATCATCTTCTAAGCGACCAAGGCGATAATCCCCCGAACATCGAACGATCGGGTCAGAACGACTCCTCAATAAAGTATTGATGGATAGTTCTGGCCTTTACGAAAGAATTTCGGAGGCTATTTTGAAATCGCTTTACCTGACCGCCGCCTTGGCGCCTTTGCTTCTGGCCGGTCCTGCTCTCGCTCAAACAGGCTCGGCGCCCGCTCGGCAGACGGCCTGGGAAGCCAGTCGCACCCGCGAGAGCGACGACCTGGTGGTCACTGGAGTGGCGAAGGCCCGCGACCGTCTGGACAGCGCCACTTCCACCAGCTCCATCGACGACGTCGAGATCGCCAAGATCGGCGCCTATTCCGTCAGCGACCTGGTTCGCACCATCCCCGGCATCCGGGCCGAGGCCTCGCTGGGCGAGGTGAACGGCAACTACACCATCCGCGGTCTGCCCATGGTCGGCTCGGGCGCCAAATATGTTCAGTTCCAGGAAGACGGCCTGCCCGTTCTGGAGTTCGGCGACGTGCTGGGCATGGCTCCGGATTATTTCCTTCGGTACGATTTGAACGTCGGCCAGATCGAGTCCATCCGCGGCGGCTCCTCGTCGACCTTCGCGTCCAATGCGCCGGGCGGCGTGATCAATCTCATCTCCCAGACCGGCGAGGTCGAAGGCGGGTCCTTCCTGGCCACCACCGGCCTGGACTACGACACCTACCGTGGCGACTTCGACTACGGCGGCCACCTGAGCGACACCCTGCGTTTCCACGTCGGCGGCTTCTATCGCGAGGGCGAGGGGCCGCGTGAATCCGGTTTCCAAGGCAACCACGGCGGTCAGATCAAGGCCAACATCACCAAGGAGTTCCAAGGCGGCTTCGTGCGGCTTTGGGGCAAGTACCTGGACGACACGGTCATCGGCTACGGGCCGGCGCCCCTGCTGGTGTCGGGCAGCAACGACGATCCCAGCTACAGCGACGTCCCGAACTTCTCGATCACCGGCGACACCCAGACGGCGTCCAACATCAACCGCTTCCCGCTGATCAACGGCGACGGCGACCTGACCGAGGTCAACCTCAACGACGGAAATCACGCCCGCGTCCGCGCGCTCGGTTTCCAGACCCGCTTCAACCTGCGGGGTTGGACCATCTCCGAGCACATGCGCTACGCCGACCAGTCCGGTTCGGCGGACATGAACTATTCGCTCGCCGTCTTCCCGGCGACCCTGGCGCCCTTCGCCCTGGGCGGACGGCCCGGCACCCTCGCCTACGCCAGCGGCCCCAAGGCGGGACAGGCCATCAACCCGGCCACGGTCAACGGCAACGGTCTGCTGTCCTACTCGATGCTGGCCCACACCGACATCGACAGCATGGACAATTTCACCAACGACCTTCGCGCCAGCCGCGTGTTCGAGGTCGGCGGCGGCCAGCTGACGACCACGATCGGCGTCTACAACGCCGAGCAGGACCTGAAGTACGACCGCCA
>MGLN01000061.1:11234-14318 GCA_001796045.1 Caulobacterales bacterium RIFOXYB1_FULL_67_16 | reverse complement strand
CGGCGTCGTCAACTTCTACGGCCCGACGCCCAACGGCAACTCGCGCACCGACGTCACCTATAGCGTCTTCGCCCCCTACGGCTCGCTGAATTATCGCCAGGGCAAGCTGTCGGTCGGCGGATCGGTGCGTTTCGACAACGGCGACGTCAGCGGTCAGACGACCGCCAACGGCACGACCAATGTGCGAACCATCGACGTCGACAATGACGGCGTCATCTCCGAGGCCGAACGCACCTTCGCCTTCGCCCCTGCGGCCAACGCCACGCCGGTCGATTACAGCTACGACTATGTCTCCTACTCGGTCAGCGCCAACTATCGTCTGTCGCAGAACCTCTCGACCTTCGCCCGCTACAGCAAGGGCGCGCGGGCCGGCGCCGAGGCCCTGCTGTTCTCGCCGGCGATCAGCAGCGTGGACGGCTCTCTGACCGATGCGGAAGCCGGCTATGATCCGGTCAAACAGGCTGAACTGGGCCTGAAGTTCCGCACCGACGGCCTGTTCGCCAATGTCACCGGCTTCTGGGCCGAGGTGAATGAGACGAACCAGCAGATCAAGCCGGACGCCAACGGCGTCACCCAGCGCGTGATCGTTCAGCGCGGCTACGAAGCCTATGGCGCCGAGTTCGAGGGCGGAATCCGTCGCGGCCCCTTCAGCCTGACGGCCGGCGCCACGGTGACCAGCGCCGAAATCAAGGATGCCGAAGACCCGGCCCTGGTCGGCAATACGCCGCGCCGCCAGGCGGACGTCATCTATCAGCTGATGCCCCAGTACGAGACCGACCTGTTCACCGTCGGCGCCAGCGTGGTCGGCACGACCGAAAGCTACGCCCAGGACACCAACCTGCTGAAGCTGCCGGCCTATGCGACCGTCAACGCCTTCTTCCAGGTGCGTCCGATCGAGCGGGTCGTTCTGTCGGTAAACGCCAACAACCTGTTCGACGAGACGGCGATCACGGCCGTGTCGTCCGACAGCCTGCCCGCCAGCGGCGCGGTGCTGGCCCAGACTTTGTCGGGCCGGACCGTCACGGCCGGGGTTCGCATCTACTTCTGATCCGAAACGGAGCCCCTGCGGGGGCTCCGGCTTCGCCGGTCAGAAACTGCGGCTGATCGCAAGGATCACCGTCGGTCCCGTGCGGATATATTCGCGCAGATCCTCCGAGCCCGAGCCGAAGGTGTACCAATAGGTATGGCTGTTCAGCAGGTTGCGGATCTGGATCGAGGCCAGGCCGTCCCCGCCCAGCCGCCGACGCAGGCTGACGTCCACGAAACTGTAGGGCTGTTCGTAGGGGTCGTTGGCGAAACTATCCATGCCTTCCAGAAAGCCGCCCTGGCGGCTCCAGCCGACCGCCGCCTCCCAGCCGCCGCCCTGCCAGAACAGCTCCAGCCCGGCCAGGGTCTCCGGGGTCTCGGTGAACGGGAGCTCGTCGCCGACCCGCCATGAGATGTTGGCGTCGGCGCGGCTGACCTGCCAGGTCAGATTGGCCGTCACGCCAAGCCCGTCCAGCGGCGCCGGCGCCCAGTCAAAGCCGTGGCGCATCGCCAGTTCGACGCCGCTGATCCGCGCCCGCCGCCCGTTGACATAGGCCCTGACGGGCACCCCGTCCTCGTCGCCCCGCTCCACCAGACCGCCGTCCCGGATCGAACTGGTCGAGGCCCGGTAGAGGAAGTTGCGGATGTCCTTGTGGAACAGGGCCGCCGACCAGGCCGTCGATCGCCCATAGTGTTCCAGCGAGAGGTCGTAGCCGACAGCCTCCATCGGCTTCAGATCGGGATTTCCCTCGCGCACCTCCAGCAGCAGCCAGTCGGTCTTGGCATTGGTCTCGCCGTCGTCGTCGGGGTCCTGATCATAGACATACTGCCGCGCCGTGGTCATGCGGGCGATGTCCGGGCGGGCGAAGCTGGTCCAGACGGCGGCGCGAAGCACGCCCTGGCGACCCAGGGCGCGTCGCAGATGGAGCGACGGCAGGACATTGACGAAGCTGTTGCGGCGGCGGGCGCGTCCGTCGCCGCGGATCGCGTCGAGAACCGGGAATTCCACGTTTGTGCGAGTATGTTCGACCCGCACCCCTCCGGTTAACTCGGTCTCCGCCCAGCGGGCCGTGGCCATCAGATAGCCGGCCGCCACGTGCTCCTTCAGGCGAAAATTCTCCGTATCCGCGTCGGCCTCATACTCGGGGTCGATGACGAAATAGGCGCTGTCGCCGCGATAGGCGCGTTCGATCTCCGCCAGCATCCGCCGGCTGTCCAGCCCCACGCCCAGCTGGTGCTCGCCGGTGTAGCGACCGTCGAACAGGTCTGTGACCGGGGCGCCGAACAGACCCTCCAGGTCCGCCATGGTCTCCGGTCCGATCAGATCGGGGTGGGAGCCTGCGGCGCTGCGTCGGTCCGAATACATGTAGCGAGCGCCCAGCCGGACCGTCTCCAGAACCTCGCCGCCGACCGCATAGGACAGGTCGAACTGGGCCTGGGCCAGGGTTTCCGACGTCCGCTCCCAATCGGCGCCCAGGCTTCGGAATTCATAGGCGGCGGGGTCCTGGACCGCCTTCATTCCCGCTTCGTTGAGGCTCCACAGCCGGAACCGCGGATCGCCGGTCTCGACCACCTCGACGCCGCGATTGCCCAGCCAGTCGACGGCGTCGGTACGGAACTCCAGGGTCGCGCCGTTGTCGAGATCGTCCTGCGACCGGGACAGCGAGACATCATAGCCGAGCGTCCAGGGACCGCCCCAGCGACGACCGCCCAGGGTGACGGAGGACAGAAGGCCGGATTCCTCGATCGCCTCCCAGAAGCGTCGCAGCCGAAACCCCGTAGGATCCCAAACCCCCGAGGCGCCGGCCAGGCTGTACACCGAACGGGCGGTGCGGTCGGCGTCGGTGATCCGCCCGTCCCCGTCGGCGTCCTTCACCTGCGCGGTCGTATAGGCGTAGATGCGGCCCAGTTCCGGGTCGGACCCGATCACCATCTCATCCGGTTGGGCGAGGCCGGCCAGACTCTTGTCGACCTGGACCAGACGTTCCGTTCCGGCCAGACCGTCGTTGCGGAAGTTCAGACGGTTTCGATACTCCTCGCCCTCATAACGATTGTACT
>MGLN01000061.1:2104-10983 GCA_001796045.1 Caulobacterales bacterium RIFOXYB1_FULL_67_16 | reverse complement strand
CCAGCTTCTTCAGCCCCTGTTCCTTGTGCAGGCGTTGCACCCCGCGGATCGTCAGACCCTCGTCGTGCAGAAGCCGCCGCACCGCCTTCAGAACGGCGATGTCCTGGGGACGATAAAAGCGCCGTCCGCCCGCCCGCTTCACCGGGGTCACGAAGCTGAACTTGGTCTCCCAGAACCTCAGCACATGCTGGGGCGCCCCGACCTCCTCGGCCGCCTCGGAAATGGTGCGGAAGGCGTCGGCGCTCTTGGCCAAGCGAATCAGCCTCCGACGACGGCGTCGTGCACCCGGCTCTTCATGATCTGAGAGGCGCGGAAACTGATGACGCGGCGGGGATTGATCGCCGCCGGCTCGCCCGTCTTGGGGTTGCGGCCCATCCGGGCGCGCTTCTCGCGAACCTGGAAAACGCCGAAGCCGGACAGCTTGACGGTGTCTCCCTGCTCCAGGGCCTCGACGATCAGCTCCAGGGTGCGTTCCACCAGGGCGGAACACTCATGGCGGGACAGGCCGACCTCCTCGTGCACGGCTTCGCACAGATCGGCGCGCGTTACGGTCTGCTGGCCTGACATTCTATCCCCGGCTTGGTTCGGTTCCTCGCCCTATAGGCGCGCAAAGTCTGCGGAAAATCAATGCCTCGCGAAGAGGCCTATAGCCTCAGCGCGCAGGCGCCCCAGGTCAGGCCGCCGCCCATGGCTTCGAGCAGCACCATGTCACCCTTGCGGATGCGTCCATCCTGGATCGCCGCATCCAGGGCCAGAGGGATGGAGGCGGCCGAGGTGTTGGCGTGCAGGGCGACGGTCGAGATCACCTTGTCCTCGTCCAGACCCAGTCGGTCGCCCACCCCCTTGATGATCCGCTGATTGGCCTGGTGCGGCACAAACCAGTCGACGTCGGCCACCGCGATGCCGGCGGCGGCGCAGGCTGCGGTTATGCCTTCGGCGATATTGACCACGGCATGGCGGAAGACCTGGTTCCCCGCCATCCGCAAATGGCCGACGGTTCCGGTCGTTGCCGGGCCGCCGTCGACGTAGAGCAGGTCGGTCTTCGACCCGTCGGCGCGCAGGGCGAAGCCCAGCATGCCCTGGTCGGCGGCCGTGCCCTGCCCCTCGCGCGGCTCCAGCACCACGGCCCCGGCGCCGTCGCCGAACAGGACGCAGGTGGTCCGGTCGGTCCAGTCCATCAGCCGGGTCATCTCCTCGGCGCCGATCACCAGGGCGCATTTCGACAGCCCCCGCGCCACGAAGCCGTCGGCCACGCTGAGGGCGTAGACGAAGCCCGAACAGACGGCCTGGACGTCGAAGGCCACGCCCACCGGGGCGCCCAGCTTGCGCTGGACGATGGAGGCGACGGCCGGGAAGGTCATGTCGGGCGTGGTCGTGGCCACGATGATCAGGTCCACGTCCGCCGCCGTCTTGCCGGCGTCCGCCAGGGCCTTACGCGCGGCCTCGACCGCCAGGTCGCTGGTCGGCTGGTCCTCGCGTGCCTTGTGGCGCTGCTTGATGCCGGTGCGCTCCTGTATCCATTCGTCGGAGGTGTCGACGATCTCGGCCAGGTCGGCGTTCGTGACGATCTGCTCCGGCAGATAGGAGCCGACGCCGGTCACGGCGCTGCGGGTGACGCTCACTGAAGGGGTTCTCCGGGAAGGGGGGCTCCGGCAGGGGCGGCGGCCGGGCTGGAATGGTCGAACACCGCATCCAGCTTGCCCAGATTGGCGCCCACCTTGGCCATATAGTCGCTGCGGGCCAGATCGACGGCGATGCGGATCGCATTGCCGAAGCCCTTGGCGTCAGCGCCCCCGTGACTCTTCACCACGATCCCGTTCAGCCCCAGCAGGGGGCCGCCGTTGATGGCGCTGGGGTCGATCTTCTCGCGCATCTTCTTGAGCGCCGGCATGGCGACAGCGGCGCCCAGCTTGGCCTGCAGGCTGGAGGTCAGGGCCTCGCGCAGCAGGGCCGAGATATAGCGCGCGGTTCCCTCTGCGGTCTTGAGGGCGATATTGCCGGTGAAGCCGTCGGTGACGACCACGTCCACCGTGCCCTTGGCGATGTCGTCGCCCTCGACGAAGCCGTGATAATTCAGGTCGAACGGCCCGTCGCGCAGGATGGCGTGCGCCTCCTTGACCTGCTCGTTGCCTTTCATGTCTTCTGAACCGACGTTCAGCAGGCCAATGGTGGGCCGGGCCACGCCGCGCACCGCCGTCTGGAAGGCCTCGCCCATTATGGCGAACTCGACCAGCTGTTCAGCGTCGCTGCCGATATTGGCGCCCACGTCCAGCACCGCCGTATGACCCTTGAAGGTCGGCCAGCTGGCGACGATGGCCGGCCGCTCAAGCCCCGGCGCAGACATCCTCAGGATCAGCTTGGAGATGGCCATCAGAGCGCCGGTGTTGCCGGCCGAGACGACGCCGCCGGCCTCGCCCGTTTTCACCGCCTCGACCGCGTTCCAAAGGCTGGAGCCCTTGCCTCGGCGCATGGCCTGGGCGGGCTTTTCGTCCATGGCCACCACCTTGTCGGTATGGCGGATGTCGATGAGGTCCGACGGCAGGGCGCAGCGCGCCAGCTCGGCGCGAATCTGGGCCTCGTCTCCGTGCAGCAGGAAGCGGACCCCCTCCCCGCCGGAACTGCGGACATAGCTGCGGACGCCCGGGACGACGACGGATGGGCCGTGATCGCCGCCCATGGCGTCAAGCGAGATCGTAACTGGGGTGGGCAAATGGACCTCGATTAGCCGCGTCGTCTTGTCGCGCGACGCTGGATATAGGCGCTGGACGATAGCGCCGAAGCCGGGGGATGCAACCACCCGGACCTTACGTCAACCTCAGCCTTGATCCTCTTTCGGCTTCAGGGCCTTCAACGCCGCAAAGGGCGAGATTTCGCCAGGTTCTTCCGGTTGCACGAATTCCGCGCCCGGCTTGCGGGGGAAGGGGTCCAGCGACAGGACCAGCTGCTCGACGGCGTACTGGCCCAGGTCGATCTTGCCGTCCTCGATCAGGTCGGCGTCCTCTTCATCCAGGGTGACCTCGATCTCCTCGGTCTGCTGCGGTTCCGCCTCGGCCAGCTGGATCGAGAATCGCCGGTCCACCTCGACCGGCAGGGGCTCCAGGGTCAGGCCGCAGGTCTGGACCGCATGGGCCGTGACGCGGCCCTTCATCGTCCATTCGCGCGTCGACGGGGTCGGCGCCACCGCGATCTCCACCACGAAATCCTCCAGCCCCTGCAGGTCCAGGGCGCGGGCGATTCGCTTGCGCGTCTCGGCGTCCGGCTCCAGCCGCCGGCTCAGCCCGGCGCCGATCTGGTTGACCCGCACCGTCTCGCTGTAGGGAAGGCTCTCGCTCATGGTCTCAAATATCCGTCCAGGCCGGCGCCGCCAGCACTTGATTATAATCCTGCGCCGCCAGCCCGGCCCGCGCGGCCAGGGCGTAGCGCGCCAGATCCGCCGCCCGTTCCGCCCCCGTCTCTGCATAGACGTTGCGCGCCAGGGCCTCGGTCAGAGCCGTGGCGTCCTCGTCGCGCAGCGGCGTCTCATAGGCGTTCATCCGCCCGTACAGGGCCTCGCCCAGCTTGCGCATCTTCTTGCCGACCGAGACATCGCCGACGCCTTCTTCCCGCAGCGCATGGTCCAGGGCCGAGACATAGACGTCGAACAGGGCCTGGGCCGCATCCCGCCCCGCCTCGGTGTTCTCATCGCGCAGCCGCAGCACCAGCAGCAGGACGTGCAGGGTATAGAGTTCGAATCGCGCGTCGATCCGGTCGGCCACCCCCAGCCGGGTGTAGAAGTCGGGCCGCCGCGCCTGCGCCACCGCCAGGGCGTACAGGGCGTCGCCGATACGGACGCCGGTCCGGGGTCTGAACAGGTTTTTCAGCATGGTTTTATACGGCCCCTTTTCCGCCGCGCCGTTGAACTAGGACGCAGGTCCGTCTAGGTCAAAGACCTTGTTCTCTCGCAGGCGCCCGATCATGTCTCGTTTCGTCCCGCTTTTCGTCGCTGTTTCCCTGGCCGGCCTGTCCGCCGCCTGCGCCCCGACGATCGGCTCCAACGGCTTCCAGGCCATCGACGCCAAGCCGCAGGACATCGTGGCCGGGACCGACACCAAGGAAACCGTGTTGGCCCGCCTGGGTTCGCCCTCGACTACCTCGACCTTCGAACCGGACCAGGTCTGGTACTACATCAGCCAAACGACCGAGAAATACACCTACAACCGGCCGGTCATCTCCAGCCGCACCGTCACCGAAGTCACCTTCG
Source organism: Caulobacterales bacterium RIFOXYB1_FULL_67_16 (assembly GCA_001796045.1). Classification (GTDB taxonomy): domain Bacteria; phylum Pseudomonadota; class Alphaproteobacteria; order Caulobacterales; family Caulobacteraceae; genus Brevundimonas. Next base: position 6,743 of record MGLN01000061.1, on the reverse strand, counting down.
AGCCGAACGGCGACAAGGTCGTCGGCGTTCGCACCCTGGGCCTGGCCGACGGCCAGCAGATCGCCATGAACGCCAACGAGACCCCGACGCGCGGTCGCGCCCTGACGGTTCTGGAACAGCTGCTGGGCAACGTCGGCCGCGGCCAGCTGCCGCGCACCGAGGACGACACCCCCGGCCAACGCCGCCCGGACTAAGGTTCGACGACACCCAAAAAAAGACGCCCCGGAGATCGCTCTCCGGGGCGTCTTCGCATCAGCCCACCGTCCCGCTGGCCAGCACCGCCAGCAGCAGCAGGGCCACGATATTGGTGATCTTGATCATCGGGTTCACCGCCGGACCTGAGGTGTCCTTGTAAGGATCACCCACAGTATCGCCGGTGACGGCCGCCTTGTGGGCCTCCGAACCCTTGCCGTGGACCACGCCGTTCTTGTCGGTGAAGCCCTCCTCGATCACCTTCTTGGCGTTGTCCCAAGCGCCGCCGCCCGAGGTCATCGAGATGGCGACGAACAGGCCGGTGACGATCACCCCCATCAGCATGGCGCCCAGCGAAGCGAAGGCGTTGGCCTTGTCCGAAATCGCCAGCACTGCGACGAACAGGACGATGGGCGACAGAACCGGCAACAGCGACGGCACGATCATCTCGCGGATCGCCGCCTTGGTCAGGATGTCGACCGCCCGTCCGTACTCCGGCTTGACCTGATAGGTCATGATGCCGGGGTTCTCGCGGAACTGGCGGCGCACCTCGGCCACGACCGATTCCGCCGCCCGTCCGACCGCCATCATCGACATGCCGCCGAACAGGAAGGGCAGCAGCCCGCCGAACAGCAGGCCCACGACCACATAGGGGTTGGTCAGGTCGAAGGCGATCGGCCCCATGTCGGCGAAGAAGGGATAGTCCGCCGGATTGGCCGAGAAATACTGCAGGTCCGACGTATAGGCCGCAAACAGCACCAGGGCGCCCAGGCCCGCCGAACCGATGGCGTAGCCCTTGGTGACGGCCTTGGTGGTGTTGCCCACCGCGTCCAGGGCGTCAGTCGAATGCCGCACCTCGCTGGGCAGGCCGGCCATTTCGGCGATCCCCCCCGCGTTGTCCGTCACCGGCCCGAAGGCGTCCAGGGCCACGATCATCCCCGCCACGCCCAGCATGGTGGTGGTGGCGATGGCGATGCCGAACAGGCCCGCCAACTGGAAGCTGGCCACGATGCCGACGATGATGGTCAGGGCCGGAAGCGCCGTGGCTTCCAGCGAGACCGCCAGGCCCTGGATCACATTGGTCCCGTGGCCCGACACCGAGGCGTTGGCCACCGACCGCACCGGTCGGAAGCCCGAGCCGGTATAGTATTCCGTCACCACCACAATGGCCGCCGTCACCGCCAGCCCGACCATGCCGGACCAGAACAGGGCCATGGGCTGGATGACCAGGCCGCCGGTCGTCGTCACCGGCCCGGTCACCATCTGGTCGATCACCCACCAGACCGCCCCGATGGACAGGATCCCGGTCACGATCAACCCTTGATACAACGCCCCCATGATGTTCTGGCTCTTGCCCAGCCGCACGAAGAAGCTGCCGATGATCGAGGTCACGATACAGACCGCGCAGATCGCCAGCGGCAGCACCATCAGCAGGTCCACATAGGGCTGACCACGGAAGAAGATGGCCGCCAGCACCATGGTCGCCACGGTCGTCACCGCATAGGTTTCGAACAGGTCCGCCGCCATGCCGGCGCAGTCGCCGACATTGTCGCCCACATTGTCGGCGATGGTTGCGGCGTTGCGAGGATCGTCCTCGGGAATGCCGGCCTCGACCTTGCCCACCATGTCGCCGCCGACGTCGGCGCCCTTGGTGAAGATGCCGCCGCCCAGTCGGGCGAAGATCGAGATCAGCGAGGCGCCGAAGCCCAGGGCCACCAGCCCGTCGATCACTTCACGCCCGACCGGATCCAGCCCCAGGTGGTGCGTCAGCACGATGAAATAGCCCGACACCCCGATCAGGGCGCCGCCCGCCACGAACATGCCGGTTATCGCTCCTGACCGGAAGGCCAGGTTCAGTCCCTTGGACAGGCTTTCCGACGCCGCCTGCGCCGTGCGCACATTGGCCCGCACCGAGATCAGCATGCCCGCGTAGCCGGCCGCGCCCGACAGGACGGCGCCGATGGCGAAACCGACCGCCGCATAGACGCCGATCAGCAGATAGGCCGCGATCAGGATCAGGATCCCGACCAGGCCGATGGTCAGATATTGCCGCTTCAGATAGGCCGAGGCCCCCTCCTGGATGGCGGCCGCGATCTCTCGCATCTTGTCGTTACCGGTGCTCGCCTTCATCAGGGCGGCGGTCTGGACGGCGCCGTAAAGCACCGCCAGCACACCGGCCGCGAAGACCAGCGTAAGATAGATCGTCATTGGCGTTTCCATGCCCTTGCAACAAGCGCACGGGCCCTTGCGACGGGCGGGCGTTATCGCCTCTGTCCGACGTCCGGTCCCCCCGAGCGCGGCGGACGCGTCAGTGCGTCCCTTGGGATTTGCAAGGGGACCGTGTCATGGGCGCCGCGTTGACGCAACCGTGATCGATCAGGGGCCTGGCGCCCGGAGGTCAGCGCCCCGAGTTCAGCGTCCAGGCGTCATGCCCGCCCGGCGACGGGGCGCCTGGTTCAGCACCTCCACCCGGGTCACCGACCCCCGTCCGGATATGGCGCCGGCCGCCGCGACCAGGGCGGCCGACATCCGCCCCTCGTCCAGACGGGTCCAGTCGCCCGGCACGGTGAAGGGGGTCCGGTGGGCGGCCTTGACCAGGGCGTCGCGGAAGAAGGCCTCCTTGGGCCGCAGTTCCTCCACCGTCTTGCCGCCGCCGATATGGAGCTGCAGCGAGACGAAGACATAGTTGCGGATCCGCCCGTCGGCGATCACCGGCAGCCCCAGCCCCGCCAGCCCCAGCGTCGGCGGCGCCGCCGGCGTCTTGCTCGACGAGGAGGCGGCGGCCGAGGTGGCGGCGGCGCCGGCCAGGGCGACGGTTCCGGCGGTGATCAGGCGTCTGCGATCCATGACGACCTGCCTAAGCCGTTCCGGTTAGGATTCCGTTGCCTTCAGTCGTGGGTCCAACCGCTACGGACCAGCGGCGCAATCTGCCCGCCGTATCGAACGACCAATCCGTCGCCCGCCGTCACCTCGCCGATCCGGGTCAGGCGGATCAGCCGGCGCCGGGCTTCCAGTCTCAGGCGCTCCTCCTGTTCCGCCGGGGCGGTAAACACGATCTGGTAGTCGTCTCCCCCGGTCGCGAGCGCGATCAGGGCGTCCTGGGGATCGACCCGATCTTCAATCCAGGCTTGGGCCGCCGCCGACAGGGGCAGGACGCTCAACTCTATGTCCGCGCCCACGCCGCTGGCGCGGCAGATGTGGGCCAGATCGGCCGCTAGCCCGTCGGACACGTCCGCCGAGGCCGTAGCCAGGGCCCGCACCACCTCCGCGAAGCCGACCTGGGGCGCCGGGGTGCGATAATGGGCGACCAGGGCGTCAAGTCGCGCCGGCTCCATCGCCAGTTGGCCCCTCGCCGCCCTCAGTCCCAAGAGGCCGTCGCCGATGGTCCCGGTCACGAAGACCAGGTCCCCGACCTGGGCGCCATCCCGCGACACCGCCTCGCCCTCGGGAACCCAGCCTAGGGCGGTCAGGGAGAAGATGGCCGGCCCCGGCGTCTTCACCGTGTCCCCGCCCATCAGGAAGACGCCGAACCGCCCCTGATCCTCGGCCAGGCCTGCGGCGAAGGCCTCGCGCTCGGGCCAGCCGCACCGCTCCGACCAGGCGCAGGCCAGCAGATAGCCGAACGGCTCGGCCCCCTTGGCGGCTAGGTCCGACAGATTCACCCGCAACAGCTTTTGGGCCACCGTCTCCAGCGGATCGTCCGGCAGGAAGTGGACCCCCTCGACCAGGGCGTCCTTGGTCAGGACCAGATCATAGCCGGGCCGCGACGGCAGCACCGCCACGTCGTCGGCCAGCCCCCGCCCCCACTCCGGATGGGCCAGGGGCCGCAACAGCCGCTCGATCGTCTCGAATTCGCCCGCGACGTCGAGCGCGGGCATTATTTGCGCGCGTCTTTGGCCACGCCGTCCAGAGCCGCATTGACGAAGCGCGCCTCAGAATCGTCGAAGAAGGCCTTGGCCAATTCGACATATTCGTCGATCACCACCTCGCGCGGCGTCTCGGGCCGCTTCAGCAGCTCCCAGGCGCCTGACCGCAGCAGGGCCCGCAGGGTGGCGTCGATCCGCTCCAGCCGCCAGTTGGACGCCAGGCGGGCCTTGATCGCCGCATCGATCTCGCGCTGGCTCTCGATCACGCCGCGCACGATCTCGGCGAAATAGGCCTCGTCGGCCTCGGCCAGAGCCTCGCCTTCCAGGTCCGCGTCGAAGCGGAAGTTGGAGAATTCGGTGATCACCGTCTCTACCCCCTCGCCCGCCAGCTCCATCTGGTACAGGGCCTGGACGGCCGCCAGGCGCGACACGGTGCGTGCGCGACGCTGTTTCGAGCTCAGCTGGGGCTCGGCCCTCTGCTTTTCGGCCTCGGCCAGTTGCTCGAGGACGGCTTTGACGCTGTTCGGTTCAGTCATGCGCCGAGGCCTAGCCGCAACCGCTTCTTCAATGCAATGAGGTCC
>MGLN01000061.1:0-2065 GCA_001796045.1 Caulobacterales bacterium RIFOXYB1_FULL_67_16 | reverse complement strand
GCCCTTATCCCCTTCCGAAAGCCGCGCGCGGGCCCAGGCCTGGTCCTCGTCCTCGGTGGTCAGAATCCCGTTGCCGATGATCAGCCCCTTGACCCCCAGGGCCATGATGCCGGCGGCCGACTGGTCCGAGACGATCTCGAAATGATAGGTCTCGCCGCGGATCACGCAGCCCAGGGCCACATAGCCGTCATAGCGGGGCGCCGTCGGGAACCGCCCGGCCTCCTCGGCCATGGCGATCACCGCCGGAATCTCAAGGGCGCCCGGCACAGTGACGACGTCGAATTCGGCGCCGCGCGCCTTCAGCGTTTCCTTGGCGCCCTCCAGCAGGGCGTCGGCCAGTTCATCGTAGAAGCGCGCCTCGACGATCAGAATACGGGGGGCCTCGGTCACGCCTTGTCTTCTCCATCCATGTCGCGCCAGCCGACGATGCGTAGGCCATAGCCTTCCAGCGCCGTCGGTTCGGGTCGCGTCGAACTCATTACGATCATGTCCTTGACGCCCAGGTCCAGCAGGATCTGAGCGCCCACGCCATAGGCCCGCAGCGACCGGTCCACCGCGGCCGGCTTGTCCACGCCCGCCAGACGTTCCGCCAGCGAGTTCAGGGCCGGGTCGCGCAGGAAGACGACCACGCCGGGACCGTCGTGTTCGGTGATCTGTTTCAGGGCCTTGGGCACATAGTCCTGGCGCGCCTCGACGTGGCCCAGCAGGTCGCAGGCGAAGTCCACCTGGTGCATCCGCACCAGGGTCGGCTTGGCCGGATCGATCTTGCCGTGGACCAGGGCGACATGCTCGGCCCCCTCGATCGTGTTCTTGTACAGCATCAGCCGGAACGGCCCGCCGTGAACACTCTCGAACGGCGTATCCATGATCCGTTCGACAAACCGCTCGGTCCGGCGACGATAGGCGATCAAGTCGGCGATGGTGCCGATCTTAAGCCCGTGCAGCTGGGCGAAGGCGACCAGATCCGGCATCCGCGCCATCTCGCCGTCGTCCTTGATGATCTCGCAGATCACCGCCGCCGGGGTCAGGCCGGCCATGCGGCTGATGTCCACCGAGGCCTCGGTATGGCCGGCGCGGACCAGCACCCCGCCGTCGCGCGCCACCAGGGGGAAGATGTGACCCGGCGAGACGATGTCGTCCATGCCCTTCGAGGCGTCGGTCGCCACCTGAATGGTCCGCGACCGGTCGGCGGCGGAAATCCCCGTGGTCACGCCTTCCTTGGCCTCGATCGAGACGGTGAAGGCGGTCTTCATGCTCTCGCGGTTCTCGGCCGCCATCGGCGGCAGCCGCAGCTGCTGCGCCCGCTCGGCCGTCAGGGCCAGGCAGACCAGGCCCCGGGCCTGTTTGATCATGAAGTTGATCTGGTCCGGCGTCGCGAACTGGGCGGGGATGATGATGTCCCCCTCGTTCTCGCGATCCTCGGCGTCCACCAGGATATAGGGACGGCCGTTGCGGGCGTCCTCCAGTATGTCCTCGATGGGACTGATCGGGCTGTCGTGAATTTTCGGCGCGGCTTGCATCATGCGGTCTCCTGCCACCGCGCGAGGTAACGCGCCAGCATGTCGATCTCCAGATTGACCGCATCGCCGACCTGCAGCCGGCCCAGGGTCGTCACCTCCCAGGTATGGGGGATGATATTCAATGAGAACACCCGCCCCTCGACGCTGTTCACCGTCAGGGACACCCCGTCCACGGTGATCGAGCCCTTGGCGGCGATATAGCGATGAAGCGGCGCAGGAGCCTCGACCTCGACCCGATGCGACCCGCCCTCGGGCGTGATCGACACGACCCGGCCCAGCCCGTCCACATGGCCCGACACCACATGGCCGCCCATCTCGTCGCCTAGCTTGGCGGCCCGCTCCAGATTGATCCCGTCGCCGGCCTTCCAGGCACCTAGGGTGGTCTTGGACAGGGTCTCGTTCGACACCTCGACAGCGAACCAGTCGGGTCCCTTTTCCGTTACGGTCAGGCAGCAGCCCGCATGGCTGATCGAGGCGCCCAGGTCGATGCCCGACACGTCCCAGGACGTCTGGATTTCATAGCGGCGATCCCGCTCGGTCTCGCG
>MGLN01000060.1:14962-15566 GCA_001796045.1 Caulobacterales bacterium RIFOXYB1_FULL_67_16 | reverse complement strand
AGTCGCCGTTGTTGGCCGTCGGCTGCGACGTCAGGCCGAACAGGGGGAAGGCGCTGGCGGGCAGGGCGGAGAAGCTGGGACTGGCCAGGGCCGTCAGGAAGGCCGGCAACTGGGCCGCCGGGATCGCCCCGGCCTGGATCGCCAGCAGCGCGCCCAGGGCCGAGCGGCTCTCGACCGAGCTGGCGTAACCGGTCGTCTTGTCGTCGCGGGTGTAGCGCACGCCCGCCGACATCTCGAACCGGTCGGTGAAGGCATAGGTGACGTCGGCGAAGACGTCGTAGGAGGTCAGCTCCGAGCTGTTTATCGAGGTCTCGATATGGTTCGAGTCCAGATTGGCGGCGATCGGCGTAGCCAGGGCTCCGGCGCCGAGCGGCGTCAGCAGAGAGGTCAGGATGCCGCGCGCCACGGTCGGATAGACCGACGCCGGCAGGGTGTTGTCCCCCACCGCCGTCGCCGAGCCGTCCAGCAGGCCGGACAGCTGCGCCAGGGCCATGGCCTCGTTCCACTGGGTCGGCGTGCGCTGATAGCCTTCCTCGTGGAACCAGCCGGCGCCGACGAAGCCGCTCAGGCGGCCGCCGTCGTCATAGGCCAGACGCAGGTCCTG
>MGLN01000060.1:9084-14930 GCA_001796045.1 Caulobacterales bacterium RIFOXYB1_FULL_67_16 | reverse complement strand
CAGGTCGAACCGGGCCAGACCCGTCACCCCCCAGACTTCGCGGCTCAGACCCAGGGTCTTGCCGCCGTCGAAGTCGGCGCCCGGCGTCAGGGCCGCGCCCTCCCAGGGCTCCGTGCCGCCCAGGACCGCGCCGGTGGTCGGATTGGCGGGCTCATAGGCCATCGACTTGAACGAGGTGCCCGAGGCGTTGTCGTTCTGATAGTTGCCGATCACGTCGAACCGCATGGCGTCCGACGGCTCCCAGGCGCCCGACAGGCGGACGGCCTTGGTCTCGATGGCGTTGTAGTCCTCGCCGCCCAGCAGGTTCTCGACCGAGCCGCCGCGCGTCTTCAGGCGGGTGGCGAGGCGCAGGCCGGCCGTCTCTCCGACCGGCAGGTTCAGCGCCCCCTCGACCATCCGGTAGTCTTCGTTGCCGGCCTCGATATTGGCATAGGCCTCGGTCTCGCCGGGCTGGGCGCGGTTCTGGACCAGGTTCACCGCGCCGATCAGGGCGCCGCGGCCGTACAGGGTCGACTGCGGACCCTTGGCCACTTCGACCCGCTCCAGATCGAACAGTTCGACATAGGAGCCGCGCGACTTGGAGATCGACACGCCATCCTGGAACACCGACACGCGGGGCTCGGCGGTGGCGGCGCCCGAGTCGGAAGTGATGCCGCGCATCACGAAGCCCGGGTTGTTCGGCGACTGGTTCTGCACCAGGAAGCCGGGCACGAAGGCCGAGAGCTGCTCGAACTCCTGAATGCCCAGGTCTTCCAGGAAGGAGCCGGAATAGGCGGTCAGGGCGAACGGAACCTCGATGGTCCGCTGTTCGCGCAGCTGGGCCGTGACGACGATTTCGTCCAGCGTGGCCGGCTCCGCGGTCTGGGCCTGCGCCCCGTGAGCGACCGCCAGCACGCCCGTCAGAGCGGCGGCGGCCATCAGTCGTGTCTTCAATCCATGCGCCATAGTCTTATCCCCCAGCTTGGCCTGAACGGCGGTCAGTAACCGGCGGCGATGTAGTTAAGGCGACACCCGGGCTGCCGATGTGTGACGTTGAAGTGGCGGCTGTAAGAAATTCACGCCGCATACGTCCTTCCGATCGGCGTACTTCGGCCTGAATATCCAAGCCGGCCGCCGCCGGGTGTTGCGGACAAGCCTGAAAGTTCTAGAGTCGGCACGTTGAGGATGCGCAGTCGCCTCACTCCAGGGAGGCGGCCAAATGAACAACACGGTCCTGGTCGCCGGCGGCGCCGGCTACGTCGGCTCGCATGTCTGTCTGGCGCTATCCCAGGCGGGTTTCCGTCCTGTCGTCTATGACAACTTGTCGAACGGTCACGCCGCCTTCGTGCAATGGGGAGAGCTGGAGACCGGCGACATCCGAGACGCCGCGCGCCTGGACGCGGTCATCGCCAAGCACAAACCCGTCGCCGTCCTGCATTTCGCCGCCCTGATCGAGGTCGGTGAATCGGTCAAGGAGCCGGGGCGCTTCTATGAGAACAATGTCGCCGGTGCCATCACCCTGATCGAGGCGGCGCGGCGCGGCGGGATCGAGGTCATGGTCTTTTCCTCGACCTGCGCCACCTACGGCGACCCGGTGCGACTGCCGATGGACGAGACCCATCCCCAGGCGCCGCTGAACCCCTATGGCCGGACCAAGCTGATGGTCGAACAGGCGCTGGCCGATTACTCGACCTACGCCGGCTTCCGCTCGGTCTGCCTCCGCTATTTCAATGCCGCAGGGGCCGACGAAGAGGGCCGGATCGGAGAGCGCCACTACCCGGAAACCCACGCTATCCCCCTGGCCCTGCAGACGGCGCTCGGCCAGCGCCAGGGCTTCAAGCTGTTCGGGGACGACTACGACACCCGCGACGGCACGGCGGTGCGCGACTACATCCACGTCATGGATCTGGCCGACGCCCATGTGCGGGCGCTGAAATACCTTTTGGATGGCGGCGAGACGACGGTCTTCAACCTGGGCACCGGCACGGGCACGACGGTCAAGGAACTGATCGACACCATCCGCCGCACCACCAACCAACCGTTCCCGGTCGAGACGGTCGGTCGTCGCGCCGGCGACGCCCCCTGCCTGGTGGCGAACAACAGCCGGGCCCGCGAGGTCTTGGGCTGGGTCCCGACCCGTACCCTGGACGACATCGTCCGCACGGCCTGGCGTTGGCATGCGGCCGAGCGGGATCGCCAGGCGGATTAAATCTTCGGGGCCCCGGTGGAGCCTCTTTCGGCGAAGCCGAACGGCACCAGGCTTCGCTGCGGCAGGTCCGTCTCGCCCGCCGTCGCCCGGATCAGACACTCGGCCGCGACCGCGCTCATCTCGGCAATCGGTTGGATGATGGCGGTCAGGTCCGCGAACCGCGCCAGAGGCGTATTGTCGAAACTGATCACCGAGAGGTCGGCCGGGACCGACAGCCCCTGTCGTTTGGCCGTGCGCAGGGCGGCGTGGGCCATGCGGTCGTTGCTGGCCAGGACCGCGGTCGGCCGCTCCGGCAGGGCCAGCAGGCTTTCCATCGCCGCGACCCCGGACTCGTAGGAAAAGTCCCCCCGCGCGACCAGGCTCTCGTCCAGGCCGTGGGGGGAGGCCGCCATGGCGCGGCGATAGCCGTCCAGCCGCGCGCCGCTGAGCGCATATTCGGCGCTGCCGGTGATGAAGCCGATGCGGCGGTGCCCCAGACCCAGCAGATGGTCGACGGCGAAGGCGGCCGCCTCGGCGTCGTCCATGGCGATGGCGAATCCATCCCCCTCGGCGATCGAGGCGATGCGGGCGAAGGGCAGACCCAGCCCGCTCAGCAGGCCGGTGATGGCCGGGTTTTCGCTGTGCGGCGGCGTCAGGATCACCCCGTCCGGGTGCAGGGCGGCGATGGCTCCTCGCACGGCCGCATCCACATGGTCGGAATGGGTGTCGACCAGTTCGAAGATCATCCGATAGCCGTGGGACTCGCACTTCAGCATGCCGCCCATCAGCATCTGATCGACCCAGTCGGTGCCCTCGCCGGACTTCCAGCCCTCGATGGTCCGGTCACGGTCGTTCAGGGCCATCAGCAGATAGGAGCGCGAGCCCCCCATCCGTCGCGCCGCCAGACTGGGCACATAGCCCAGCTTGGCCACGGCGGCGCGCACCCGCTCCTGCACCACGGGCCGCACGTTCGGTTCGTTGTTGATGACCCGCGACACCGTCTGCAGGGAAACGCCCGCCTCGGCGGCGACATGCTTGATAGTGACGGCGCGGCGCAAACTCTGGTTCCTTATCCCCGCCTCATACTGTCAGGCTCGGCGGCGACAAGGCAAGCGCGCCGGCATCAAGCGGGTACGGCGGCCAGGGCGACCGGCGCCAGGTCGACCGGCGGGGCGGGACAGTTGTCCTGCAGAAACTGCTGATGCGACGGCAGGTCCTTGACGAAGGCGTTCAGAATATCGGCCGCCCGGTCCATCTCGGCGGTCAGGCCGGCGAAGTCGATCCGGTCGACCAGCGGCGGATAGGAGCGGGGCGTCACCCCCATGCCGTCCATCACCGCATACCAGCTGACATTGCGGAACAGGGGGTCCAGCGCCTCGACCAGGCTGCCGTTGGCGCGGAAGACGTCCAGCTTGTGCTGCAACCCCTCGGGCAGGGCCATGTCGCGGCATGCCCGCCAGAAGGGCGTGTCGTCGCGCCGCGTCAGGGCGTAGTGCAGGATGATGAAGTCGCGGATCTCTTCATAGTCCACGGTCATCCGCCGATTGTATTCGGTCGCCAGCTTCGGATCGCAGTCCAGGTCCGGCATCAGGCGGAAGAAGAAATCCATCCCGCGATAGATCAGGTGGATGGCCGTCGATTCCAGCGGCTCGATGAAGCCGCTGGCCAGACCCAGGGACAGGACGTTCCTGTCCCAGATCTTCTCCCGCACCCCGGTCTTGAACGGCACCACCATCGGATTGACCACGGGCCGGCCCTCGACCTGAGCCAGCAGGCGCGCCGTCGCCTCGTCGTCGGACATGTAGCGGCTGCAGAAGACATGGCCGTTGCCGGTCCGGTGCTGCAGCGGGATGCGCCAGCGCCAGCCGCAGTCCTGCGCCTGCGCCAATGTATAGGGTTTGGGCGCACCGACATTCTCGGTCTGGACCGCGATGGCCCGGTCGCACATCAGCCATTCGGACCAGTCCGTGTATCCGACGCCCAATGTCTTGCCGATCAGCAGGGCCCGGAAGCCGGTGCAGTCGATGAAGAAGTCCGCCTCGACCGTCTGGCCCGATTTCAGCTTCAGCCCGCTGACGAAGCCGTCGGGCCGCGTCATCACCTCCTCGACGATGCCCTCGGTCCGCTTCACCGCCCGCGCCTCGGCGAAGTCGCGCAGATAGCGGGCCACCCGCTTCGCATCCACATGGACGGCGTAGGAGGCCCCGCCGATGGGGCTGCGCTGGGCCTTGAACGGCAGCATGAACCTTTCGTGGGCCGCCATCCGCGCCGCAGAGGCGAAGTCCATCAGCGGGCGCTGATAGCCGTTCATCCGCGCCTTCAGCCAGACGGGATAGAAGTCGCTGACGTCCACCGGCACGCCGATGGCGCCGAACGGGTGGAAATAGCTTTCGCCCTTCTCGGTCCAGTCGTCGAACTGGATGCCCAGTTTGAAACTGGCCTGGGTCTGCTGGATGAAGTCCTGCTCGTTGATCCCCAGCTTCTTCAGCATTTCCAGGAAGGGGGGCACGGTGGATTCGCCGACCCCGATCGTGCCGATGTCGTCGGACTCGACCAACTCGACCTCGGCCATCCGGCCCTTGAAATGCTCGGCCATCAGGGCGGCGGCGATCCAGCCGGCTGTCCCGCCGCCGACGATGCAGATCTTCTTCAGGGGGCGGCGGGGCTGGTCCATCTGGGGTCTCATGCGGCTGAGGCGGGGGCGGCGGAGGCGGCGGGATCGAGTCCGGCCAGGAACTGGGCGTGGTCGGGGGTGCGGGCGACCAGATCGGCGATATTGCGGCGCATCTCGGCCAGGCTGCGCGCCAGATAGGCCGGGTCCATGGCGTCCACCGCGGGGTCGTAGTGGTCGGGATACAGGCCGAAGCCGTCATAGATGGCCAGCCAGCTGGCCGGATGGAACATCTCCCACCGATAGCGGACGAACTGGCCTCGCGCGGTCCACAGGGCGAGCTTGCGCTCCAGCGTCTCGGGGACGGCCATCTCGCGGCAGTCGCGCCAGAAGTCCGTGTCAGTCCGCCGGTTCAGCTTGTAGTGCAGGATGATGAAGTCCCGCACCCGCTCCATCTCGCGCGCGGTCTGATCGTTGAACTCGTCCAGGATCGGCTGGGCGAAGCGGCGGTCGGGGAACAGGGCCTTCAGTCGCTCGATGCCCGTCTCGATCAGGGCGATACTGGTGCTCTCCAGCGGCTCCAGGAAGCCGGACGACAGGCCGATGGCGACGCAGTTCTTGGCCCAGGCCTGAGACCGCCGGCCGGGGCGGAAGGGAATGCGCCGCGGCTCCGTCAGCGGATCGCCCAGCAGGTGGGGCATGAGCTCGGCCAGGGCCTGATCGTCGCTCAGATGGGCGCTGGAAAAGACCAGGCCGTTGCCGGCCCTGTGGCGCAGCGGAATCCCCCATTGCCATCCGGCCGACCGGGCAGCGACGCGGGTGAAGGGGGCGGGGGCGTCGCCTGGGCGGTTGGCGCTCTGCACCGCATAGGCGGCGTCGCACGGCAGCCAGCGGCCCCAGTCCTCGAACCCGACGCCCAGGGCCTCGCCGATCACCAGCCCCTTGAAGCCCGAGCAATCAACGAACAGATCGCCCTCGACCTCGCGTCCGTCGTCCAGGGTCAGGGCGCGCACGAAACCGTCCTCGGGCCGCAGTTCGACCGAGCGGATGCGGGCGTCGATCCGGGCG
>MGLN01000060.1:590-9003 GCA_001796045.1 Caulobacterales bacterium RIFOXYB1_FULL_67_16 | reverse complement strand
AGCTGCGACGGCGGATTGGGCGAGGGCTGGATGAACTTGCCCCCGGCGGCCAGGGACGCGCCCAAGGAATAGGCCGCCAGCGGCGCGGGGTCGCCCGCGCGCTTCTGCTTCAGCCAGTAATGATGAAACCCGATCCCCTTCACGTCCTGCCCGTACAGGCCGAAGGGATGGATGAAGTCCGAGCCCGGCCCGGACCAGTCGATGAAGCGGATGCCCAGTTTGCAGGTCGCCTGGGTGGCGCGCATCACGTCGTCGTCGCGCAGACCCAGCTGCCCATAGAAGCGACGGATGGTGGGAATGGTCGCCTCGCCCACGCCGATCGTGCCGATGTCGGAGGACTCGACCACGGTGATCTTCAGCGGTGTGCTGCGGAAATGCTGGACCAGGGCCGCAGCCGTCATCCAGCCGGCGGTGCCGCCGCCGACGATGACGACGGAACGGATGCGAGGATCGTCGATCTCATCCATGGCCTGATCCCAATACGCGAAAAAAGAGGCCGGCGACACGAATGCCGCCGGCCAGTCTGCTCAGGAAGAGATCAGAAGCGAGCGCGCACGCCGATGGTGTAACGCGGCTCGAACTCGTTGCGGCTCTGGAACTGTTCCGCACCCGGCTTGAACTCGAGGTAGTACTCCTCGATTTCGCCCAGGACGTTCGATCCGTTGGCGTAAATCGTGACCAGCTCGTTGACGTCGTACGTCACGTTGACGTCCACGTACTGAGACGTGTCCTGGTAGATCGGGATGTTGCCGAACGTGCTGTTGAGGCGCGGCGTGCGATAGTTCCAGGCGACCCGGGCCTGAAGCTGGTCGCCCTGGTACCAGACGGCGGCGTTCAGCGAGTGTTCCGAGTTGTCCTGGAACGGCAGTTCGTCACCGTTCAGCGAGGTCGAGTTCGAGGAGCTGTCCGAATAGGTGTAGCTGCCGTCAAAACCGAAGTCCCGCCAGATCGGCGTGTCGATGAAGTCCGACAAACCGACCTTGGCGCCGATTTCGATGCCCTGCAGTTCCCCGCCTTCGCCCTGGATCGGCCGGTTGATGTCCACGCAGCGGCGGACCACGCCGTCGCCGTCTGGATATTCAGCGCCGCAGGTCACTGTGCCGCGAGCGATGAAGCTGTCGATGTTCAGGCGGAAGGCCGCGATATTGAACATCGTCGCCGGGCCGTAATAGTACTCGAGGGCCAGGTCGAAGTTGTCCGAACGCCACGGATCCAGGTCGGGGCTGCCGGCCAGGGTGGCGCCGGTGACCCGACGGATGCCGACCGGCGGAGCCGTCGGATCATCGGGAGTCGGGCCTTGCGAGTCGGCGGTCGAGACGGTGACGCCGCCGCCATAGTTGCCCAGATCCAGCGGGATCATGGTCTTGGCGTAGGCGGCCCGCAGCTTCAGCTTGTCGGTGAAGTCGTAGGTCAGGTTCACCGTCGGCAGCCAGTCGGTGTAGCTGCGGCTGGAGATCGTATCGCCGATGTCGTTGTTGGTGTCGCCGTAGGCGCGGACATCGCCGGTCTGGTTCTGGCGAACGCGCAGTTCCGTGCGAACCATGCGGACGCCGACGTCCCCGTGCAGGGCGCCGAAATCGAGCACTCCGTTCACATAGGCGCTGTCCTCGTAGAGGTCGACGTCATACGAGTTGCCGGGAATGATGACGTCGTAGGCGTTGCCGAACACCCTTTGCTGGAAGGCGCGGGGATCGTCGAAGTCGCGCGGATCCGCCACCCACACGCCCGGAATGCCCGAGGTGACCGAACCGAAGTCGGTCAGGAAGTAGGTGTTGTTGTTCTCACGCAGCAGCGTCGGGCGGTTGACCGTATAGCCCTGGAAGCAGGTGGGGGCGTTCGCCACGGTGCCTGCGGTACAGCTGCTCGGCGTTGCGGCGACAGCCAGCGCCGGGTTGAAGCTCGGGTTGGGCACATATTCGCCCGACTGGCATTGCGGATTGTCCATCACGACGTCGATGGCCTTCCACTGCGCCGAGCAACCTGCGGGATTGCCTGCGCCCTGTCCGGCGTAGAAGTCCGAGAACAGGTGGAAGTTGGTGATCTCCACCTCACGCGCGCTGTGGCGAACCCCGGCGTCGACGCGCGTCAGGAAGCCGAACGCAGGCGCTTCCTGGAACTCGTACGAACCGTCGAACCGGACGACCGTCAGGTCCGAGTTGTTCCGCTGGTTGCCTTCCGACGAATAGGCGCCGACCGTGTAGCTGTCGAGGTTCGACATATACTGGCTGAGCGGCACATTGCCCAAGCCGCCGGGGACATTGTTCTCAAAACCGCTCCAGACCAGTTTCGAGCCGCCGACGTCGATGTGCAGTTGCGGATCCGCCCCGTAACCCAGCGGGTTCGGGTTGATGTAGCGGCCGCCCTGGCTGCCGACCACGCCGTTCGAGTACTGCGAGGCGGGGTACATGGCGGCGATCGAGGCGGGATAGAAGGTGCCGCGGGTCCGGTCTGCGCCCTGACGGAACAGGGTGAAGGCGCGGTCGGGGCCATACTGCCAGTTCGACAGGTCGCCCTGGACCTGGCCGTTCATGCTCAGCAGCGAGGCGTCCGCCTTGATGGCGCGCGCATTGAAGGTGAAGGGCCCGCCCTTGTCGTAGTCCAGCTCCAGGTTGAAGTTCTTGGACTCGTTGTTGGTGACTCGGTTGACGGTGAAGGAGTTCACCCACCAAGCGTCCAGATCATATTCCTCGACGTCGAGCCAACCCAGACCCGTGTCGGTCGACTCGGTCGGGGTGGTCCAACCCAGACCGCTCCAGCGGTTGGAGACGTTCAGACCGGCGGCGCGGTTGTACTCGTCCTGTTTGGTGTAGAAGGCTTCGGCCGTCAGACGGATGCCGTCTTCGATGTCGAACTGGAAGGCGGCGTTCAGACCGACCCGTTCGCGTTCGACCACGCGGTTGAACATCTCGTAGCCGTGGGGCGCCAGCCAGGCGTTGCCCGAGCCGCCCCAGTCGTTGCTGCCGAACAGGCTGCCGGCGGTGCCGGCGTAGTTGTTGCCGAGGTTTGACTCGCTCAGAACGCCCGAGACCATCACGCCCATCCGGTCACCGCGCCAGTTCAGCAGGCCGTTGATCAGATAGTCGTCCTGGCGGGTGCGTTCGCCCGTCTGATACTCGGCGGCGCCGGTGACGGTCGTCCCGTAGCGGAAGTCCATCGGACGGCGGGTGCGCAGATCGATGGTGCCGGAGATGCCGGACAGGGCGTTCGACACGTCCTGCGACTTGAACACGACGATCGAATTCATCAGCTGCGAAGGCACGTCGTTCAGGTTCGGCTGGGCGCTGCCCAGGTTGCCGGGGCTCAGATACTGTTCGCCATTCAGCAGGGTGATCACCTGCGGCAAGCCGCGGATGTTGACGGTCGAGCCTTCGCCGGCGGTGCGGCGGATCTGGATGCCCGCGATCCGTTGCAGGGCGTCTGCCACGGTGACGTCGGGCAGCTTGCCGATGTCTTCCGCCGAGATGGCGTCAACGATGGCGGTCTCGTTGCGCTTGACGTTGATCGACTGGGTCTGCGACGCCCGGATGCCGGTGACGACGATTTCGCCGATTTCGGTCGGGTCTTCGGGCGCGGGGATCGGCGCCTGTTCGGCGACCTGGGCATAGGCCGGCGCGACCAGCGCCGAACTCGCCAGCAAGGCCGCAACCATCGGCCTCTTGTGGATTCTCATCTCTTTCTCCCTCCTCGGTGGCGCCGCGTTTTTGTTGTGCGGCATTGGTTCAAGGCTCGATGGTCGACCCTGAAAGCGTGGCGGTCGCGCTCAACCCCGGCTCAGCGGCGTCTCGGGCGACGGTGATGCGGTAATCGCCCGGCGTGATGCGCCAGCCGGGCAGGGCGGTGTCATATTCGGCCAGGATGCGCGGCTCGGCCGTCAGGGTGACGCGACGGGTCTCGCCCGGCGCCAGGTTCACCCGCGTAAAGGCGGCCAGACGGCGGGGCCGATCGCCCGAAGCGACATAGAGTTGCGCAACCTCGGCGCCGGCCCGCGCGCCGGTATTGGTCACATCGACGCTGACGCTGAGCTTGTCTGCGCTGGACGCCGCCAGGTTGGAATAGGCGAAGCTTGTGTAGCTGAGGCCGTAGCCGAACGGGAACAGGGGCGTCTTGCCTTCGCGTTCGTACCAGCGGTAACCGACGTCCGAGCCTTCCGGATAGTCGACGGCGAAGCCCTGAATTTCGCCGGCCTGGGGCGCGCCGGGATTGGCGGCGGCGGCGGCCTCGGCGCTCTTCAGCGCCTCGATGCCCGGCACGTTCGGACGCGGGGCCTGGTCGGCCGAGGCGGGGAAGGTGATCGGCAGACGGCCCGACGGATTGACCTCGCCGAACAGGATGCGGGCGATGGCCTCGCCGCCGCGCTGGCCGGGATACCAGGCCTGGATCACAGCCGGGGTCTTCTCCAGCCAGGGCATCAGCACCGGCCCGCCGGTCTCCAGCACCACCACGGTCTTGTCGTTGGCGGCCGCGACCGCCTCGATCAGTCGGTCCTGACCGTCGGGTAGGGACAGGCTCTCGACGTCCTGGGCCTCGGTGGTCCACTGGGTGGCGAAGACCACGGCGATGTCGGCGGCGCGCGCCGCAGCCGCCGCGGCCGCCGGATCCTTGCCGTCGACATAGGTCACGGTCGCCTCCGGGGCGATCGCCCGAATGGCGTTCAGCGGCGACGAGGCATGCCAGGTGATCCGCGCGAACGAGGCCGCGGCCCCCGAGGTCAGCGGGATCTCCACCGGCGCCCCGCCCACCGACCGCACCTGGGACGATCCGCCGCCCGACAGGACGCCCACGTCGGCATGGCCGCCGATCAGCACGATCCGCTTCGCCGTCCTGGCCAGGGGCAGGACCCCGCCCTCGTTCTTCAGCAGCACGATTCCGGCTTCGGCCGCGCGCTGGGCCACCTCGGCGTTCCGGGCGTAGTCGATCGGCTGTTCGGTCGTCACCACCGGCGCGTCCAGCACCCCGGTCCGGATCAGGCCGACCAGCAGGCGGCGCACCATGTCGTCCAGCCGCGCCTCGGGGATCCGTCCGGCCTCCAGGGCCTCGCGGAACGGCGCGTCGAAATAGAGGGCCCGGTCCAGCTCCTGGCCCGAGGCCTGGTCCAGCCCCGCCAGGGCCGCCTTCTCGGTCGAATGGACCGCGCCCCAGTCCGACATGACCCAGCCGTCATAGGCCCAGTCGCGCTTCAGCACCTGGTTCAGCAGGAAGTCGTTCTCGCAGGCCCAGTCGCCGTTGACCTTGTTGTAGGCGCACATGACCGAGCCGGGGTTTCCCCGCTCTATGGCGATCTGGAAGGCCAAGAGGTCGCTTTCGCGCAGAGACGCCTCGTCCAGCCGCGCGTCCATGATCATCCGCCCGGTCTCTTGCGCGTTGAAGGCGAAATGCTTGATGGTCGAGACGATCCGGTTCGACTGGACGCCGCGGATGTGATCCCCGGCCATGATCCCGGCCAGCAGAGGGTCCTCGCCCAGATATTCGAAATTCCGTCCGGCCCACGGATCGCGCGTCAGATTCACCCCGCCGGCCAGCAGGACGTTGAAGGTCTTGGCCCGCGCCTCGGACCCGATCATGGCCCCGCCGGCATAGGCGATCTCGGGATCGAAGGTGGCGGCCGTGGCCAGGCTGGAGGGCAGGGCGGTGGCCACATCGCCCTTGCGCTGCTCCACCTGATTGGCGACGCCCAGGCTGGCGTCGCTCTCGCGCAGATTGGGAATGCCCAGGCGCGGCACGCCGGGGATGTGGCCGGCCGACGGGATCATGTCGGCGACCGGGGCGCCGGGCGTCCGCGCCGCCATGGGCGGGAAATATCCGTGGATCAGTTGCAGCTTCTCGGCCTGGGTCATCCGCGCCAGCAGGGCGTCGGCGCGGGCCGCCGCATCCGTCGGCGCAACGGCGGACGGGTTCTCGAGCGGCCGTGCGACGGCTGCGACAGGTGTTGCGCCCAGCGCCAAAGCCAGGGCGACGCGACTGATCAGCGACTGCTTAAGAAACTTCAAAACGCCCCCCGACTGAACCCGTGCGACGGCGCAGCGCCGTCAGGACATGAGTTTGGGAGGCGGCGCACACGATCCCTGACGGCGGCGGTCAGCCGACATCACTGCCCGGCACGCCGAGCTGTTGGACTATGTTGCGGATGGCGTGTTGCGACGCCCAGCGTCCTCGACCCTTGGGATCGACGATCTTCCGCTCCCTGCACGGAGGCTCTTCGGCCCCTCGTGGACGCACGTAAGCATGAATTGAGAGCGTTCACAACACGAAATGGACACGATCTGACAGGCTTGCGCGGCGCTTCGGTTCACATGTCGTTTCAAGCCGTCGAGGGGCGTGGGGATTCTGAGCCGGATATTTCCCTAAACTTGTCAACGACTTGTGGGGACTTTTCGGGCAGGCAGGCGCCGCTCGCCTAGGCGGCGCCCCTTTCGGCTCCACTCGCCCTGTCTCGGGGATGTCGGAACGGACATCTCGCCCGCCGAACCAGAAAGGGCCGAAGATGATCCCTCATCTCCGGCCCTTCGCCGGGCTCGGCGATCACGACGGCCCGCAGGCCGAAGCGACTCGGTTCAGAGCACCCCGATCATCGAGGCCACCAGCGGGTGGCGCACGATGTCGCGTTCGGCCAGCCGCACCACGGCGATATTGTCGACCGCCTCCAGTCGCGCCGAGATGTCGGCCAGACCGGACACGCCGGGCAGCAGGTCCGACTGATGCGGATCGCCAGTGACCACCATGGTCGAATGCCAGCCCAGCCGCGTCAGCAGCATCTTCAGCTGAACATAGGTGCAGTTCTGGGCCTCATCGACAACGATGAAGGCGTTGTTCAGGGTGCGGCCGCGCATATAGCCGATGGGGGCGATCTCGATCAGACCCTCGGCCATCAGGGCCTTGACCCGTTTCATCGACAGCCGGTCTGACAGGGCGTCATAGAGGGGGCGTAGATAGGGGGCCAGCTTGTCCTCCATGTCGCCGGGCAGGAAGCCTATGGACTCGCCGGCCTCGACGGCCGGGCGGCTCAGCACGATCCGGCCGACCTTGCCGGCCTCCAGGGCCTCGACTGCCTTGGCGACCGCCAGATAGGTCTTGCCGGTCCCTGCCGGCCCCAGGGCCATGACCAGATTGTGGGAATCCATGGCCGACATCAGCTCGGCCTGACCGTCCGACTTCGGCTTCAGCGTCTTCAGATAGCCCTGATCGCGATCGTCGTTGGTGGGGTAGGGCGACCAGCCGGACCGTTCGTTGTGAGGGGCATGGAGCCGCCGGATTTTCGACTCCTCCATGAACTCTCGCGAATCCAGAAGTCCGTTTTCACGGGACTGACGCTTCATTGCCGCACGCTTGGTCATGGACGCCTCCAGGGCATGAAAAAAGGCGGACCCACACGGGTTCCGCCTTGGCTGGTCTTGGGGAGGAAGGGGTCACGGCCTGCGCCGCAGCGACCACCGGGATCAACGGCCGGGCCGTCCAAAACGGGCTGAACCCGTTCCCGAACAACCGAACCAGGATCCCAACGCGCCAAGCGAAAGCCCCGACAACTGACCGGACCGGGCTTGATCCGGCTTCGGATCCGGGGCCGAAATGGCGACCCTCGAATCGCATCAACAGTTAGATGCTATCGTGGTTAGAAATCTGTTAAAGCCCTCAATTTTCGAAGATTAGGCGGCATTCTGATGACCATTTACGCATTGGGCGACAGCAAACCTCAGTTTCCGCCGCAGGGCGAATACTGGGTGGCGCCGAACGCATCCGTGATTGGAAACGTGATTCTGCACGTCAACGCCAGCGTCTGGTTCGGGGCGGTGCTGCGCGGCGACAATGAGCCGATCACCGTGGGCCCCGACACCAATATTCAGGACGGCAGCGTCCTGCACACCGACATGGGCTCGCCCCTGACCCTGGGCCGGGGCGTCACCGTCGGGCATAAGGCCATGCTGCACGGCTGCGAAGTCGGGGACTACAGTCTGGTCGGGATTGGGGCGGTGGTGCTGAACGGGGTGAAGATCGGCCGCAACTGCATCATCGGCGCCAACGCCCTGCTGACCGAGGGCAAGATCATCCCCGACAACAGTCTGGTGATGGGCCAGCCGGGCAAGGTGGTGCGCGAACGCGATCCCGACCAGATCGCCGTGTTGCAGATGTCGGCCGAACACTATGTCCAGAACTGGAAGCGATTTGCGGCGGAGTTGCGCCCGCTCTAATCTCGCTCATCCCGGCTTTCGCCGTGATGAGTGGACATCAGGAAGCCAGAACCGCCCGCGCCGCCGCCGCATCGGCGTCGATCTGAGCCTTCAATGCTTCCAACCCCTCGAAGCTTTCTTCGCCGCGCAGCCAGGCGATCAGGTCGGTCTCGAGGGTCTGGCCGTAAAGGTCGCCGTCGAAGTCGAACAGCCAGACCTCCAAGAGCGGGGTCTCCAGCGCATACATGGGC
>MGLN01000060.1:383-553 GCA_001796045.1 Caulobacterales bacterium RIFOXYB1_FULL_67_16 | reverse complement strand
CGTCAGGCAGGCGGCTGCGGGTCGCATAGACGCCGTAGGCCGGACGCATATAGTCGCCCAGGGCGATATTGGCGGTCGGCACGCCGATGGTGCGGCCGCGCTTGTCGCCGTGGATCACCTCGCCCTGGATGGCGAAGGGGCGGCCCAGTATGGCGGCGGCCCGGTCCATG
>MGLN01000060.1:0-255 GCA_001796045.1 Caulobacterales bacterium RIFOXYB1_FULL_67_16 | reverse complement strand
GCCGGACCGCCCCTTGCCGAAGGTGAAGTCGAAGCCGACGGCGGCGTGTCGCACGCCCAGACCCTGGGCCAACACCTGTTCGGCGAAGTCGGCGTCGCTCATGCCCGCCATCTCGCCGTCGAACGGCAGCAGATAAAGGATGTCGACCCCCAGGGGCGCCAGAGCCCGCGCCATTTGGTCGGCGGTCATCAGGCGAAAGGGCGCGGCCTCGGGCTGGAACCAGCGGCGCGGATGGGGATCGAAACTGACCACGCC
>MGLN01000059.1:6835-11649 GCA_001796045.1 Caulobacterales bacterium RIFOXYB1_FULL_67_16 | reverse complement strand
GACAACGAGACCGCCAAACTGCACGTCCGCTACATGGTCGGCGGCCGCACCGTCGGCCTGCCGCACGAACGGATTCTGCGCTTCCAGTTCCCCGAGCGGCCGGGCGCCTTCCTGCGCTTCCTCAACAGCCTCCAGCCCGCCTGGGCCCTGACCCTGTTCCACTATCGCAACCACGGGGACGACGTCGGCCGGGTCCTGGCCGGCCTCAGCGTCCCCCCCGAAGAACAGGCCCAGCTGACCGCCGCCCTCGCCGACCTGGGCTACCCCTACGTCGACGAAACCGCCAACCCCGCCTGCCGCCTGTTCCTGGACGGAGGCTGAAACGCGAAAAGGGGCGGCCGCCGCCGGCCGCCCCCCTTCTTACACCACTGTAATATCAGAGCTTCTTACTGAACCGCGCAAAGAAGTAGCGTCCCCGCGCCGAGACCGGCGTCGCCACCGAAGCCAGGAAGGGCTCCTCGTCCGTAAGGTTGTTCACGCCCAGGATCAGATCGCTCTCCCCGTCGATGTCCCAAGTCAGGGAGGCGTCGTGGGTCCAGATGGAATCGTTCCAGGGGGCATCATAAGAGACGATATTCTCGATCTCGACGCCCGACCGGGTCTGCTTGCTCTGATAGTTGGAGAACAGGCCCGCAGTGAAGTCGCCCACGCTCCACCGGACCGAGGTGTTCAGCACCCACTCCGGCGAGTTCAGCTGCTCCTTCACCGGATTGGCCAGGGACGCGTCCGCCACGAACGGATAGTCGTTGCGATCCTCCAGCCAGGTTCCACCCACGCCCAGCGCCAGCGAGCCCCACTCCGGCTTGCCGACCACATCCAGGTCCAGCCGGTAGCGCGCCTCGAAGTCGACGCCAGAGGCCTCGAGCCCCGCGAAGTTCACCTGGCTCTGCTGCAGATAGTCCAGCCCGCCCTGGGTCAGCGAACCGGGCCGATCGTCTCGGCTGATCAGGGCGCAGTACTGGTTGTTGATGTCCGGCGCATCATAGCAGCTGTTGACGATGTCCTGGGCCGAAACCGAGGCGATGGCGTTCTCGATCTTGATGTTCCAGTAGTCGGCCGTCAGCGTGAAGCCCGACAGGAAGCGCGGCTGCACCACCAGACCCGCCGTCCACGAGTCCGAGGTCTCGGCCTGCAGATCGGGATTGCCGCCCGCCGCCCCGAAGAACTGGGCCGTCAGCGGATCGGAAAAGTCGTAGGTCGATCCCACGGTCACACCGTAACGCGCCAGGTCGGCGCGGCAGTTGGCCTCGCGATAGCTGGTGCCCTGGGTGATATTCTCTGCCGAGCAAGGATCGATCGGCCGGAAGCCCTGGGTCTGCAACGGGGTGAACAGCTCAGCGATGTTCGGCGCCCGAACCGCCTTGGACACGCCGCCTCGGAACCGCAGATCCGACACCGGCGCCCAGACCATATCGGCCTTGAAGGTCTCGGTATTGCCGATGTTGGAATAGTCCCCGAACCGCGCGGCCGCGTTCAGGGTCAGGGTCTCCGCAAAGGGCAGATCGGCCAGCAGCGGCAAGCTGATTTCGACGAAGCCTTCCGACACTTCGAACTCGCCCGCGACCGCTGCCGTCGTCGCGTAGCGGAAGGTCACGCCCTGCTCGTCATAGTCGTTCGGATTGAAGTCGCTCTCTTCCTTCCGATACTCGCCGCCGATGGCGAAGCTGACCGGTCCGCCCGGCAGACTGAACCAGCGCTCCAGATCCCCGGCCAGGAAGCCGGAAACCACCGTCTGCTGGATCAGCGACGTATCGGTCACCAGAGGCCCGACGAAGGCCGAGGCCTCCGGGCTGACGTTGCCCAGACCGAATAGGTTCAGCGGACGACATTCGGAGTCTGCGCCCGGCGTAAAGGTCTGGAACGGGTTGGGCACCGGCCCGCCGAACTCGGGATAGAGGCCCGAGATTGGCGGCGCCGCCGTCGGATCCAGGGTCGAGCGGCATACCGCCTCGCCCGTAACCGGATCGGTCACGGCGTCGACGGCGGCGAAGAAGCGATCCTCCAGGCGAACCGCATAGGTGCTGTCCTGTTCGGTCCGGCCATAGTTGAACGACAGCTCGTAGTTCCAGCCCAGGTCCAGCTCGCCGCGCGTCCCGACCACCGCCCGATAGGTCCGACGCTCATTCTCGGCCTTGGGATCGAAGACGTCGATATGGTCGCGCGACAGCGCGATCTGGGCCGTGTCGGCGATGCTCGGATCCGCCGCGATCTCGGCCTCGACCAGGGCTCTCAGTTCGTCCGGGATGAACGGGTTGTCGAGCGAGATCGGGATCGAGTCATCATAGGTGTTGTAGGGGTTGTAGGTGGTCCCCCTGTTCCACGAGGCCGTAAGCTCGACGAACGGATTGAAGAAGGTCGACAGATTGTAGTTCGCGGTGAAGCTCAGCGCATAGCTGGACTCCTTCGGCAGCAGGCTCTGATTGTCGAACACCTGAGCCGCGCCGTCCCCGCCCGACTGGTTCGAGGACCCCGCGTAGAGGCCGTCCTGGAACGGGCGCAGTTGGCCGGTCACAGGATCGACCGTGTAGCAGCCGTAGCCGGACTGACCGTTGCGACTGGTCAGGCAGTCGGCGTTGACCTGAGGATTGGCGTAGAAGCCGGCCGGCTCGGGATAGCCGTCTCCGTCCAGGTCGATGCCGATCAGACCGCTCGTGCTGGAGATCGAAAAGCGCGGATCGGCGATAAAGGCGCGCGGCGCCGCAGCCTGGGCCCTTGCGATCAGAGCCGGATCCGTCCCCGCATAACGCGGCGCGCCGCCCAGCAGAATGGTCCGGCCGCGCGTATTGGCCAGGGTGCGGCCCGGCGGGATCGGATCGCCGGCCTGGAAGTAGAGGGCCGGGTTCGTATAGTCGTCATAGACGCCGTTGCCCTTGGTATAGCTCCGATCGCCGTAATAGAGGGCGGATCGTTCACTGCCTTGGACGCCTACGGTGAAGTTGCCGCGTCCATTGTCGAAGTTGCGGCCGTGCAGCAGCGAGACATAGAACTCCTCGGCGTCGCCCTCGCCGGACAGTCCGCCCTGCACCGTCATCTCGGTGCCCTCGTAGTCGTCCTTGAGGATAAAGTTGACCACCCCGGTCACGGCGTCGGAGCCGTAGACGGCCGATGCGCCGCCTGTCAGCACCTCGACCCGCTCGATCAGGCCGGCAGGGATGCTGCTGACATCGACGGCCGCCGATCCCGGCACCCCCGCGACATAACGGCGGCCGTTCACCAGGGTCAGGGTCCGCGCCGATCCCATGCCGCGCAGATTCAGCGTCGCCGCGCCGCCGTTCGCCTGGGCCGAGCTGGAAGAGGACTGCAACGCCGGAATTCGGTCCAGCAGGTCGGAGACCTGGGTCACGCCTTGGGTTTCGATAGACTCCGCCGTCAACACCTGGACCGGCTGCGAAGCCTGCGTCGCTGCCGAGGATGCAAGCCGTGAGCCGGTCACGATAATCTCTTCAACCTCCGTCGGATCCGGCGCCGTCTGAGCGAACGCTGGAGCTGAAGCACAGGCAAGCATCGACCCACCAAGCAGGATCGAGCGGAAAACCGCTTTTTTACGCATGATTATCCCCAATCATCGCGAGAGGAGTCGCGATGACGGGTAGAGTTTGCCGCGCTGCAACAATGGTCAATCGTTAAGCGGCGGCGGCCAAGTTTTTGAGTCAAAACTGTCGCTATTTGAACACAAACAGGACCGCTGAGCCTGGTAAACGACGGCTGGGCTCAGACCAGCACCGTCACGTCGTCGCCTCGTGCGCTAGCAGCCAGCGCTTCCGCTCCAGCCCCCCCGCATAGCCGGTCAGGGTCCCGTTTGCGCCGATCACCCGGTGGCAGGGGACGATGATCCCCACCGGGTTGGAGCCGTTGGCCAGGCCCACCGCCCTCACCGCCTTGGGCGATCCTATGGCGGCCGCCAGCTGTCCGTAGCTGCGCGTCTCCCCTGCCGGAATGGCCCGCAACGCGGCCCACACCGCCTGCTGGAACACCGTCCCGCCGGTCTTGACCACCACCCCATCGAACGCCGCCAGATCGCCGCCGAAATAGGCCTCGACCGCCCGACGCACCGCCTCCGGCGCCCGCCCCTCGACCAGCTCGACCAGGCCGTAGTGCCGCCGGAGCAGCCGTCGCATCCGATCCTCGAAATCGTAGAAGTCCAGCGCCCGCACCGCCCCCTCGGCATCGGTGGCCACCAGCACCTCGCCCACCGGCGAGGCGATCCGATCCAGCGTCAGAATCATCGGCTCTCTAGGCATCGACCGTCTCCTTCATGTTCCAGTACAGCGCCCCATAGGCCCGCCATGGCCGCCACCGCTCGGCTCGCGCCGCCAGGGCGGCATCCGCCAGTCGATCGCTGGGCGCATCCTCTCCGGCGTCGATCCAGTCGCCCGCCGGCCTCAATCCCGGACGAGACTCCAGCGCCGCGCCCAGGTCCGGATCCGTCGACAGGTCGCGCCGGATCGCCTCGGGATCGGCGGCCAGATCAAACACCCGCCGCACCCGCGCCAGCACGCCGGGCAGGGCTTTCAGAGCCTTCGCCCGCACCTCCACCGCCGCCTTGGTCTCAGACCCGGCCCGCACGGAAACCTCGCCCTCGGTCCCGTCTGTCGCGACCCGCAGGCGCCGCCGCCAGACCCCCTCGGCCACCACCTCGTCCGGGTCGGCCCGCGCCGCCAGGGCCGACATCATCGCGCCCCAGTCATACGGCGGGCGGTAGGTCAGCCCCAGTTTCACGATCCCGCCGCCCTCGCCTTCCGCCTTGCGGCGTCTCAGCTCGGACGGCGGCCGCCCGTACAGGGCCTGGAACGTCTCGTTGAACCGCCGCACGC
>MGLN01000059.1:0-6747 GCA_001796045.1 Caulobacterales bacterium RIFOXYB1_FULL_67_16 | reverse complement strand
GGCCACGCTGACCGGCGCCGCGCCCAGGTGCTGCCGGAACAGCCGCCGCAGGTGCCGCTCCCCCACCCCCAGCCGCGCCGCCAGGGCATCGGCGTCGCCTCCATCCAGAGCGCCCGCCTCGATCAGGGCCAGGGCCCGACTGACGGTGTTGGACGTCCCCCGCCACGCTCCCATCTCGGGCGCCGTCTCGGGCCGACAGCGCAGACAGGCGCGAAACCCCGCCGCCTCGGCCGAGGCCGCCGTGGCATGAAACACCACATTCTCGCGCCGGGGCGTCCGCGCCGGACAGACCGGCCGACAGTAGATCCCCGTCGAGGTCACGCCCGTGAAGAACCGCCCGTCGAATCGGGCGTCACGTGCGCCCAAAGCCCGCCAGCATGCTTCCTGATCCAGCGACTGTTCCATGAGGACAAGATGGCCGCTCACCGCAACGATGTCTCGCGGTTTTCGGACATGGATGACCCCAACGGACGGCATTCCCTTTTGCCGCCTGCCGGCTAAGGTGTTCGTCTCTCGGGGGGTTAAGTCATGTCCAGTCAGTCTCATTCCGTGCGTCGGTGCGCCTTGGCTCTCGTCGGCGTCTGCTTCGCCGCCCTGCTCGCGGGTCAGCCAGCCGCAGCGCTGCAGGCCGCCGCCATCCCGACAGTGCGCCAGACCCTGGGCTATGACAGCGGCCAGGAGATCACCCGCGCCGCCGACGTCCGCCGCTATTTCGAGGCCCTGAAGACCGCCGCCCCGAACCAGGTCGTCATCGGCGAGTACGCCCGGACCTGGGAAGGCCGCCCCCTGTTCTGGGCCGCCGTCGGCTCGCCCGCCAACATCGCCCGTCTGGACCAGATCAAGGCCCAGTCCCGCGCCCTCGCCGACCCACGCGTCACCTCGCCCCAACAAGCCAGCGCGCTTATCGCGGACCAGCCGGTCCTGGTCTGGATGGCCTATTCCGTCCACGGCAACGAGATCAGCCCCGCAGACGCTGCGATGGAGGCCGCCCGCCGCCTGTTGACCGACCCGACCGCCCAGGCCTGGCTGGCCAACACGGTCGTCGTCTTCGTCCCGACCCAGAACCCCGACGGGCGCGAGCGCTTCCTCAACAGCTTCGCCTCCGGCCGCGGCTCCCTGCCCAATCCCGACCCCGCCTCGGCCGAGCGTGACGAACCCTGGCCCAGCGGCCGCTACAATCACTATCTGTTCGACCTGAACCGCGACTGGTTCATCCAGACCCAGCCGGAGACCCAGGGCCATTCGGCCGAGGTCCGCGACTGGCGGCCCCAGGTCGTCGTCGACAGCCACGAGATGGGCTCGGACGAGACCTTCTTCTTCCCGCCCGAGGCCGAGCCGCTGAACCCATGGATCTGGCCGCGCACCCTGGAGAACCGCGCCCTGTTCGGCCGCAACACCGGCGCCCGATTCGACGCGGCGGGTTTGCCCTACTTCAACCGCAAGGTCTATGACGCCTTCTACCCCGGCTATGGCGACGGCTGGCCCGGCTATCTGGGCGCCGTGTCCATGACCTACGAAGCGGGCTCGGCCCGAGGTCTGGCCGCACGGCGCAGCTCGGGCGAGGTCTTCACCTATGCCGACACGGTCCGCGCTCACCTGACCGCAACCCTCGCCACCATAGAAACGGCCTCGCGCAATCACGACCGGCTGCTGAACGACTTCTACGCCTATCACCGCGACGGGGTGGCGGGACGCGGCGCCTATGTCCTGTCGCGGGCCTCTGATCCCGCCGCCGCCGACCGTCTCGCCGGCCTTCTGGTCCGCTCCGGCATTGAGGTCGGGGTCGCGCGCCAGGCCTTCGCCTGTGGCGGTCAGCATCGCGCCGGCGACTATGTGGTCAATCTGGCCCAGCCCCAGCGCCGCATGGCCGAGGTGCTCCTGACCCGCGACGTGCCGATCCCGCCCGCCTTCCTGGCCGAGCAGGAGCGCCGTCGCGCCCGCGGCCTGGGGGACGAGATCTATGACGTCACCGCCTGGTCCCTGCCCCTGATGTTCGGCGTCGATGCGACCCGGTGCGACAGCGCGCCCGGCGTCGCCGTCGATGGGCGCGGCCCCGAACTGATCGCTCCCGCCGTCGTCCGGAACCCCGAGGCTCGCTACGGCTTCCTGGTAGCCCCCGGCTCGGTCCAGCCGCGCTTCCTCGCCGCCGCCCTGCAGGCCGGGCTGACGATAAGCGCCGCCGATCAACCCTTCACCCAGAACGGCCGCGACTGGCCCGCCGGAACCTTGGTCATTCCGAAAGCCGGCGCCCCCGCCGATCTCGTCGCCACCCTGAACCGTCTCGCCGCCGACACGGGCGCGGAGGTCGTGGGCGTCGACGAATCCTGGGTTGATCGCGGCGCCGGCTTCGGCTCCAGCGACGTGGTCAGACTGCGGGCCCCGCGTATCGCCATGGCCTGGGACAGCCCCACGGCGCCGGACGCCGCCGGCGCGACCCGTTGGCTGCTCGAACGCGACCTGGGCTATCCGGTCACCGCCATCCGCGCCGCCAGCTTCGGCGAGGCCGACCTGGCCCATTATCAAGTCCTGATCCTGCCCGAGGGCCGCGACTACGCCTCCGTTCTGGGCGAATCCGGGGTCAAGGCCCTGCGCGACTGGGTCTCGCGCGGCGGCACTCTGATCAGCCTGGGAACCGCCACCCGCCTGCTGACCGATCCCGACAGTGACATGCTGGCCTCGCGCCGCGAAACCGGCGCCCTGGACAAGAACGAGGACAAGCCCGAAAGCCCCGCACGGATCGCCAACCAGACCGACTACGCCGCCCTCCTGGCCCACAGCGACCACGGGCCGGACTCCGTCGCCGGCGTCCTTGCCCGCGCTCACGTCGATCCCGACCACTGGATCGGCGCCGGCCTGCCGTCCGAGCTGAACGTCCTTGTGCGCGGCGCCGACATCTACGCCCCGCTGAAACGCGGCGAAGGCGTCAACGCCGTTCGGTTCGAAGCCTCAGACCGACTGCTGGCCTCGGGGCAGCTGTGGGCCGAAAACCAGGCCCAGCTCGGCTTCAAGCCCGTGGTTATGGTCGAGACCCTGGGCTCGGGCCAGTTCATCGCCTTCACACAGGACCCGACGGTGCGCGGCTATCTGGAGGGGCTGAAGCCTCTGTTCGCCAATGCGGTGTTCAAGGGACCGGCCCACGTCTCACCCCGCTGGTAACGTCCTGGCGATCAGGGCTGGACACCGGCCGCTGGGGGCATAACCTCGTTTTTCGCCCGCAGAGGCGCATATAGAAAAACGGGAGCTACGCCTTGAAACGACTGTCTCTTACCACCCTAGCCTGTATGGGCGCGGCCGTCGGCGCCGCCGGTCTGGTCGCCTTCACCGCCACGGCCCAGGACCGGCCGACCGCCGCGCCGGCCGTCTCAGGCCGCGCCCTGCCGGTCGGCGCCTATCGTGAGACCTGCCGCCAGATCAGTCTGAACGGCGACCGGCTGCGGGCGCGCTGCATCGCCAAGGACGGTCAGTCTATTTCCTCGACCCTTAGCGTGCGCAGCTGCCGCGGCGCCCGCATCGAGAACGATAACGGACGACTCACCTGCGCCGCTTCTGCCACCGTGCGCTCCACCTGACGTTCGCCGCCGGCCCCGGCGTGCCGGGGCCGGCTTCGATCACATAGGCCAGAATAGGAGAATGGCGGGCGGGCCGATGACCAGGACCAGCAGGCTCAAGGGCGCTCCCAGTTTCGGATAGTCCGAAAACTTGTATCCGCCCGGTCCCATGACCAGCGTATTGCACTGGTGCCCAATAGGGGTCAGAAAGTCGCACGCCGCCCCTACCGCCACCGCCATCAGGAAGGGATCAGGGCGATAGCCCAGTTGCTGCGCCAGGGTCGCGGCTATGGGCGCCACCACCAGAACCGTCGCGGCGTTGTTCAGGAAAGGCGTCACCGCCATGGCGGCGAACATCATGCCCGCCACCGCCACCACCGGCGGAATTCCTTGGAACACGGATTTCAGACCCCCGGCGATCAGGTCCGCCCCGCCTGTCTGCTGGATCGCGTCAGAGACCGGGATCAGGGCTGCGATCAGCACCAGCAGCGGCCCGTCCAGCGCCGCATAGGCTTCGCGCATCTTCAGGCCGCCCAAGGCCACGATCACCGCTGCCGCCCCGAAGAAAGCGATGGACACGGGGATCAAGCCGACCCCCACCAGCACCATGGCGACGGCCAGCACTACAGCTGGCAGGAATTTGCGGCGCTGGCCGCCCAGCCGCATCTCCCGTTCCGCCAGCGGCAGCACACCCAGGGTGGCCAGCTTGCCGGGAAGTCCGGCCTCCGACCCCTGCAGCAGCAGCACGTCCCCCGCCTGCAGCCGCGCCGTCCGCAGATGCTGGGTCAGTTCATAGCCGCTTCGCGACACGCCCAGCAGGTTCAGCCCATGCTGGCCGTACAGGTCGAGCGACCGCACCGACTGTCCGATCAGCAGGGAATCGGCCCCGATCACCGCCTCGGCCAGACTGACCTCGTCCTTGGCTTCTTCCAGCAGCACCGGCCGATCGCCACGCACCAGCTTCAGCTTGGTGGCGTTTATGAAGCCTTCCAGCGCCTCCTGATCGCCCTTGATCAGCAGGGTGTCCCCGGCCCGGATCAGTGTATTGCCGCGTGGCCGGGTCTTGCGCCTGCCGTCGCGGATCAGGGCCATGACCTGGATCTCGTCTGGAGCCATCGCCTTCAGCGCATTGATCGGCCGAGTCTCCAGCGACCAGTCCTCCGGAACACGCGCCTCGGTCAGATAGGCGTTGGCCGAGAGAGCGGCCGAAAGGCCTAGGGTTCCCGTCCGGTCCTTGGGCAGCAACCTGTAACCGAAAGCCAAAAAGGCCAGGGCCGCGCCGGTCAGGATCAGGCCCACCGGCGCATAGTCGAACATGCGGAACGGCTCGCCGATCATGTCTTGGCGCACCTCGGCGACCAGAATGTTGGGCGCGGTCCCGACCAGGGTCACCATTCCGCCCGCCATGGCTCCGAAGGCCATGGGCATCAGCAGCCGCGACTGTTTCGTGCCCGTGCGCCGGCTGACCTGAAGCGCGACCGGCATCATGATGGCCAGGGCGCCCACATTCTTCGTCACAGCCGACAACAGGGTCACCGCGGCCGTCAGCACCGGCACCTGAGTCTGCTCGGTCTTCAGATAGGGCAGGATCCGCTTCAACGCCATTTCGACGATGCCGGACTTGGCGAAGGCCGCCGACACGACCAGGGCGCAGGCGATGATCACCGTCACATCGTTGGAGAAGCCGTCGAACGCCGCTTCGGCCGGGA
The DNA here is from genome assembly GCA_001796045.1 of Caulobacterales bacterium RIFOXYB1_FULL_67_16. Classification (GTDB taxonomy): domain Bacteria; phylum Pseudomonadota; class Alphaproteobacteria; order Caulobacterales; family Caulobacteraceae; genus Brevundimonas. The sequence goes on along the minus strand of MGLN01000059.1, from coordinate 1,490 downwards.
TCACCCCTATGGCCAGACCCACGACCAGGGCCGCGACGGCGACCAGATCATAGCGGAAACGTCCCCAGATGAAGGCGGCGACCGTCAAGCCCACCAGGCCGAAGGCCAAACCCTGTTGCAAAGTCACTCGGTCGCTCTCACCCCCGGCCGCCCATTGCCGCCGACGGACAGCAACGGTTCAGGCGGCCGGATAGTTCAAACCTCTATCGGCCGACGACCAACCGTCCCAGGGCGCGCAGAATCCGCAACACTTCTGCGGCGAAGGCCCAGACCACGATGATCATCAGGATGGTCGCCAGTTCGCCCCCGTCCCCGGCAGCCGGATCGAACAGGCTCCGCACGCGGGCGACGAACGCCGTCGCCGTGGGGACCCAGATCAAGGGGCTCAACGGCGACCAGAACCACAGCCACAGCAAGCCCCAGGCCGCCGCCGCCCCAAAGCCGATGTCGCCCAGGGCCGTCAGCCGCACATTGCCGCCCGAAGCCGCCCGCGCCAGATCGAAGACCACCTTGGCCGCCGCGAAGAGGGTCACGGGCCAATAGGCGGCGGCGACGATCTGGCTGAGAATTTGGCCGTAATCGACGCCGTACAATATGCCCGCCACCTCGTCCGGCCGGATCGAGGCGACCGGCAGAAGACCGGTCCACCACAACAGCAGCACACCCCAGCCGATGGCGCTGGACACCGCCCGCGCCGCCGGCGACATCTCGGCGCTTTTCCGGACCGCCGGCCCGGGCTTAGCGCTCGGCCGCGCGGCCGATCCGCCCCGGGCCAGACGTTCGGCCCAGGTCTCGGCATCGATGTCGCCGCCCAGTTCGAAAAGGCCCAGGTCCTTGACCCGCCATTTGGCGATGAAGTCGGGCTTCTTCTCCTGTCGCTCCAGGACGAAGCCGATCAGGGTCACCACCCCGATCACCGTTACCGCTCCGCTGAACAGGCTGGCGAAGGCCTGACCGATCGCCTGACCGGCATAGGCGTCGACCGTCAGCACCCGCACCGCCAGGCCGATCAGGGTCACACAGCCCATCACCAACAGGCCCGTCTTCACCGCGAACACCCACCACGGATAGAGCTCCGGCCCGATCAGCGCCTGCGGCCCCGACCGATACCGCGCCGCCACAGTCAGCGGATGACCGACCTCGCGCAGCAGGGCCTCGATCTCGTCGTCGCTCGGCGGCCGGCCCAGCCGGTCCTCCAGCGTCTCAAGCCGGCCCAGGATATCGTCGCGCAGTTCGGCGACGATGTCCTCGCGCATCGCCTTCGGCAACTGGGCCGCCACGGCCTTCAGATAGGTTTCAACCAGGTTCATTCCACGCCCTCCCTCTTTCCCCATGGTCACAGCATCTTCTCCAGCGAGGCCGACAGGCCCCGCCACTCGGCCGCCAGTCGCGCCAGCATGGCCTCTCCGCGCGGCGACAAACGATAAAACCGCTTCCTGCGCCGCTCCTCCTCACGCCATTCGCTGTCCAGCAGCCCCTGGCTCTCCAGC
>MGLN01000058.1:476-11733 GCA_001796045.1 Caulobacterales bacterium RIFOXYB1_FULL_67_16 | reverse complement strand
TCCGACCACCATCCAGGGCCTGGCTGTCGAAGGCCTGACCCAGACCGTCCGCGCCCCCTTCACCGCCTATCGCCGCATGATGAAGCGGGTGGTGATCCAGGCCGTCTGCATCGACGACCGCCAGGTGCCGCACCCCGCCTCCCAGGTGAAGCCGGACCGCGAGGTCGCAGAAGGCTACGAGGGCGAGATCTATCGCTGTATCGCCGGAACCTGGCTCCAGGCGACGATCGCCGACTATGAGGGCGAGATCAAATTCGACCGCGGCACGACCCTGACCTGCAGGAAGCACGAGGCCCTGTGGTTCGGCGGCGAGGGCAGGCTGGAATGCCGCCCCGAAAAGCCCGAGCGCGACTGCAACGAGCGTTCCCTGCTGCGCCGCTACGGCGCCGGGGTGAAAATCCTGACCATGTACCGCGAGGAAGAATACACCGAATACCGCGAGGAGGTTCAGAGCGCGACGGTCGTGACCGGCGCCATCACTCTGGACGGCGGCGTCGGCGGCCGGGTCTTCTGAACCGGAGCTGACACGCCCCGTTCAGACCCGGCTCAGGCCGGCGATGCGACTATAAGACCGTCGGCTTCTCCGTCGACGATCCTGAAGACTGGCCCCGGTTCGCACGAACCGGGGCCATTTTTCTTACTGGGCCAGCTTGTCCGAAACGACCTCGGCGCGCCAAGCGGTCGCGGGCGTCAGATACTGTTGCGCCAGCCGTTGCAGGTCGGCGGCGGTCACCCCCTCCAGCACCGCGACGTTCTTGCGCGTCTGGTCCAGCGAGGCCGGATCGGACTGGGCTTCCGACAGCTGGGTCAGCCAGTAGCCGTTGTCGGCCATGCTGCGCCGCAGCCGCTCCACCAACGGCCGGCGGGCGCGGTTCAGCTCGTCCTCGTCCACCGGCGTGTCGCGCAGGTCGGCGGCGATCTGGTCCACCGCCTCGAACAGCTTGGTCAGCGAGGTCGGCGGCACCTCGGCCCCCACCGCCATATAGCCGTAGCCGGGGAAGGTGTCCGAACTGGTCGAGCTGGCGCTCGGCGAATAGGCGATGCCCTGTTTCTCGCGAATCTCCTCGTTCAGCCGCAACTGCAGCACGGCCTCCAGCACGCCCAGCTGGCGGGCCGTGGTGCGGTCGCCGATCTGGTCGGTGGTGGGCCAGGCCACCACGCCCATGGCCTGTTCGGCCTGTCCGGTGTGGGTCAGGCGGACCGGGGTCGGGGTGGGGGCGGGGAAGCGGCGCTCGGTCGATCCGGGCGGCGGGGTCGGCGTGGGCCCGCGCGAGGGCAGGGCGCCGAAGGTCGCGCCGACGTAGGCGATCACCGCGTCAACGTCCACGTCGCCGACGACGGTGATCTCGACCGGACCCTGGGCCAGGGCGGCCTTGATCTGTTCGCGCAGGGGCTCGATCTCGATCGACTGGAACTGTTCGTTGGTCGGGGTGGCCGCCCGCTGGTCGCCGCCGGCCAGCAGCACGCCCGCCTGCAGGCCGAAGGCCCCGCCCGGCGTCGAGGCCCGCTGTTCCAGCGACTGCGGATAGCTGGCCTTGGCCCTCTGCAGGGGCGCCGCCCTCAGGCCCGGATCGGTCAGATAGGCGGCCAGGATCTGCAGGGTCAGGTCCAGGTCGCTGGGCCGGGTCGATCCGCCCAGGCCGTAGGAATCAAGTCCCTGGCTGATGCTGGTGCTGAACACATGGCCGGCCAGCACCCGGTTCATCTCGTCCACCGTCAGCTTGCCCAGCCCGCCCGAGTTCAGCACGGCGTTGGTGGCGAACAGGGGCGAGAACCGGTCGGCCGGCATGGTCAGGCTGCCGATGCCTGTCCGGGCGCCGATCAGGATCTGGTCGTCGCGGAAGTCGGTCTTCTTGATGTTCAGCATCGTCCCGTTGGGGAAGCGGACCAGGGTCGCGCCCAGGTCCTCGACCTCCACCCGCGACTCCGGCGTCGCCGCCGGGCCGAAGTCTTCATAGGGCCATTTCAGCTCGGCCTGTTCCGCCGGCGCCGCCACCGGAACCTGGCGCGAGGCCTCCAGCGCCGCCGTCACCGCCGCCTCGCCGCCCTCGACCGGCACGGGGCTGGTGAACAGGACCAGCGGCCCCTGGCCTTCGAACACCGGCCTGACGGCGGCGTTCACCTGTTCGGGCGTCAGGGTCGCGACCACGGCGTCGAACCGGTCCAGATTGTCCTGCGGCGTGGTGAAGACGGCGTCCGCGTTGACGGCGCTCAGCAGGCCGCCGGCCAGGGCGGAGGTGGAGCGGGTCGCAGTCGAGGCCACGGCGTTCTGCAGGCTGGCGCGATAGTCGACGATCTCGCGCTGCAACTCCGCCTGGGTCACCCCGTACTGGGTCAGGCGGCGGCCCTCCTGCTCCACCGTCTCCAGGGCGCGCTTCCATTCGCCGGGCGTGAAGGCGACCGACAGGACCCCGGCGTCCAGGCTGTCGAACAGGCCCTGATAGCCGCCGCCCGCGCTCAGGAAGGGCGGATTGTCGGCCCGCGCCATCTCGCCCAGCCGGCGGTTCAGCACGGCCAGACCCAGGGCGCGGCGGGTGTCCTCGGCCCGTTCGGCCGCCGTGTCGGGGTCCAGGTCCGGCGCCTTGATCCAGTTGATCTGGATCGAGGACTGCACGCCGGGCTCCACGATGATGCTGGTCTGGGGCTGGCGCGGCTGCACCTGGCCCAGGTCGGGCTCGGGCCCGTCGGCGGCCTTGGGCGTCCAGTCGGCGAAGGCGCCGCGGATCTTGGCCTCCATGGCGTCGACGTCGAAGTCGCCCACGGCGATGAAGGTCGCCCGCGACGGCCGGTAATAGGCCTCATAGAAGTCCACGAACCGCTCGCGCGGGGCGGTGCGGATCACCTCCAGGTCGCCGATCGGCAGGCGTTGCGACAGACGCTGGCCCGGCGCCAGGAGGGCCAGCTGGGTCTTCAGCACCCGCATCTGCGGGCTGTTGCGGCTGCGTTCCTCGCCCTCGATCACGCCGCGCTCGGCGTCGATGGACTCCGACGCCATCAGGGCCTCGCCCATCATCTGCCGCATGACCCTGAGCGAGGCGTCGACCGTCTCGTCCTGGGTGTTGGGCAGCTCCAGCATATAGGCGGTCTGGTCGAAGCTGGTGAAGGCGTTGGTGTCGGCCCCGAAGGCCAGGCCCAGCCGCTCCAGAATCCGCAGCATCTCGTTCTCGGGGATGTCCTTGGTCCCGTTGAAGGCCATATGCTCCATGAAGTGGGCCAGCCCCTGCTGGTCGTCCCGCTCCATCAGCGAGCCCGCGTCGATCCGCAGCCGGAACGAGGCCTGGCCCGGCGGGGTGGCGTTGTGCATCAGGGCGTAGCGCATGCCGTTGGGCAGCAGGCCGTACCGCACGGCCGGATCGGCCGGAATATCACTGGCCGCCTGGGCCCAGGGATCGGACGGGGGAACCTGGGTCTCAGCCTGAACGGCGGGCGCCAAGGCCAGGGCCGGCGCATTGAACGCCCCAACCGACAGAGCCAACCCCGAGGCCGCAACCAGCAGCAGACGACGTGCAGACCGCATGAACTCACTCCGAAACGCCGCAACCCCCGATGGAGCGGCCGGTGTCTGGAGTAGGCGAGGGCGGTGGAGAGGGCAAGGCGACGTTTGGCCTCTGGCCAAGCCTCCCCTCGGGGGCGGGCGTGCAGGACGCCTCCCTCATCCCGGCGTCATCGCCATTTACAAAAGGGAATGACTTCTCACGCGTCTGGCTCGCACGCTCTCGACAGGCAGAAGGTGAACGCCGCTCCACCTAGGTCGCTGCGCGTCACGTCAAGGAATCCCCCGTGGCGTTCGACAATGGTGCGCGTAACGGATAGGCCGAGCCCCATCCCAGACGTCTTCGTTGTCATGAGCGGTCTGAAGATCGTCTCGATCTGGTCAGGCGCCACGCCGGGACCGTTGTCCGAGACGCTGAGTTCAAAGATGGTGTCGGAGATCGCTCTCCCCACCACCCGGACTATGCCGTCGGTACGTCCCGTTAAGGCTTCGGCGGCGTTCCGCACCAAGTTGATCACCGCCTGCTGGAACTGGATGCGTTCAGCGCGGACGTGATCATTGGTTTCATCGATGATGATCTCCAGAGCGACGCCGGCGTCGCTCTGGATCAAGGAGAGGATCCCATTCAGATCGCCCACCATTTCTGAGACGCGCTCGACCTGAAGCTCGCGACTGTCATGGGAAAGCAATTGCCGCATGCGACGTATGATCGATCCTGCGCGCAAGAGCTGCGCCTTCGCAAGATCGAGGGTTTGGCTCGCGCTTGCGCTGATGGGATCGGCTCTCTGAAGGACACTTTGGCTTGCGTGGATGTAAGTGGCGGCGGCCCCTAACGGCTGGTTCAGCTCGTGCGAGAGGGTCGCCGCCATCTCTCCGAGGGAGTTCAAACGCCAAACCTGATTGAGCTGAGATTTAAGCTCCCTGGATCGCGCCTCCGCACGCTCGACATTTCGGGCCTGGGCCCTGCGAGCGGAGATGTCTCTGATATTGGCGTGTATTCGAGGCCCTCCGCATTCGTGGGTCACAGACATCCAAAGTTCGATATCGAGGTCGGAGCCGTCCCGCCGCTTGGCCGGCAGTTCGATTCGACGCCCCAAGCGCGCCGCCCCGCTCTCCTGCCACCGCCGCATGCCCTGTCGATGAGCTTCCTGCTGCTCCGGAGGCACGATGATCGTCACATTAGCGCCGAGGGCCTCTTCTGCAGGGAAGCCAAACAGGCGTTCTGCGCCCGCCGACCAACCCACAATCCGGCCGGTGACATCGCAATCAATCAGGGCGTCTGCAGAAGCCGCCAACGCCTGACGCATCGCTGCGGTGCGGTGACGTTCGGTGAGTTCGGCTTCGCACGCTTCCGCCAGGAGTTTCAGTCTGGAGACCAGATGTGGGTCATGGGCTCTCGGTTGGGGATCAAGCACGCTGAGCGTGCCCACGGTTTGGCCGTTTACCGTCAACGGAATCCCGGCGTAGAAACGGATGTAGGGTTCCCCCGTCACGTAACGACTGTTGCGAAACTGCGGGTCCGTCAACGCATCGGACACCCACGACACGCTTGTTGGGTTCAACACCGCGTGGCTGCAAAAGCTATCGGCGGGATCTATGAAATCACTGTCGAACCCCGCTCCGCCCACGACATAGATGCATGAGCGTTCGACAAAGCTGACCAACCCCACGGCGGATTCGGAGATGTTGGCGGCTAGCGCGGCAAGAACCTGCAGGCTTGGATCACGCTGGCCCGGGACGAGCCCGAGGGATTGAAGCATCGCCAGACGCTGGCTCTCCGCTGTCAAACTCTCCGCCTCCATCAGGTGATCGTCGCACGGTAAAGCCAGTTTGCACAGCCAATCGGCGGCCCCATCCCACCTAGATTTCGCGCAGCAATGGATCCGATCGGACCCTTGGCGGCGAGGAAACCCAGCACCCCCTCAACGTCGACTGGCCTGACGCCGGCGGCGTCTCGCGGCTGGCCGGCGAGCACCTGTTCCAAAGCAGCGAGTGTGCAGCTGTCGAGCGCCTTTGGCGCTAGCTCAGCGCCGTCTCGTCCGAGTTCAAGCGGGGCAACCGGAGCAGGCATGCCGCTGTTTACCGCCAACCGGGCGCGCGCTCAACGAAGTCGGCTTTCAGGCGCCCTTGGACCCTGCCTTCTATCCTAATACCCGCACAAAATCCCCGGTCTTTTCAACGCCTCGACGCTTGAATCCGCCCCTCTACCCATCACGCCCCAAAATCGTGCGATACTTCTCCCGCACGGTCTTTGAAAACGGCATCCCTTTCCCGTCGCCCTCGCGGGGACGTGGCGCTTTGGCGCCTTGTCACCCTGTTTTCGTGCCAGCGCCATGTCCCCACAGCCCCCGCGCCCGCGCGCAGAAATAGACGAAAATAGACTCCATTTTTTTCGTGGTGGATCGACGCCCGCTCCGCAAAGCGGACGTCGAGGCCGGTCACACCGTCGGAACCGTCCCGCCGTCGACGATGAGTTCCGATCCGTGAATGGAGGCGGCGCGGTCCGAGGCCAGGAAGGCGATGGCTTCCGCCACCTCGAACGGCTCGGCCCCCCGACCGATGGATATGCCGCCCAGCCCCTTCAGGACCAGCTGTCGGGCGTCCTCGATCGTGCCCCCGTTGGCGTCCTGAAGGCGCTTCAGGAAGACGTCGCTCCCTTCGGTCATGATCCAGCCGGGCGAGACGGTGTTAACCCGCACCCCCTTGGGCCCCAGTTCCTTGGACAGGGACTTGCTGTAGGTCCGCAAGCCCGCCTTGGCCGCCGCATAGGCGGTGGTCGCATCCGGCAGGGGCAGAACCGACTGGATGGAGGTCACGTGGACCACGGCGCCCGAGCCGCGTTCGATCATCTGCGGGATCAGCAGCCGGTCCAGCCGCACCGCCGCCAGAAGATTCAGGTTCAGTTCGCCCAGCCAGTGCGCATCGGTCAGGGCCGCGAAGCCCCCGCCCGGCGTCGCCGAACCGCCCAGCACATGGGCCAGGACGTCCACCCCGCCCAACCGCTCAAGGGCCGCCCGGGCCAGGGCCTCGCCGCCCTCTGCCGTCGTCAGGTCCGCCTGGACGAATTCGATCCCGTCGATGGGCTCGAGCCCGCCGCGCGCCGAGGTGATCACCCTGGCGCCGCCGGCCCGGAAACGCTCGACCGTGGCGCGGCCCAGACCCTTGGTCCCGCCGCTGACCAGGACCCGTTTCCCGGCGAACTCGCTCGGATCCACAGGGCGGCTCATGCCGTGATCTCCAAAGCCCGGATCAGGTCGCCGTCCAGGTCGAAGCGATAGGTGAAACGGATTGGGCTGCCTTTGAAGTCCCCGTGCGCGGGGCCTTCGACCACCACCTGATCCGCTTCGCGGCGAGCCGTATCGGGGGTGAAGATCGCCTTCACGGGAATCACGGCCTCTTCGAACAGGGCGCGCAGTCCCGCGTGTCCGTCGTAGCGGGCCTTGTTGTCCAGCACGACCGCGTCGGCCGCGAAGGGTTTCAGCATTTCGTCCACGTCCAGCCGGGCGTTGGCCGCGACGAAGTCGGCGATGGGGGAGGGAAGATCGAGCGACATGGGTCTGTCCTTTGGCCTGCGGTCGCCGGCCGCAGCGGCGGCGATCTGATACGCCTAGGTAGCGCTGGACAGGTCGCACGATAATCGGGACAACTCGCCACGAGACATCGCGAAAATCGGGACAATGTCGAAGAACAGCCTATCCGAACTGGACGCCGTCCTGATGGTCGCCCGCTACGGCAAGTACCGGGCCGCCGCACTTGAACTCGGCATGTCCACGACCGCGCTGAGCAACGCGGTGGCCAAGCTGGAGCGCAGCCTGGGCGTCCGCCTGTTCAATCGGACGACCCGCAGCGTCTCTCTCACCGAGGCGGGGGAACAGTTCGTCGCCCAGGTCGCCCCGGCCCTGCGCGACATTCACGAGGCCATGGAGGGGGTCCGCTCCAGACAGGCCGTTCCCTCGGGCATGCTGCGCCTCAACGCCTTTCCCACGGCGGCGCGGGAGATCTTCGCCTCGCTCGTCCTGCCTTTCCAGCGCGAGCACCCCCAGGTCCATGTCGATGTCGTCACCGAAGGGCGGCTGGTCGACATCGTCGCGGGCGGCTTCGACTTCGGGGTTCGCAGCGCCGATCTCGTGCCGGCGGACATGATCGCCCTTCCCTTGGGCCGGGCCCGGCGCAATGTCGTGGTGGGGTCGCCGGCCTATCTGGCGGCGCACGGCGTCCCCCTCGTGCCCCAGGACCTCCTCGCCCATGCCTGTCTGCGGGTTCGCCTGCCGAACGGCGCGATCCACCGCTGGCCGTTCGAGAAGGACGGACAGGCGGTCCACATCGACGTCCAGGGCCCCTTCACCCTCGACGAAGCGGGTCTGGCCCGCACCGCCGCGCTCGCCTCGGCCGGGCTGACGTTGGCCATGGAGTCCGACGTGCGAGACGATATCGAAGCCGGCCGGCTCGTCCGGGTTCTGGAGGACTGGACCCCCCTCCTGGCGCCGCTGAGCCTCTACTACCCCAGCCGCCGAAACCCGACCGCCGCCTTCAAGGCCTTCGTGGATTTCGCCCGTCAGCGTAGCCTCACGGCGTAGCCAAGTCGCTGATTGGCGGGTGTGCCCAAGACTAAGAATGCGCTTGAATTTCTGGTTACAGCTTGCGGGGTGCGTGCGGCTGACGGCCGCTCAGGAATGTCGGTCCTCGGCAGAAGACTAATGTCCCCTCATGACGAGAGTCAGACGCCAAGCCACTGCAGTCCGCCGGGAAGTTCGCCGACGGCATAATCCACCTGTAGAACTCGGCGATGCGTCGCAGCAGACGCCCTGTCGGAGGCGTGCAGGATTGGCGTGGCGTAGGTCCAGACGTCGCCCGCGTCAGCCAGACACATAGCGAAGCCGCACCTTGTCACCACCTCTGGAACATCAGACTCGGGGATTCTTCCAAAGCGGTGCGAGCCCGGCGCAATGAGCAACGGAGCGTTGGACTGAGGGACAGGGTCGAGGTGGGCGCGCAGCGTGAGCATGTTGGCTAGAAGCTCAAAGGGCGGCGCGACGTGCAGGGCGCCATGCTTGCGTGTCCAAGGCCCGAAGCCTTCGACTTCCTTTCGCTCACGCACCGCAACCACGCGGTCTTGATGCCAAGCCAATGACCAGTTCGCGGATGCTGTCTTGTCGAACAGGATCGCCCGCACCGGCCGCGCCATCTCACCCAGATTTCGTGCAGCAATGGATCCGATCGGGCCGTTGGTCGCCAGGAAACCCAGCAGTCCTTCAACGCCGAATAGCCTGACGCCGGCGACGTCTCGCGGCTGGCCGGCGAGCACCTCTTCCAAAGCAGCGAGTTTGGAGCTGTCGAGCGCCTTTGGCGCTAGCTCAGCGCCGTCTCGTCCGAGTTCAAGCGGTGCAACCGGATCAGGCATGCCGCTGCTTACCGCCAACCGGTCACGCGCTCAACGAAAGTCAGCGGTCAGGCGCTACTCGGACCCCGCCTCCTATCCTAATTTCTCAGCCAATCCCCCGCCTTTTCAACGCTCCGCCGCTCGCATCCGCCCCTCAACCCATCACGCCCCAAAACCGTGCGACACTCTCCCCCCACGGTCTTTGACAACCAAATCCCCCTCCCGTCACCCTCGCGGGGACGTGGCGCTTTTGGCGCCTTGTCACCCTGTTTTCGTGCCAGCGCCATGTCCCCGCAGCCCCCGCGCCCGCGCGCAGAAATAGACGAAAATAGACTCCATTTTTTCGGAGTGGATTGAGTCGATTCCTCAGCCGCCCGGCCGGCTGACATAGAAGGTGGCGCTGTTGCCCACGGCGGTGGCGCCGACCACGGCGGCGCGGCCGGCGCCGATGGTGGCGGTGGTCGTGGCCGTGACATTGGCGCTGTTGGTCTGGCTGTTGGTCACATTGACCTCGCCGCCGCATTGGGAACAGGCGTAGCCGGTGACGCTGTTGCCCACGGCCTCGGACCCGACATAGGCGTCATAACCGCTGACGCCCGTATAGGTCGCGGTCGCCTCGACCCCGCCGGTGTTCAACTGGGTATTGTCCAGCTCCAGATAGATGTCCTGGTTGCCGGCTATGGTCTCGTTGGCCACCGCGCGGGCCGAGACGGTGGTCTGACCCTGCAGATTGGTCTGGGCCTGGGCGACGGCGCGGACCCGGCCCTGGTTGGTCTGGTCGGTCGCCGCCACCAGCGAGCCGCCGGCGTTGTAGAGGATGGTCTGGTTGGCGCCGGCGTTCGCGCGCGCCGCCAGGTTCCAGGCGTTGTCGACATAGACGTCGGTGCGGGCCTCGATGGTCGAGGGCGCATTGGTCTGGACGACCGACAGGTCCTGGTGCGAGGCGCCGGTGGTCGAGGCCTGGACCGCATTGGCCACGGCCTGGGCGGCGAAGTCGGCGGGGGCGGGGATGTACTGCACGTCAGCGACCGTCTCGGCCAGGACGGTGGTCTGGGCCGACTGGTCCACGGTCCCGGTGATCGAGGACGAGGGCCCGCCCAGGGCCACGCCGTTGGCCACGGCCGTGGTCGCGGCGAAGCCTCCGGCCAGCATATGGCCCGTCGGGGCGCTCAGGGCCGTGCGGGCCGTGACCTCTTCGCCGGTCGCCGTCTGGGCCGCGTCCAGGGCGAAGGTCGCCCCGTCGGTCGAGGCTGACAGGTGGTTGCCCCGCGCCTCGGTGGTCACGCCGACCACGCCGTCCGACTGGCCGTTCAGGACGACGGCGGTCCGGGCGCGGGTCGCGCCGGTCAGGCCCTGACGCGAGGTCAGGGCTCCAGAGGTCGCCTCTATCCCGCCGGTCAGCAGGTTGCCCGTCGCATAGGTGGTCACCTCCAGCTGGTCGACCGTGACGTTCAGGTCCACCGCCCCGGTGACGTCGCCCGACTGGGTCTGGTCGCTGGAGCAGTAGGACCCGGTCTCCGGGTCGCACAGCGGCGTCTGCTGGGCGCTCGCCTCAGTAGCGAGAGCGGCGAACGTCGCCGTCGCGGCGATCATGCCAGCGAGACGGATCGGCGCGGGTCTGGCCATTGTTGGTGTCCGTGGTTGGGTAGGCCGGATAGAAGCCGCCGGTCGGGCCGACCGCGCTGTCGCCCAGCGGGTCGTTCGCGGCGTTGAGGCAGATCTCCGGGCCGGGGGCGCCGTACAGATTGGCCATGAACTCGACCGTGGCCCGTTCGACCAGGGCGCGGACGGCCAGCTGCACCGGCTCCATGCCGCCCGATCCGGCCGAGATGTCGAAGACATTGCCGTCCAGGAAGTCGAAGACGCCCGCCGAGATCTCCCGGCCGATGATCTGCTTCTGATAGGAGACCACATCCACGACCTCGAGCGTGGTGGTCTGCACCAGCCGCAGGTCCATGGCGATGTTCATCACATAGACCCGGCCGGTCAGCAGGACCGAGCCCGGCCGCGCCGAATCCACCTCGCCCTGGCCGGCGTCGAACCCGCCCGAGCGGATGTTGTAGTTCACCTCGGTGATCCCGCCGACGATATAGAAGTCCGAGCCCGGCACCTGGCCGGCCAGGATCCGCCGGAACTGGGTGTCCTCCGGCCCTTGGGCGCCGGGCGTGCTGTCGCCGATCAGCTTGTTGTTGGCGTAGCGCAGCTCCAGCTCCGACACCGAGGTGTCGTACCGTTCGACGATCCGCGCCCCGGCCTTGGCCAAAGCCGAGTTGGCCATCAGCGAGGCGCCGCCGGTGATCTGGCGTCCGCCGTCCGAGGAGACGGTGCCGGTGTAGTCGCTGATACGCCCCACGGCCATGCGCGGCGAGGGCAGGTTGTAGCGG
>MGLN01000058.1:0-449 GCA_001796045.1 Caulobacterales bacterium RIFOXYB1_FULL_67_16 | reverse complement strand
ATACTGGCCCGACGGCCCGGCGACCGGACTGACGCAGCCGGCCAACAGCAGGGCCGCCGCCGCAGCCGCAGCGCCGGTGCGAATGAAGACAGGTCGGCTCATGGCAGATTGAGGCTTCCGTTCAGAGCCGTGCCGGCGCTCACGTCGCCGTTGTTGGTCTGTTTCGAGTTGACGATGACGGTGTTGTGGCTGCCCTGGACCACCACGTTCAGCTGGTTGCCGATGGCGGTGGAGCCGCCGATGGTCGTGCCGCTGCTGCCTGAACCGGCGCCGGCATAGGCCGAGGCCACGCCGCCGGACTGGCTGGAATAGGTCGAGGCGCCCGACTGAATGATGCCGTTGACGATCAGCCGGTTGCCGTTGGCGTCCCGCGTCGACCCGGTCGTCGCCGTGCTGGTCGTGCTGCGGGCCGAGCCATAGCCCTGCTGGAACTGGGCCGCGCCGCTGGA
>MGLN01000057.1:3665-7779 GCA_001796045.1 Caulobacterales bacterium RIFOXYB1_FULL_67_16 | reverse complement strand
GAGGACGACAATTCCTGGCTGCCCGCCGAGACATTGTCCGCCGCCGCCAGAGCGTCGCCGACGACGCCGCGCAGGCGTTCGATCATCCGGTTCAGGTCGGTCAGCATGTCGCCGATCTCGTCCCGGCTGGTGACCGCCACGGTTCGCGTAAGATCGCCCTCGGCCACCGCGCGCACCGCGTCGCTGGCGCGGGTCAGACCTTTACGAACATTCAGAATAATGGCGACGCAGCCGACGACGGCGATGATCAAGGCAACGGCTGCTGCGATGATCAGACCGCTCCGCGCCTCCTGGAACACGGCCTCGGCCTCCGTCTCCGCCTCGACCATCATCGCCTTGTCTGCGTCGACGATGCGCTGGGAGGTTTCCTCGATGGCGCTCAGGCTGGCGCGGGCTTCGTTCATCATCAGGCTGGTGGCGCCCGCCTTGTCCCCCTCCAAAGTGCGACGATCGATCTCCTCGCTGATCGGCTTGTAGGCGGACCAGGCCTGCGAAAGGGCGACCCAGTCCGTCTTGGTCCGCTCCGAGGCCGCAGCCAGCCCCTGCGCAAGAAGACCGTCAAGATCGACTCGCCCCTGGGCGTTTTCTTGCGACAGCTCACGCGTCTTATCGGGATCCACGCTCAACAGCATGCCGCGTTCGCGTCGGACGAAACCGCTGAACTCGGTCTGGATGCTCTGGGCCCGACTCAGCTGAGCGGCGGGCCCGTCCACCACCCGATGGAGCTCCGCATTCAGATCGGACAAATGACTCAGAGAAAAGCCGACCAGTACGGCGACCGCGGCGATCAGAACCCCGAAGGTCGCGATCAGCTTGGCCTTTATGGTGAAACGCATGACCCTAGTTCCCCGCGTAGACGATGGATGACGAACAACCGACGTGAACAAGGCCGCAGAGCCGCGTCTTCGATAAACCCGCCTGATCGCAGCGCCTACTCGCCGCCCGACGGTCCTCACCGAAGATCAAGCCTTCCGCCACCTTCCCTGCGCCTGGCGGGGCGCATCGCCCCACAACTGAAGCGGATCATTACCGGAGACAGTTAAGCCGCCCTCAAACGGCCAGTAAGGAACTGTACCTATGGAAAAGGCTTAATATACAGCAGGGTTACCGAAAGCTGGACGCTCCCCCGCCCCGCCCCATGCACATCCTCGGGTCGCATAAACGGCCGGAAACTGGATCTCGGCTTCAGGCCAGACTTGGGCGCCGACGAAGCGCCAGGTCTGAAAATCCCGGCGTGGAACGGCCACTTTGGAATCGCTGCGGCCTCGCTCACTCATCCGCGATAAAAGCAGTTCTCAAGGAGACCGGAGCGAGACGTCGAGCAACTCGTGCTGACCGCTAGGATCGGACGACGCTGACTGTCAAATCGGAGAAGAAGAAGTGGCGCACCGAAGAGATTCGAACTCCTGACCCCCAGATTCGTAGTCTGGTGCTCTATCCAGCTGAGCTACGGGTGCGTCTGCCTTGCGGCGAGGGCGGGTCTTTAGCGGGAGAAGCCTGCGGGCGCAAGCGGAAGAATCCAGTTTCTGCGACGGCGACGGTTGGCGCGGGAGGCGGGACGGCCTAGGTCGGGAGGCGACGCCCTCTCCCTGTCCGGACCCCGCCATGAAGTTCCTTCGCCGTCCTCTCGCCGCCCTGCTGGCCTGCGTCCTGGTCGCCGGGTGTCAGACGGGCGGCGGGACGACGCCCGACCGGAGCGGCGCGCCGGTTTCGGTCGAGGCGCGGTCGCAGACCCAGGTCCCCGCCCGCGGCCCCTTTGTGGCGGCCGCCAATCCTCTGGCGGTGGAGGCGGGCCTGCAGGTGTTGCGGCGGGGCGGGTCGGCCGTGGACGCGGCGGTGGCCGTGCAGGCGGTGCTGGGCCTGGTGGAGCCGCAGTCGTCCGGCCTGGGCGGGGGCGCCTTCCTGATGCACTACGAGGCGGCGACGGGCCGGGTCACGGCCTATGACGGGCGCGAGACGGCGCCCGCCTCGGCGACGCCGGAGCTGTTCTACGAGGACGGCAAGCCGCTGAGCTTCGTCGACGCGGTTCTGTCGGGCCGTTCCGCCGGGGCGCCCGGCGCGGTCGCCATGCTGGCCATGGCCCAAAAAGACCACGGCAAGCTGGCCTGGCGCGACCTGTTCGGCGAGGCGGAACGGCTGGCGCGCGACGGTTTCGAGGTCAGCCCGCGCCTGGCCGGCATGATCAACGGCCGCGCGCCCCAGGCGCGCACCCGCTGGGCGGAGGCCTATTTCACCCGGCCGGACGGGCGGCGCTATCAGGCGGGGGACATTCTGAAGAACCCCCCCTACGCCCGTACGGCGGCCGATCTGGCCGAACAGGGGCCGGGCCTCTTCTACGGCGGCCGCATTGGTCAGGAGATCGCCCGGACGGTGGCGGAAGCGCCTCGACCCGGCGGATTGACGGCGGCGGACATCGCCGCCTATCGCCCCTTGCGGCGCGACGCCCTGTGCCGGCCGTACCGGATCTATGTGATCTGCGCGCCGCCGCCCCCGTCCAGCGGTGTGGCTTTGCTGCAGTTTCTGGCCATGGCCGAGCAGACGCCGGACCTGCAGAAGGGCCCCGACAGCCCGGCGGCCTGGGTCGCCTTCGGCCGGCTGCAACGGCTGATGTACGCCGATCGCGACCGCTATGTGGGGGATGCGGACTTTGTCGGGGTGCCGATCGCCGGCCTGCTGGACCCCGACTATGTCGCCGCCCGGGCCGACCTGGCCCCGAGCCTGAATGGCCCAGCCACGGCCGGCGCCCCCACAGGCTCGCCCCCGCGGGGCGAGGACCGGACGGCCGAGCCGGGCGGCACCTCTCACATGGTCATCGTCGACGCCGAAGGGAATGCAGTCAGCATGACCACCACGGTCGAGAGCATCTTCGGCGACGGCCGGATGGTGGAAGGCTTCTTCCTCAACAACCAGCTGACCGACTTCTCCTTCACCCCGACGGAGGACGGCCATCCGGCGGCCAATGCGGTGGCGGCGGGCAAGCGGCCGCGGTCCTCGATGACGCCGGTCCTGATCCTGGATCGCCAGGGTCGGCTGGTCGGCGCCATCGGCTCGCCGGGCGGGTCCAGCATCCTGGCTTATGTAGCCAAGGCCCTGGTCGGGATCGTCGACTGGGACTTGTCGGTGCAGGCGGCGATCAATCTGCCCAATCTGGTGGTGCGGGGCGACATGGTCGGCGCGGACACCGCCTTGATCGCGCCGGACATCCGTGACGCCTTGGCCGCGGCGGGGATCCGCTTGGCGCCGAATACGACTGAGACCTCGGGCATACAGGGGGCGATGTGGCGTAACGGCCGGTGGGACGGCGGTGCGGATCCGAGGCGAGAAGGCGTCGCGGTGTCGGAGGTTCGCTGAGGCTCGGACGCTCCGGGAAACGGGATCAGCGGCCGGGCTTGATCGAGAGCTGGAAGGCGATCAGGCCTTCGTCCACGTCGGTGTCCAGGCCGCTCATGCCGCGCAGTCCCTTGCCGGCGTCGATCTCGCGATAGACCAGACCGACGGAGGTGTGGACGTCGCCCCGGCGATAGGCCACGCCGATGGAAGCGTCGCCCAGGAAGGCGCCGCGATCCTGGGTGTAGCCGGAGCGGGCGTAGTCGCCGTCGCGGGTGCGGGCGAAATTATAGCCGACCGCCCGGCCGGACCCGGCGGCGTAGACATACCAGCGCGGCCGTTCGCCGAAACGGCTCTCGCCGTCGGGGGCGAGCCGATCCAGGCCTTCTCCGATCTTCAACGTGGCGCCGGCCTCCGCCGAACCGCCGTCGCTGCCCAGGCCGAGGCCGGCATGTGGGGTCAGGCTGACTTCGAGGCCGGAGGGCGTGTGCCCCACGGCGCTGCGGAAGCCGCGCACATAGCGCAGATCATAGGCGTCCGGCTCCAGCTCGGCCCGGTCGACCGGGGTCACCGGCAAGGGCGAACCGTCGGCGCGGCGCAGGCGGCCGGCCGTCTCCAGTGTGAGGCGGTCGGTGAAGGCGTTGCGGTCGATCCAGACGTCCTGGCGCGTGGTCGCCGCCAGGCCCTCGCCCTCGGACAGGCGCGGCGGGGCGGTGATCTCAATCTCGGAGCCGAAACGGTTGTCCTGAGAGACGCGGAAGCCGCCCTGTTCATTCAACCGGGCGGT
>MGLN01000057.1:1159-3512 GCA_001796045.1 Caulobacterales bacterium RIFOXYB1_FULL_67_16 | reverse complement strand
GGCCCCGCCTGAGGCGGAGCCCTTTCGAAGTCCGGATCGGCCGCCTTACTGGCAGGCCAGACACTCGTCGTAGTCGGTCTTGGGCATGGAGAAGAGATCCGGCTGGTTCGGATCGATCTCGGCCTCGGCCTTGTCCTCGGCGCCGGCGAAGGCGGCGCGCTGAACCGACTTGGAGCGCAGATAGTACAGCGACTTCACGCCGCGCTCCCAGGCGGACCAGTGCAGCATGTGCAGGTCCCACTTGTTGACGTCGCCGGGGATGAAGAGGTTCAGCGACTGGGCCTGGCAGATTTCCGGCGCGCGGTCGGCGGCCAGCTCCACCACCCAGCGCTGATCCAGTTCGAAGGCGGTCTTGAATATCCCCTTCTCGTCCTCGCTGAGGGCGTCGAGATGCTGGACCGACCCCTCGTGCTCGAGGATGGAGCTCCAGACCGCCTCGGTGTTGATCCCCTTTTCGTCCAGCAGACGCTCCAGATAGGGGTTCTTGACGGCGAAAGAGCCCGACAGGGTCTTGTGGGTGTAGATATTGGCCGGGATCGGCTCGATGCCGGCCGAGGTGCCGCCGCAGATGATCGAGATCGAGGCGGTGGGGGCGATGGCCAGCTTGTGGCTGAAGCGCTCCATCACGCCGCGCTCCTCGGCGTCGAGGCAGGGGCCCTTCTCTTCGGCCAGGACGCGGCTGGCCTTGTCGGCCTCGCGGCGCAGGTGCTTGAACAGGCGCATGTTCCACGACTTGGCCATGGCGCTCTCGAAGGCCACGCCCTGCGACTGCAGGAAGGAGTGGAAGCCCATCAGGCCCAGGCCCACCGAACGCTCGCGCTTGGCCGAATAGACGGCGGCGGCCATGGCGGGCGGGGCGCGGCGGATGAAGTCTTCCAGAACATTGTCCAGGAAGCGCATCAGGTCCTCGACGAAGCGGGGCTCCTCGCGCCATTCCAGGAAGGTCTCGGCGTTGACCGACGACAGGCAGCAGACGGCGGTCCGGTCCACGCCCAGGTGGTCGCGGCCGGTGTGCAGCATGATCTCGGCGCACAGGTTCGACTGTTTGACCTTCAGGCCCAGATCCCGCTGGTGCGGCGCCATCTGGCGGTTCACCGTGTCGGAGAAGATCATATAGGGCTCGCCGGTCTGCATCCGGATGTCGAGCAGCTTGGTCCACAGCGAGCGGGCGTCGACGGTCTTCAGCACCTCGCCGGTCTTGGGCGAGCGCAGGCCGAAGGTGGAGCCGGTCTTCACCGCCTCCATGAACTCGTCGGTGACGTTGACCCCGTGGTGCAGGTTCAGGGAGCGACGATTGAAGTCGCCCGAGGGTTTGCGGATCTCGAGGAACTCCTCGATCTCCGGGTGGTGGATGTCCAGATAGACGGCGGCCGAGCCGCGACGCAGGGAGCCCTGCGAAATGGCCAGGGTCAGGCTGTCCATCACGCGGATGAAGGGGATGATGCCCGAGGTCTTGCCCGCGCCCTTGACCTTCTCGCCGATGGAGCGGACGCCGCCCCAGTAGGTGCCGATGCCGCCGCCGTTCGAGGCCAGGGCGACGTTCTCGTTCCAGACGTTCTGGATGCCGTCCAGGCTGTCGCCGACCGCGTTCAGGAAGCAGGAGATCGGCAGGCCGCGATCCGCGCCGCCGTTCGACAGGACCGGGGTCGCCGGCATGAACCACAGGCGGCTCATATAGTCGTACAGGCGCTGGGCGTGGTCGGCGTCGTCCGAGAAGGCGGTCGAGACGCGGGCGAACATGTCCTGATAGCTCTCGCCCGGCAGCAGGTAGCGGTCCTCCAGCGTCTTCTTGCCGAAATCGGTCAGCAGGGCGTCGCGCGAACGATCCACCTGGACCGATTTCACGACGGTCAGATGAGGTTTCTCAGGCGCCGCGTTCGTCGCAACACCTTGGAATTCCGCCGTCTTCAAAGCCTCGCCGCCAGCCATAGTCATCTGCGTCCTGAACAATAAACTGCCTAGAGCCACCTGCGCCGTAACCACATCATCTAGTGGCTCCAACGCTCCCCGAGCCCACATATAGGGCGCACATGCCTAATAAGCCGTCAACGTCTTGACGCTCGCTTTGTCGGCGAATCGGTCGGACAAGTCGGCCTCGCCTGGGGAAAGTTCAGCGCGCAAGCCAGCAAACCCCTCACGGGCCTTCGCGGCCGCGACATCACGAAGGCGTGATCGGAACTTCGGCCCAGCTTGGCCGTTTCGACGCCCCATGGCCGTTTCCGACTTCCGTCCCTTTTTGATACGCCTGCTAACGGTCGCGCGCGCCGAGACGGCCGCTCTGACGGCCCTGTTCGTCGCCGCCTTGGGCGTGACGGCGTTCGTCGAGATCGCTGACGACATGACCGAGGCCGAC
>MGLN01000057.1:0-1149 GCA_001796045.1 Caulobacterales bacterium RIFOXYB1_FULL_67_16 | reverse complement strand
GTCGTCGCTGCTGCTGGTCCTGGGGCTGCCGGGCGGCGTCATGCTGAGCGAGGGGCTGAAGGCGGTGTTCGAACGCGAGCGTCCGCCCCAGGCGCTTCAGGCGGTCGAGACGATCAACGCCAGCTTTCCCTCCGGTCACGCCCTGCTCGCGACAGTCTTCTATCTGAGCGTGGCCGTCATGCTGACCCGCGCCTTTCCTCGCAGGCGGTTCAAGATCTTCGTCCTGGGCGTCGGCATGGTCATGGCCCTGCTGGTCGGCCTGACCCGCATCTATCTGGGCGCCCACTGGGCGACGGACGTCTTCGCCGGCTGGGCCGTGGGCTCGGCCTGGGCCATGCTTCTGTGGCTGGCCGCCTATGGGGTCGCGCGTTGGCAGAAGCGTCGCCGGGCGCCCTTGCAGGACGAACCGTCTCCGACGGCGGACCAGACGCCCGGCGATCCGACCAAAGTCTAGAACCCGCTCAACCGCAGGAGGCCGCATAGTCGGCGCCGACGACGCCTCGTCCGAACAGGGGCGCGCAAACGGGAGAGACGCCATGGATCACGCCGCCTTCTACGCCGAGCGGCTGAAGACGCCGGACCAGGCTGCGGCCCTGATCCGATCCGGCGCCAGGATCGCCATGGGCCTGGGCGTGTCCCAGCCCCCGGCCCTGCTGAAGGCCCTGGCCGAACGGGCAGAGCGCGGCGAGGTCGAGGATGTGAACCTCTATTATCTGCTCTCCACCGCCATCGCCGGCGATACGGTGCTGCGTTACGAACTGATGGACCGCATCCGGCCCTGGAGCCTGTTCCACAGCGCCGTCGAACGCCGGCTGGAGCAGCGTGCCTTCGAGGAGGGGCGGCCCAGCCCGGTCCAGTTCATCCCGACCGGCTTCCAGCAGTCGCCCCGCCTGCTGTGCGACGAGGTCGACGTCGACACCTTGGTCTGCACCGTCTCGCCGATGGACGCGGACGGCTTCTTCTCCTTCGGCACCAATACCGACTACGCCAAGCCGGTGTCGGAGACGGCCCGCACCATCGTGGTCGAGGTCAATCCGCATATGCCGCGCGTGTACGGCGACTGCACCGTCCATGTTTCCCGGGTGTCCGGAATCGTCGAACACGCCGCTCCGCTTCTGGCCGTGCCCAGGGCCGAGCCCCAACCGGCCG
>MGLN01000056.1:536-11801 GCA_001796045.1 Caulobacterales bacterium RIFOXYB1_FULL_67_16 | reverse complement strand
CGTTTCGTCTCAGTGAATCTGCTTCGAACGCGTCGCCCGAAAGTCCGTCGATGTATCGCGCGATTAAATCGGTGGATTCACGGATTTCCGCCACGAGGCCGCGATCTGACCGGTCAGACTTCAACACAATCCCTCAGTGCGGATGCTCGGACATAGGGATTGCGGAGGCCATTGAACGTAAGGAGGTCCACCTCTTTACCGACCCTGTCCGTCAACTCCTCGGCAAGGCTGTAGAACCTCAAACCCAACGGCTGAGCCAGGTCCACCAGCAAATCCACGTCGCTGTCCGGTCCCGCCTCGTCGCGGGCGTAGCTGCCGAACAGGCGCAGATTGACGATGCCCTCCTCTTCCAGCCAGGGCTTCAGCTCACGCAGCTTTTCCAGCAGTTCGGCGCGGGTCATGCCCGCAGCATAGTCTATCCGCGCCGCAAGATGAACTCGTGGTCGCGCCAGGCGCCGACCGGGTACTCGTATTCGCCCGCCTTCTCGAACCCATAGGCGGCGTACAGGCGCTGGGCCTTTTCGTTGCCGCTCCAGACGCCGATCCACAGCGGCCCCTGGGTGTGGGCCTCCATCCAGTCCAGCGACAGGTTCAACAATTTCGTGCCCAGGCCCAGACCCTGCGCGGCCCTGGACACATACAGTCGGCGCAGCTCCATATGCTCCGGGCGCGCCTCGGGGTGGGGCAGGCCGTTGGGGCCGGCGTTGGCGAAGGCCAGCAGGTCGCCGTCCCGCTCGGCCACCCACCAGGCGGCTCCGGGTTCGGCCAGTTTCCTGCGCGTCGGTTCGGGATCGAAACTGGCGTCCAGGAAGGCCCGCAGATCCGCCTCAGGATAGGGAATGCCGAAGCCGGTCACGAAGGTGTCGACGAAGGTCCGCCGCCCAAGGGCGCCCAGGGCTTCGGCGTCTTCGGGGCGGGGGGAGCGGATCAGGATCTCGGTCATGATCCGCCCCCTTAACCTCAGAAGCCTTCCAGGGCGACCTTCCCGATCGTCGATCCGCTTTCCAGCTGACGATGACCGTCAAGAAGGGTCTCTACCGAAAGGCGGCCCAGGTTGCGGGTCAGGGTGGTCCGGATCGCGCCGGCGTCGACCATCTCCGACACGGCGTTCAGCAATTGGTGCTGACGGATCATGTCCGGAGTCTGGTGGACCGGGCGGGTGAACATGAACTCCCAGACGAATCCGGCCGCCTTCTGTTTCAACAGTTCGATCGGCAGACCGTTGAAGTCGTCAATGGCGCCGATCACCCCCTGGGGCGCCACGGCGCGGGTCAGAGCCTCGAAATGGCTCGGGGTCTCGGTAAGCGCCGCGATAAATTTGGGCGCGCGCTCGCCGGCTGCGGCCAAGGCCTGATCGATCGGCCCGGAGTGATCCACGACCTGATCCGCTCCCAGATCCAGGCACCACTGGCGGGTTTTGGGGCGCGAGGCGGTGGCGATGACGCGCAGTTTCGTCATGGCCTTGGCGATCTGGATCAGGATCGACCCGACCCCGCCGGCGCCGCCGACGATCAACAGGCTCTCGTCCTCTTCCCGGTCGGCCTTCATCCGGTCGAACAGCAGTTCCCAGGCGGTGATGGCCGTCAGCGGCAGGGCGGCGGCCTCTGCAAAGTTCAACGTCCGCGGCTTCAGGCCCACAATCCTTTCGTCGACCGCCTGCCGCTCGGCGTTCGAGCCGGGGCGGTCGATCTGACCGGCGTAGAAGACCTCGTCCCCAATATTGAACAGGCTGACCTCCGCTCCGACCCCGATCACCACGCCTGCAGCGTCGTAGCCCAGCACACTGGTTTCGCCGGCCTGGGGGCGACGGTTGGCGCGCACCTTGACGTCCACGGGGTTCAGGCTGACGGCCTTCACAGCCACCAGCAGGTCTCGCGGCCGCAGCTGAGGTTCCGGCGCGTCGAAAGCGATCAGGGCGGCGGGATCGGAAACGGGGCGGGGGCCGGTCGTGCCGATGGCCTTCATGACGATGCTCCTTGGTTTGTTTCGTCGCCTCCCAGATCGCCTTCAGCTACATTTGGCGCAAGAACGGCATTTTTCTGTATGTAGTACCCAAATGGATACTGTCTTTGTCGAAGTCTCGGCCGAGCCGCCGCGTCGCGTGCGGGCGGGGGAGTGCGTCGTCGACGCCGCCCTCGACCTGATCGGGGGCAAGTGGAAGGGCGTGATCGTCTATCATCTGCTGGACGGTCCCTTGCGGTTCAGTCAGTTGAAACGCCATCTTCCCGGCGTCACCCAGCGGATGCTGACAAAGCAGTTGCGCGAGTTGGAGGCGGCGGGATTGGTGCATCGCACGGTCTATGCTCAGGTCCCGCCCCGTGTGGACTATCGCCTGACCGAGGCTGGGCGGAAGCTGGCTCCGGTCATCTACGCCCTGCGCGCCTGGGGCGAGGCCCATCTGCGCATCAAGGCGGAGCCATGATCCACCTGCCGATCTTCACCCATCCGTCGATGCTGGCCCATGCGCCGGGCGCCGGTCATCCCGAGAGTCCCGCGCGTCTCAAGGCGGTGCTGGAGGCGCTGGATGACGCCGGTCTGGCCGCCGACCGGCGCGCCGCGACCCTGGCCGAGGTCGCCGATCTCGAACGGGTGCACCCGGCCGCCTATGTCGCGCGCCTGCTCGAGGCCTCGCCGACGGACGGGCTGAACGCGCTCGACGCCGACACCGTGCTGTCGCCCGGCAGCGTGCCGGCGGCGCAGCTGGCGGCGGGGGCGGCCATCGACGCCGTCCGGGCCGTGGCGCGGGGCGAGATGAACCGCGCCTTCGCCGCTGTCCGTCCGCCCGGCCACCATGCCGAACCGGATCGAGCCATGGGCTTCTGCCTCTTCTCCTCCGTCGCCGTCGCCGCCCGCGTGGCCCAGGCAGAGGGCATGGCGCGGGTGGCGGTGGTCGACTTCGACGTCCACCACGGCAACGGCACCCAGGCGGCGTTCGAGCGGGACGACAGCCTGTTCCTGGCCTCCATCCATCAGATGCCCCTCTATCCCGGCACGGGCGCGGCGGACGAGGTCGGCCTCGGCAATATCGTCAATGCGCCGGTCGCCCCCCATGCGGCGCGCGAGGCCTGGCGCGCGACCTTCGCCGGCGGGCTGATGCCGGCGCTGGAGGCCTTCCGACCCGATCTGATTCTGATTTCGGCGGGCTTCGACGCCCACCGGCGCGATCCGCTGGCGCATCAGTCGCTGGAAGCCGAGGATTTCGCCTGGGCGACCCGCGCGGTTCTGGAGGTCGCGCGCCGGACCTGCGCAGGCAAGGTTGTGTCCGCGCTCGAGGGCGGTTACGACCTTGAAGGACTAGGCCGCTCTGCGGTCGCACACGTCGCCGCGCTCGGGGAGGATTAGGACGTACAAGGCCTTGAAACCTTAAGCTTCGTCCCATCGCCATGTCAGCCCCCGCCCTGTCCCTCGATTCGACTGAAGAGACCCCCGTTCAGGCGGCCGGCTCTGTTCGCGCGCCTGCTGCGAAGGGCGTGCGGCCCGGCGCGATCATCCTGACGCGCCACGGCGAGCCGGCCCTGTCGCGCAAGTGCATGATCACCGCGCGTCAGTACGGCGACTGGTGGGCGAAGTATGAGGTCGGCGGTCTTCTGGCGGGTCAGACCCCTCCGCCTGAATTGGTCGCCGCCGCCCAGGGCGCCGGCGCCATCTACGCCTCCACACGTCAAAGGGCCCAGGAAACCGCTGCCGCCGTCGCCGCCGGACGCGAAGTGGTGTCGGACGTCCTGTTCATCGAGGCGCCCCTGCCGCCGCCGCCCATTCCCGACTGGATCAAGCTGTCGCCGAAATGGTGGGGCGTGGTGTCCCGCTTCTGGTGGCACGCCTTCGATCATCACGGCGGCCAGGAGACCCGGGCCGAGGCGGAGATTCGCGCCGAACAGGCGGCCCGCAAGCTGATCGCCCGCGCCGAGAACGGCCAGGACGTCCTGGTCTTCGCCCACGGCTATTTCAACCACATGGTCGGCGCCCGGCTGAAGGCCGACGGCTGGAAACTGGTGCATAACCAGGGCTTCAAATACTGGTCCCAGCGTCGCTACGAGAAGCGATAGCGCATCCACCGTTGATGCAGGCTTCGCCCCCCTCTAGGGTCCGCCCATGACTGACACCGCCGCCGCCATCCCCGCCGACCTCAGCTTCGAAGACGCGCTGCAGCGTCTGGAGACCATCGTCTCGCGCCTGGAATCGGGACAGGCGCCGCTGGAGGAATCCATCGCCCTGTACGAAGAAGGCGCGAAGCTGAAGGCCCATTGCGAGGCCCGGCTGAAGGCGGCCCAGCTGCGCGTCGAAAAAATCGTGGTTGGCCCCGATGGCCAGGCCAGGGGCGTCGAGGCGGCGTCGTTCGAATGACGCAGGCGATCACCTTCGACGACTTCATGAAGGTCGACATCCGCGTCGGCCGGATCGTCAAGGCGGAAGCCTTCCCCGAGGCGCGCAAACCGGCCTTCAAGTTGCAGATCGATTTCGGCCCCGAGATCGGGCTCAAGAAGTCCTCGGCCCAGATCACCCGCCACTACACGCTGGAAGAACTGGAGGGTCGCAAGGTCGCGGCCGTAGTCAACTTCCCGCCGCGCCAGATCGGCCCGGTGATGTCCGAGGTCCTGACCCTGGGCTTCCCCGACGCGGACGGCGAGGTAGTGCTGGTCGGCGTCGACCGCGACCTACCGCTGGGCGGGCGGCTGTTTTGACCCATATCCTCGCCGCAAACTCGCCCGAGCAGGCCGTGATCGACCGGGTCGCCGAGGTCGCCGACCTGGTCACCGTCGCCCTGGACGAACTGCTGCCACGCGCCGAAGGTCCGGAATCGCGCCTGACCGAGGCCATGCGTTATGCGGCGCTGGGTCCGGGCAAGCGGCTGCGGCCCTTCTTCGCCCTCGAGGCGGCGCGGCTGTTCGACATCGACGAGCGGTCGGTGCTGCGCGCCGCCTGCGCCCTGGAATGCGTCCATGCCTACAGCCTGGTCCACGACGATCTGCCGTGCATGGACGACGACGACATGCGGCGCGGCCGCCCGACTGTCCACCGCGCCTATGACGAGGCCACGGCGGTCCTGGCCGGCGACGCGCTTCAGACGGCGGCCTTCGACATCATCCTGCACGAGGACACCCACGACGATCCCGCCGTCCGCTGCCAGCTGGCGGCCCGGCTGTCGCTGGCCTCGGGCGCACGGGGCATGGCCGGCGGTCAGATGATTGACCTCTTGGGGGTTCGCGACGACCTGGGCGGGGTCGCCCGGATGCAACGGCTCAAGACGGGCGCCCTGTTCGCCTACGCCTTCGAAATTCCGCTTATCATCGCCGAGGCCTCGGCCCAGCATCAGCACGCCCTGATCAGCTTTGCCCACGATGTCGGCCTGGCCTATCAGATCGTCGACGACATCCTGGACGCCGAGGGTTCGGCCGAAGAAATGGGCAAGGCCGCCGGCGGCAAGGACGCGGCCCTGGGCAAGACCAATTTCGTCACCCTGCTGGGGCTGGACGAGGCGCGCCAGCGCGTCGCCCATCTGTCCGATCAGGCCCGCGCCCATCTCGAACCGTTCGGCCTCGAGGCGGAAATCCTCAAGGCGAGCGTGGACTTTGTGCTAAAGCGCCGGTCCTGATACGAAACATCGATCTCCCTCAGGGGTTGATCGATCAGACTTCTAAGGTTTTCCCGGCTGATGCCCGACACCCCGCTTCTCGACACCGTCAAGTTTCCTGCCGACATGCGGAACTTTGACATCGCCCAGCTCAAGCAGCTGGCGGAAGAAGTGCGGGCGGAAACCATCGACGCGGTTTCGGTCACGGGCGGCCACCTGGGCGCCGGTCTGGGCGTGGTCGAGCTGACCACGGCGCTTCACCATGTGTTCGAGACGCCGAAGGACATCCTGATCTGGGACGTCGGTCACCAGTGCTATCCGCACAAGATCCTGACCGGGCGTCGCGACCGCATCCGCACCCTGCGCCAGGGCGGCGGCCTGTCCGGCTTCACCAAGCGCAGCGAGAGCGAATACGATCCCTTCGGCGCCGCCCACGCCTCGACCTCGATCAGCGCCGCCCTGGGCTTCGCCGCCGCGCGCGACCAGAAGGGCGAGAAGAACAAGGTCGTGGCCGTCATCGGCGACGGCTCCATGTCGGCGGGCATGGCCTATGAGGCGATGAACAATGCGGCCGAGGCCACCAGCGGCCAGCTGATGGTCATCCTGAACGACAACGACATGTCCATCGCCCCGCCGGTCGGGGGGATGAGCGCCTATCTGGCCGGCCTGGTGTCCGGCGGCGCCTATCAGAACGTTCGCCGCCTGGGCCGTTCGGTCGCCCAGCACCTGCCGCGTCCCTTCCGCAAGGCCGCCAAGAAGGCCGAGGAATACGCCCGCGGCATGGTCACCGGCGGCACCTTCTTCGAGGAGCTGGGCTTCTACTATGTCGGCCCCATCGACGGCCATGACATGGAGAACCTGGTCCCGATCCTGAAGAAGGCGGCGGCCATCGAGGATCGGCCCGTCCTGGTCCATGTCGTGACGCAGAAGGGCAAGGGCTACGCCCCGGCCGAAAGCAGCGCCGACAAGCTGCACGCGGTCGTCAAGTTCGACGTGGTCTCGGGCAAACAGGCCAAGGCCGTTTCCAACGCCCCCAGCTACACCAAGGTGTTCGGAACCGAGCTCATCAAGCACGCCCAGGTCGATCCCTCGATCGTGGCCATCACCGCCGCCATGCCGTCGGGCACGGGTCTGGACCTGTTCGGCCAAGCCTTCCCCGAGCGGACCTATGACGTCGGCATCGCCGAACAGCACGCCGTCACCTTCGCCGCCGGTCTGGCCGCCGACGGGATGAAGCCGGTCTGCGCCATCTATTCCACCTTCCTCCAGCGCGGCTACGACCAGGTGGTCCATGACGTGGCGATCCAGTCGCTACCGGTGCGGTTCGCCATGGACCGAGCGGGTCTGGTCGGCGCCGACGGCGCGACCCATGCCGGGTCGTTCGACATCGGCTTCATGGGCGCCTTGCCCGGCATGGTGCTGATGGCCGCCGCCGACGAGGCGGAGCTGGCGGGCATGATCTCGACCAGCCTGGCCATCGACGACCGCCCCAGCGCCTTCCGCTATCCGCGCGGCGACGGCGTGGGCGTCGAGATCCCGGAACTGGCCGCTCCGTTCGAGATCGGTCGCGGCCGGATCGTGCGCGAAGGGACGTCCGTCGCCATCCTGTCCCTGGGCACCCGCCTCCAGGAATCGCTGAAGGCCGCTGATTTGCTGGCGGCGCGCGGCGTGTCGGCCACCGTCGCCGACGCCCGCTTCGCCAAGCCCCTGGACGCCGACCTGATCCTGCGCCTGGCGCGTGAGCACGAGGCCCTGATCACGGTGGAGGAGGGGGCCATGGGCGGCTTCGGCGCCTTCGTCTTGCAACTGCTGGCGGAAAAGGGCGCGCTGGATCGCGGCCTGAAGGTCCGCACCCTGAACCTGCCCGACGTCTTCCAGGACCAGGACACGCCCGCAGCCATGTACGCCCAGGCCGGGCTGAACGCCGACCATATCGCCGCCGTCGCCTTACGGGCCCTGGGCGTCGAGACGGCGCGGGCCGCCAGGGCCTGAGACCTTCAGCATGACCGCCGGCGCCTCATCCCGGCCGGTCGGGTCGGCCTTCCTGGCCGGATACGCCGTCGCCTATATCGGCGGCTTCATCGGGGTGGCGCCCCTGCTTCAGGTGCTGGCCCCGCTTCACGCCGCCCTGATCGACGGTCAGGCCAAGGGCCCCCTGCTCAGCCAGGCCCTGTTCTGGGGCTGTATGGCGGCCGGGGCGGGCAATATTCTCGGGGGCGCCCTCAGCGACCGCACCCGCTCGCGGCACGGCCGTCGCCGGCCCTGGATCCTGGTCGGCGCGATCCTGACGGTCGGCAGCTACGCCCTTCTTCATCAGTCCTCCAGCCGCCTGGGCTTCATCCTGGCCCTGGTGGGTTTCCAGCTGGCCTTCAACATCCTGCTGGCGCCCCTTCTGGCCCTGTTCGCGGACCGGGTGCCCGAGAACCGCCGCAGCGTGATGTCTGCGGTCATGGGCATGGGCTATCCCCTGGCCGCCATGGTGGGCTCGGTCGTGATGGCCTGGGGCCCGCAGGACGAGGTCGGGCGGCTTGCGGTGCTTTCCGCCGTAGTCCTGACCGCCACCTTGCCCTTCGCCCTTCTCTCACGAGAGGACCCGCCGCCCCCCGACCAGATGCGGCCTTTGCTTGCGGACGTGTCCCTGGTCAGCCTGCTGCGGCCCTTCGCGACCCGCGACTTCGCCCTGGCCTGGTCCTATCGGTTTCTGGTGGTGACCGGTTTTTCGCTGGTGGCCTTCTATCTGCTTTTCTACATCGCCGACGCCATCGGCTTCACCCGCCTTTTCCCTGGACGCACGGCCGAGGCGGGCCACTCTCTCCTGACCGCCATCGCCGTGGTCGGGGTCGTCGCCGTCAGCGTCGTCGTCGCCCTGAATGGGTCGCGGATCACACGGCGGAAGCCCCTGGGCGTCACGGGCGCGGCTCTGCTGACGGTCGCCGCCGCAGTGATGGCCGCCACCCAGGATTGGAACCTGGTGATCGCCGCCTTCGCCTTGTACGGCCTGGGCCAGGGCTGTTACGGCGCCGTCGACATCGCCCTGATGGCCGACGTCCTGCCGTCGGCGGAAGACCGCGGCAAGGATCTGGGCCTGATCAACCTCGCCGTCACCCTGCCCCAGGCGATCGCGCCCCTGATCGCCCTGGTCCTGCTGGAACGGCTGGGACTGGATTTCCGCAGCCTGTTCCTGGCCGCCGCCGCCTGTTTCGGCGGGGCGACCCTGGCGGTGGCCTCGATCAGGCGGGTGCGGTGACGTCTTCCAGCGGACCCAGGCCGGTCTCGGTCCGCGCCAGCCGATAGCGTTTCAGCGTCTTGGTCTCGTACGGCTTGGCCAGAATGGTCGAGACGGTCCGCAGTTCGCCCACCGCCTGATCCCGCTCCAGGGTCAGCAGCACATAGCCCTTGGCCGCCTGGTCACAGAACTTGACCTCCGGATTGGCGGCCTGCAGCGCCAGACCCAGGGGCAGGCCGCCGACATGGTCGCCCGGCGAGGGGCTGGAGATGGACGAGGTGCCGAACTCCACCGCCCGGCGTTCGCCGTCCTTGTCGGACAGTTCGTTGACCCAGAAGGCGTGGCTGTCGCCGGCCAGGACGATGGGCTCGACCCCGGCCTGTTTCATCGTCTCGTACAGGCGCTCGCGCCCGGCCGGATAGCCGTCCCAGCTGTCCAGATTGAACGGCAGGCCCAGTTTGAACAGCTGGATCGCGGCCTCGACCTGGGGGCGGACGTCGTCGGGAAGGCCCGCCACCATCTGGGCCACCTGGGCGGGGGGCAGCATCTCCTCGATGTTCGGTCCCTTGACGCGGGCCATGACGACCTGGTTGCCCAGGATCTGCCAGGGGCGACCGGCGGCCTTGGACTGGCTCATGGCCTGGCCCAGCCAGCGGCGCTGATCCTCGCCCAGCAGATCACGCGACGGAGCCTGCCGCTGGGCCTCGAAGGCGGCGATGTCCGGGCGACCGTCGGCCGTCTTGGGGATGCCGGCGAAATCCATCTGCTCGTTGCGGGCCAGCAGCCGGGTCTCGACCATGTGCAGGCTGGCCAGGTCGCCGAAGTGGAAGCTGCGGTTGATCGCCTCCTTCATCGCCCCGGCCTTGGCCTCGCGAATCGGCATCCATTCGTAATAAGCGCGCAGGGCCGCCGCCTTGCGCGCGGCGAAGTCGCCTTCCGTCGCGGGCTGATGGTTCTCGGCGCCCAGCATCCAGGTGTCGTTGGCCACCTCGTGGTCGTCCCAGACGCAGATAAAGGCGGCGCGCGCGTGGGCGGCCTGCAGGTCGGGATCGCTCTTGTACTGGGCGTGGCGCGTCCGATAGTCGGCCAGGCTGACGATCTCGTGCGGCGGCTGAGGAATCCGGTTCAGGGCGGCGCCGGTCGTCATGCCGTAGTCGTCGGCCGCCGCGCCGTACTCGTAGATGTAGTCGCCCAGGTGAACCACCGCGTCCAGCCGCTCCAGCTTGGAGATGGCCTCATAGGCGTTGAACAGGCCGCCGGGATAAAGTTGGCAGGACACCACGGCCAGGTTCACCTGGGGCGTCGCGCCGCGGGCCAGGGTGCGCACCCGGCCGACCGGCGAGGTCACCCCATTGGCGATGAAGCGATAGAAATACTCGCGGCCGGGCTCCAGGCCCTGGCCGTCCAGGTCATGTTTGACGGTGAAGTCGCGCTCTGCCTTGGCGCGCAGGCCGGAAGAGCGCCGAACCACGTCGCGGAAGGCGGCGTCATTCGCCACCTCCAGGGTCACGGCGACATCCCCGGACGACGGATCGGCCGGGGTCACGCGGGTCCAGAAGACGGCCGAGTGATGATCCGGATCGCCGCTGGCCACCCCGTGCAGGAAGGCGACCTGACCGGCATGGGCGGTTTGGGCGACGGCGGGCGTCGCCGCCCCCGCCCCGAGCAGTCCGAGAAGGCTGCGACGATCCAGTTTCATCGTTCGATCCTTACAGCTTCAGCTTGAACACCAGACCATACGCCGCCGGGCGACCGGCGATGAAGGTCGGCATGCCCAGGCCATCGCCGGTGTTGCCGGCGTCCTTGATATATTCCTCGTCCAGGACGTTCTCGCCGAAGGCTTCGACGCCCCAGTTCCCGCCTTCCGGCGTATAGCGAACCCGCAGGTTCAGCAGGCCGTAGGCGTCCTGGTATTCGTCCTGGACCAGGTCGGCGACGATGTTGCTGGTCTGCAGGGCCGGGATGTCGTTGTCGTCGTCGAAGAAGACCTTGGACTGCCAGGTATAGGTCGGCTGAACCTCGATCTCGCCGCCGGCGACGGGCAGGCGCCAGGTCGCGCCGATCGAGGCGGCGTGGTCCGGCGACAGGCGGAACTGGTTGCCGTCGTAGATGCCGTTCTCGAAGCGCGAGTGGTTGTAGGCGTAGGTTGCGAACAGGTCGAGCATCGAGGCCACGGCGAAGTCAGCCTGACCCTCGAAGCCGTAGGACTTGGCCTCGCCGGCGTTGGTCGTCAGGAACTGCGTGCCGTCCTGAATCGTCGTCTGGAAGTTTTCGTAGTTGTAAAGGAAGACCGCGCCGTCGACGCGCAGGCGGCCGTCCAGCAGGGCCGACTTGGCGCCGACTTCGTAGCTGTCGACGGTTTCGGCGTCGACCGGGCTGAAGCTCGGCGCGCCGCCGGGGGCCGACGGACCCGAGGCGCTGATCACCTCCGGACGACGGCCGCGCGCGTAGTTGGCGTAGACATTCG
>MGLN01000056.1:0-484 GCA_001796045.1 Caulobacterales bacterium RIFOXYB1_FULL_67_16 | reverse complement strand
TTCCGAGTCATAGTAGGAGAAATCGCCGTTGTTGGCCGTCGGCTGCGATGTCAGGCCGAACAGCGGGAAGACGCTGGCGGGCAGGTTGGCGAAGGCCGGATTGGCCATGGCGGCCAGGAAGGCCGGCACCTGGGCCGCCGGGATCGCGCCGGCCTGGATCGCCAGCAGGGCGCCGAGGGCCGACCGGCTATCGACCGAGCTGGCATAGCCGGTGGTCTTGTCGTCGCGGGTGTAGCGGACGCCAGCCGACATTTCGAACTTGTCGGTGAAGGCGTAGGTGGCGTCGGCGAAGACGTCATAGGACGTCAGTTCCGAGCTGTTGGTCGAGGTCTCGATATGGTTCGAGTCGAGGTTGGCGGTGATCGGAGCAGCGTAGGCGCCGGCGCCCAACGGCGTCAGCATAGAGGTCAGCACGTTGCGCGCCACCGTCGGATAGACCGACAGCGGCAGGGTGTTGTCGCCGACCGCCGTCGGCGATCCGTCC
>MGLN01000055.1:3117-14912 GCA_001796045.1 Caulobacterales bacterium RIFOXYB1_FULL_67_16 | reverse complement strand
CGGGGTCTCGCTGTGCTCGTCCTGCGGGCCGTCCGGCCTCCGGTCCGCCGATCGCCATCGAGGCCGCGGCAGGCGTGGCCCGACATCAACAAGGAGAGACTTCCATGGCCACCATCGGCACCTTCACCCAGCAAGCGGACGGCAGCTACAGCGGTTCGATCAAGACCCTGACCCTCAACGTCAAGACGGCCCAACTGCGAGCCAACGAGAAGACCGACGACAAGGCCCCCGACTTCCGCATCTTCTCCGGCCAGACCGAGTTCGGCGCGGCCTGGAAGAAGACGAGCCAGCAGAACCGCGAGTACCTGTCGGTCAAGCTCGACGATCCCAGCTTCCCGGCGCCGATCTACGCCTCGCTGGTCGAGGTTGAGGGCGGACACAGCCTGATCTGGTCCCGCTAACCGAGCCGCGGCGGCGCTGCTTCAGCGCCGCCGCTGAGCTTTTGAACGGCCTCACGCCTGCGGCAACTATCTGTCGAGGCGTGCGAACTTCAGCTCTTCCGCAACTACAGCCAGGTCGATGTGCTCAACCTCGCAAGCCCCTAAGATATCATCCCAACCCCACCCTTCACCTATCGCGTGAACGCGAATGGCATGCTGTGGTCCAAAGTCGTTGGTGTCGATTTCATCGAGCCAACCGAGGCCATAATTATCGAGGGATTGGATAAGCCCTCGCAGCAACGCCTCATCAAGTCGGAGGGCAGCCAACGCATCCGA
Source organism: Caulobacterales bacterium RIFOXYB1_FULL_67_16 (assembly GCA_001796045.1). Classification (GTDB taxonomy): domain Bacteria; phylum Pseudomonadota; class Alphaproteobacteria; order Caulobacterales; family Caulobacteraceae; genus Brevundimonas. The sequence continues at coordinate 14,196 of MGLN01000055.1, read as the reverse complement.
CACCGCCAAGCGGACGTGGCCGTCTCGAACTTTGGCGGCGCTATGCCCCTTCATTTTGTGCGCTCGCTTTACGACCTCGCCGATGAAGCGCCGGATTTCGAGCGGTGCATTGCGGTATTTATGGATGTAGGCATTAAGCTCGGCGACGGGCTCTTGCAGTTCGGTCGTGTTAAGATTCCAACCCAGCGCTGCGTTCAGCCGTTCCAGATCGGTCACGAAAGTCGGTTCATCGACTTCAGTCCAATCCTTCATCTCAGCCAGCATCGCCCTAGCAGGATCAGAAAACCTGCGTTCGTGATCTGCTTTTATGTTTTTAAGTTTCGCGACGGGGAATGCGGCAACATCGTCCGTTTCGATGTGATGCGGGTAACAGAGCAGCATGAGATTGGGGAAGGCGCGTCGCTCCTCGTCGCTCATCGCCGGATTGAACCTTTCGCCGCCTGAAGCCGCGGCTTCGATGTGGCAGATTTGGCCGATGAAGCGCCCGTCAACGTCCATCATGAGCTTCGAGCACCCTGGGAAGGCGCATAGATTTCCCGACTTGAGGAACAGTTCGCGCAGTGTGTCTTTGACCGGCGATAGACGCTTGGCGGTGATCTGTGTGGTCGCTTGAGGCATGCGGACTCTATGCCGCGCCATGGGCTGCAAACCAAGCCAGAACGCCTAGGCTGGGGGCGCCCTTCAGGGCGGCGGGCGAGCGGCCGGCTTCGGTCGCCGAGGGGAGGGCGGGCAGCACCGCAGGCCTACGGGGCGAGGTGGGTGACGGTCTAGGGCAGGATAGGCTTTGCGCCGGCAATGTCTGACAGACCCGCTCTCCCATGGACCGCCTCACCCTCCGCGTTTCGCCCGATCTGATCCGCCGGTTCGACGCCGCCGCGGCCGATCAAGGCGGACGCTCGCGGCTTCTCCGGAGGCTCATGGACGGCGTCGCTCAGGCGGCCCTGCCAGCGCCGGAGGACGCGCCGCCGACGGCGGGGTCGGGCAAGCTGACCCTGCGTCTGGGCGAAGCGGACCTGCGTCTCCTGGAGCTAGAGGCGGCGGCGAGGGGCCTGTCGCGAACCCAGTGGAGCGTGGCGCTCATCCGTCGCCGCTTGCATGATCGGCCGCAGTTCAGCCGGCCCGAGGCTCTGGCCCTGATCGAGGTGCGCCGCGAGCTCAGGCGGATCGGCGTGAACATCAACCAGATCGCCCGTGCGCTGAACACCGCCGTGATGGACGGTGCGGTGCTGGATCTGGAACTGGCTCAACTCGGCGCCTTTCAGGCCGAAATCTCGGCCTGGGTCGAGGCGCTCGGCGAGGCCTTCGAAGGCAATCTCGCCTACTGGGCGCCGGCGTCGTGACCGATTTCCGGTCATCGCGCGGATTCGAGGAGGTGCTGCGTCCGCCCGTCGAAATCCGGCGCGCCCGGATCACGACCGCCGTGCTGCGTCCGTCTCGCGGGGACGGCGGCGATCCGTCCGTCCGATTCGCGCGGGTGGCGCGCCGCGTACCCGAGGTGATGGTGAAGATCACCGGACGGACCCGGGACGGCGCTCATCTGAAGGCGCACCTGGACTACATCAGCCGCAACGGCGCCCTCGCGCTGGAGGGGCCCGATGGAGAGCGGCTGGACGGCCGTGGGCAAGTGCGGGAGCTGGCGCGCGACTGGGCCGAGGAGTTCGCGCTTGAGCCGGGGCGCAGGCGTGACGCCTCGATCACCCTCTCGATCGTGCTGAGCATGCCGGCCGGGACTGACGCCGTCCGCCTGGAGGACGCGGCGAGGGCCTTTGCAGCCGGGACGTTCGGCGAGCGCTTTCCCTATGTCTTCACCTTGCATGATGAAGGCCGCCATCCGCACGTCCATCTGGCGGTGCGAAGATTGGGGCGGGACGGCGAGCGGTTGAATCCCCGCAAGGCGGACCTGCAGGTTTGGCGGGAAGACTTCGCGCGCGCCCTTCGCGACCGGTCGATCGAGGCCGAGGCCACGCCGCGCCGGACGCGCGGCGTGACCCGCAAGGCCGAGCGCATCTCGGTGCGCAAGATGCGCGAGCGGTTCGTGGCGGGGCAGGGGCCGCTGCCCGAAGTGCTCGCCGCCGCCTATCGGGCCGCACTCACGGCGGGCGGCGGCGAAGCGCCCTGGCTGGACGCTATCCGGACGCGTGAGTGGGCCATCCGGCGAGTCTTGGTGGCTGAGGCGATGCGTCTGTCGCGATCGGAGCGGGCAGAGGATCGCGCTCTCGCCGCTCTGGTGGAGCGGTTCGTTCGGGACCGGCCAGCGCCGATGACGCGCGATCAGGCGCTACGGAAGAGAGGCGAGGCGCAACGCGATCCCGGCCGAACTCGTGAACGATAGGCGCCGGCCTTGACGCCCCGTTGGTCGCGTTTGCGAAGTGTCAGAAGTTATCCTATATTTCTGACACTGAGGTCATCATGCAAGTTCTCGCCGATCAGATCATGGAGCGGGCTTCGATGCTGCCGGAAGGCGCGCCGATCGCCGCCAAGGCATTGCTGCATCTGGGCAGCCGCGCGGCGGTGGACCAGGCTTTGTCTCGGCTGGTTCGTCGGGGGCGACTTTTGCGCGCCGGGCGCGGCGTGTACATGCGTCCGCTCGAAAGCCGGTTCGGCGCCCGCACGCCCTCGATCGAAAAGGTTGTGCGCGCCGTGAGCGAACAGCGCGGCGAGGTCGTCGCCTCCAATGGCGCGGCGGCGGCCAACGCCCTGGGCCTGACCACCCAGGTGCCGATCCGCATGGTCTATCTGACCAACGGGAAGAGCCGCACCTTCAGCGTCGGCAAGCAGACGGTGGAGTTCCAGCACGCGCCCGCATGGCAGCTGCTGCTGGCCGATCGTCCCGCCGGCGAGGCGGTTCGCGCCCTGGCGTGGCTGGGGCCGGAGAAGGCCGGAAAGGCGCTCGAAACCCTGAAGCGCAAGCTTGGGCCTTCGGCGTTCGGGGAGTTGGTGTCCGTCGGGCCGCGTCTGCCGACCTGGCTGGCGCGGTCGGTGAGCCAGGCGGCGCATGTCTGACGTCTTCCTGCAGCTGTCCGCCGAGGAGCGGATCGAGGCGCTCGCGACCGCGGCGGCCGAGTCCGGCCGTCCTGCGCATCTGCTGGAGAAGGACGTCTGGGTGGTGTGGGCGCTTCGGGCCCTGTTCGAGGCGCCCCTGGGCGAGGCGCTGGTGTTCAAGGGCGGCACGTCCCTGTCCAAGGCCTATGACGTCATCCAGCGCTTCTCCGAAGACATCGACCTGACCTATGACATCCGTCGCCTCCTTCCGGACCTGGCCGACGCGCCCGAAGACCCCGTGCCGGCGACCCGCGCCGAGGAGCGGCGTTGGTCGCGCGACGTTCAGCGGCTGTTGCCGCTCTGGGTCGAGGGCGAGGTTCGGCCGATGCTCGAGGCGCGGCTGGCCGCCGACGGCGTCGCCGCCGAGGTGCGGATCGAGGGGGCTAAGGCCTTCGTGGACTACGCCCCGACCAGCACCGGGACGGGCTATGTTTCTCCCAGCGTGATGCTCGAGTTCGGGGCCCGCGCGACCGGTGAACCGAGCGCGCCCCGTCCGGTGGTCTGCGATGCGGCCGCTCATCTGCCGGGGGTGGCGTTCCCGACCGCCACGCCGCGGGTGATGGCCGCCGAACGAACCTTCTGGGAGAAGGCCACGGCGGCCCATGTCTATTGCGTCCAGGGCCGTCTGCGCGGGGATCGCTTCTCGCGTCACTGGCACGATCTGGCCCGTCTGGACGCCGCCGGTTTCGCGGGGACGGCGATCACCGATCGCGCGGTCGCCGAGGCGGTCGCGCGGCACAAGGCGATGTTCTTCCGCGAGACCGCCGACGGCGCGGAGATCGACTACGGTCGGGCTGTCGCCGGCGGTCTTCAGTTGAAGCCGGAAGGCGCGTCCCTGGAGGCCTTGGGCGAGGACTATCGCCGGATGGTCGAGGATGGTCTGCTGGAGGCGGACGCCGAACCGTTCGAGGCCTTGATGGAGACCTGTGCGGATCTCGCCCGGCGCGCCAACGCCGCGGCGGCGTGACGATGACCTACGCCGCCATCGAGCAGGAGGCGATCCTGCTCAAGGCCGTCTGGGACATGATCGATGACATGGTCAATTTCGAGATCTTCCAGTATCCGGTGACGTCCCGGCCGACCAATCTGGTGTTCGAGTCCGGCTCGCACAAACGGGTCTTCGCGATCCTTCTGGCGGACTTTCTGGCCCAGCCGAAACCCTCGGCCCTGCCATTCGCCTTCGCGCCGTCGGGCCAAGCTCCGCGCGAAACCGACCGGACCTATCTCTTCTATCTCGAGGCCATCGGCCGCCAGCCGCAACTCGGTCCCGACGCCTCGGGGCTGGCGGCGGCGGCCTCGGCCTTCGCCGACTGGCTGAACGCCGAATGCTACTGTCCGGCCGTCTGGCTTTCCGAACTGGATCTGTCCCTGGACCTGCGTGTCTCACGGATCTGGCTGCTCAAGGTGGTCGGGGACGCCAACAAGCACAACTTTTCACGGCTGGGCGCGCGGGTGAAACAGATCCGCAAAATGCTCGCCCGGCACGGCCATGATGTCGATGAGGGCACGGTTTATCGCACCCTTCCGGACTTCCAGCACTGGTTCTACAGGGACGTCTTCTCCTATCACGCCAGCACCATCGCGGAGTTCCTGGACCAGATCCGGCGGGCCCTGTTCGACTATCTCTCGCCGGAATACGCCCGGGCGTGGCGGCGCGGCGATCGGTTCGACGGCGACTACAGCTTTGACGTTCCGGCGGAGATCCGCGACCCCCTGGCGCTCGGCATGTACTGGGACCTGATGAACCTGAAGCGCGGCGGCCTGGCGTTTCCCGCCTTCACGGTCTCGCCCTACTTGAAGAACCAGTTCTAGACAGGGCGCCTCTAACGCTGCCGGTCGCGTCCGCGCGCCGGTTCCCGTTCCGTCGGGCGGGAGCGGCCCGCGCGCGCCCAGGCGGCCTCGAGCAGGCGCGTCTGGATCGCGGCGTCAGGAATCAGGCGCGCCACCACGATGGCCGCCTTCGCCAAACGCTCGCCGAGCGCGTCGTGGCCCCTGGAGGCTTCGGCGTCTCGCCGGGGCGACGGACGGTCGAGGCCGGCGGCCTGACGATCCCGCTCTCGCGGTCGATGGCCTTGCACCTCCATCCCCAAAGCCTGGGCCTGGATCCAGACCTCGCGCCGAAAGGCCGGATCGCCGGAAACTCGAACCCGGTCCCAGCCGCGGTGGCGCGCGATCTTGAGCATGTCGACGACAGCGTCCGGATAGGCTTGGCTGGAGACGAGCGAGCCGCCGCGGTCGCGGAACATCGGTTCGGCCGCGCGATGATCGCGGAAGAAGCGCTCCGGCCGACCGCGCAGGTCGCGCTCGACCAGATAGCGGTCGAGCACCGCCTCGGGCACATCGCCCTTGGCGGTCGAACGCCGCGACCCCGTCGGGCCCGATGCGGGGCCGAGGCGGTTGGACGGGGCGGCGTCGGGCGTCTTCATGGCTCGTGCTCCAGCCCGGCCGTATCGACGACGCGATCCAGCCAGACGCCGACGGCGCTCTCATCCGCGCCAGGCGGAGGGGGCGGCAGGCCCTCGGCGGCGAAGGCCCGGGCGATGACGTCGAAATCCATCGGATCCTCGTCCTGAACGGGGGGCAAAGAGGGCGTGGCGACCGAAGCGAGGGCCGGGGCGGGTCGCAGCCGGCGTTGGAAAATGCGTTCCCGGAAGTAGGCGATCTTCCGTCCCCGAACCGGCGGCAGGCCGGCTTTCAGCACGATCAGGGCCGTCTGCGGGAGCTGCATCAGCTCCTGGGGCAGCATCAGCGCCCGGCGCTGGTCCGACACCGTTGTGCTACGGCGGCCCTGGCTCAGTCCCGTCGGCCGGCTGCGGCTGCGGCCGTCCGTCGTATAGGCGCCCAGCCGATCACTGAGCTCCTGGGCGATCTTGAGCTCCTTGGGCGCGAAGACGATCTCCACCCCGCAGTTGGTCATCACCTCCTCGGCCACGTCCGGACCGTAGATGGCCCTCAGCTGGGACGGGCTCTGAAGCACGGCTAGCAGCCGCAGACCGTAGCCGGCGACCCAGGCGAAGGCGTGGGCCAGGACCGGCGCGGGCCCAAGACGGGCGAATTCGTCGAGCACGATCAGGGCGGGCCGGTCGGCGGGGCCGGGCAGGGCGCGGCTGTTCAGGTCGACCAACTGCTGGAAGAGCAGCGCATAGAGCGGCTGGATCCTCAGCATGTTATCCGGCGTGGCGCCCAGATAGAGGGAGAGCCGGCCGCCGCGCAGGTCGCGCAGGTCGAAATCCGAGGCGGCGGTGGCGGCGTCGACCCGGGGATTGAGCCATAGCCCCATCCGGGTGGTGATCGACTGGCGCACCGAAGCGAAGGTGTTCTCGCTGGAGCTGGTGAAGTCGGTGACCGCCGCCACGACCGGGTCCGGCAGCGGGCGACCCTCCCGGTTCCGGGCCGCGACGATCCGGGGCAATTGGGCGCGGGCGTCCCCTGCGGTCAGCTGGCGAAAGATCTCGCCCAAGGTGAAGGGCCGGTCGGGCGTGGCCGCGACATAGCCGCCGACGCCGATGAACCCGGTTCGAGAAGCCTCCGCCCAGAAGGGATCGGCCCGCTCGTGGACCGGGAACAGCATCGCCGCCATGCGCTGCAGTTCGTCCAGCACCGCGATCGGGTCCGTGCGATCGACATGACCGAGCGGATTGAACCGCGCCGTGCGGCCGTCCCGCGCCAGCGGATCGAACAGATGGACCGTCTGGCCGGCCTCGGCGCGATAGCCGGCCGTGGCGAGGAAGTTCTCGCGTTTGATGTCCAGCACCACCACGGAGTCGGGCCAGGCCAGGAGGTTGGGGATGACCACGCCGACGCCCTTGCCGGTGCGGGTGGGGGCGTAGAGCATGACGTGGTCCGGTCCATCGGCGATGAGGAAGCCGCCGTCGGCCCGGCCGAGAACGACGCCGCGGTCGGCCCGCAGACCCGCGCGTCGCTGTTCGGATCCCGAGGCCCAGCGGGCGGCGCCGTGCAGGGGCTGGCGCCGGGCGAGCAGCGCGGCCGTGACGAGGACGCCGCCGAGCAGAGCCGAGACCGAAATGCCGACAGTCAGCCAGCGCCGCACCTCCGGATCCTGGCGATAGTACCAGAACCATCCGGGCACGCGGGCGGGATCGATGGCGCCGGAGAATTGGCCCAGGCCCATCAGAGCGATGAGGGCGGCGAGAACGGCCAGCAAGACCACGGCGGCCAGACCGCCGACGGCGAAGGCCGCCGCCCTAGCTCCCGGGCTGGCGCTTGCGAACCGGGTCATGCCAGACCTCCGTCACACGGAAACGCCCGTCGACCTTCTTCATCTGGATGACGACGTCGACGAGAAGATGCAGCAGGGCGCGGATGTCCTCGCGGGGCAGGTCGCGCCCGCCCTCGGATTCACGCACCAGCAGGGTGAGTTGCTCAAAGGCGAGGGCGGCGGAATCCGCGTGCACCGTGGTGATCGAGCCCGGGTGTCCCGAGTTGACGTTGCGCAGGTAGAAGAAGGCCGTGCCGTCGCGAAGCTCCTGCAGCAGGATGCGGTCCGGCCGCATGCGCAGGGCGCTTTCCAGAAGCTGCTTCGGGCCGATCCGGGCCAGCCCCTGTCCATCCTTGGAATAGACCAGATGGACGACGTTGCGGTGCGGCACGACGAACTCGCGGGTGTCCTCGATGGTCAGCAGCCGCTCATGGTCCGGGATGAGCTCGATCAGCCCTTTGGCCAAGGTCGTCTTGCCCGACCCGGTCGCGCCGGAGATGAGGATGTTGCGTCGGGCCGTGACCGCCAGGGTCAGAAAGCCCGGCCAGTCGCCGGCCCGGCGCAGACGCATCAGTTCGGCGTCGACGTGGTCCGTGGCGTCCGTCTGAGCGTCCGCGACCGCATCGAACAGGCCGGCGTCCGCGAACGCCTTCAGCCCCAGACGCCGCCGCGACGGCTTTCTCAGGGTCAGGGAAAGGCCCCCGTCCGCCGCCACCGGCGGCAGGACGATCTGGCAGCGCACGTCGCCGGGCAGGGTGGTCGAGCAGATCGGCTGCTCGGGGCCGACGTCCTGACGGGTGTAGGCCGCGGCGGCCACCGCCAGGGTGCGCAGCCAGGCCTCGGTCAGTTCGGGCGCCTCGGTCCACTGCCAGGCCCCGTCCGCCTCGACCCCCACCTCGCCCGGTCGGTTGATGACGACCTCGGTCACGGCGGCCGGTTCGAGGAAGGGGCGCAGCGGCGCAAGGTAATGATCCAGGACCGAGGTGTCGTCCATCAGCGGGACCGCAGCCGATAGACTCCGGCGAAATCCAGGTCCTGCGCGACGAAGATCGACACTTCCGCGCCCTGGCCCTTGCGCAGCGTCGGCGGGATCTCGACCGAGCCCTGTAGGGCGACGCTGGCGGCGTCCGACGGCACGCGCGCCAGGGAGGAGGCGCCTTCGCCTTGGCCTGCGGCGGCGTAAACGCCGTCGTCGACGATGGAGAGCAGCAGCGCCCCGCCGAACCGGTCCCAGAAATGGGTGTCGACCACGCCGTCGAACCCCGACCGGCCGAGAGCGTCGGCGGCGGGCGAGGCGAGGGCGACGGCGACCCCCGTTGGCGTCACCGCCCGGGTCCAGAGCACAAACAGCCGGCGGCGGCCCTGTTGGAGACCGCCGCGGTATTCTCCCAGAACCCGGGTGCCGCGCTCCATCAACACCACGGCGCCGTTGTCGGACCAGACGTCGCGCGGCAGGACGCAGGTGACATAGCCGGGCGTGGTGCTGTCCAGGGCCGTCTGCAGGACACAGGGCACGCTGGTTCCGGCGGTGACCAGCAGATTGCGGTCGGGCAGGCGGCCAGCGCGGGTCTGGCCCACGGGCGTGAGTTGACGGAGCTGGTCGAGCGACGGCGGTTCGCCTAGAGGCGTCGGGGTCGTCGGGGTCGTCGGGGTCGTCGGGATCGGCGGCGGGCCGGGCTGGCGGCCGGCCCGGCTATAGGCGAGCACGGGCGCCCGCCGGGCGCTTTCGGCCAGGGCGCGCCGCTGTTCCGCGGGACCGGGGCCGGAACGGGGCGGTGCTTCACCCCGGGGCGCGACTTCCAGGGGCGGGATGGCATCTTCGTCGCTCAAGACCGGCGCATCCGGATCGAAGGCGGCCTCGCTGAGCAGGGGCGGCGGCTCGCGACGGGCGGGCTCGAACGGCGTCGTCTGCCGGGCGGGCTCGTCGCGACGCGACGGTTCGCTGCCCTCGGCGTCGCCGCGATCCCAACTGGCGATCAGGAAGACGCCGCAGCCGACGGCCAGAGCGGCCAGGGTTATGACCTTGCCCTGCCGTCCGCCGAACCGCCCGGCGATCGGCGAGATCCCGCGATCGCCGGGCGCGGCGGGCGGAGGCGGCGGCCCTTCAATGGGCGGCATGGGATCGGGCGCGGTCATGACCGGCCTCCGAGGGGGGCGCGGTCAACGGCCGGAGAGGCCGTGCCCGTACCCACCGCGACGCCGCGCGCGTCATAGGCGTCGTTGAACAGGCACAGGACCGACTGCCCCCGCCGCAGCCGCAGGCCGCGCGTCACGCCGTGTATGACGACGAACTCGCCGCGGACGTCATAGGGGATAAGCCGTTCCGAGCCGTCGTCGCCGACCTCGAACACGGCCGGCAGGGGTTGGACGCCGGGGAAGCGCAGCACGGTGAAACGGCCGTTGTCGCTGACCTCGCTCGGCTGCAGAGCGGCGTCGCCCTGGGCCGACCAGGCGAGATTGCGGATCCCTTCAACCACGCCGCGCTCCAGCTCCAGCCCGATGAGGCGCTGCTCCACCGCCTCGGCCTGGACGGCCAGCGCCCGGGCCGCCTCGGCTTGGTCGTCGGCCGGGTAGCGGAACCGGACCTGATAGGTGATCGCGGTCCGATCACCGGGCTCGCGGGCGACGAGCTCGAAGGCGTAGTGGCGGATCGCGCCGGCGCGCTCGGTGACGACAAGGAGGTTGGTCGCCTGATGGCGTTCGCGCGGCTTGAGGAAGAGCACCGACCCCTCGGCGGCGACCTCCCAGGCGACGCTGTCGCCGATGGCGGCGTGACGGATCGTCTCCTCGGGCGAGAAGACGATCTGGGTCGCCGTGCGGAAGGCCCCGGCGATCCGGTAGACGGCGGCCGGATCATAGGCGAGCTCGCGGATGCGCGGGTCCTGAGGCGTCTGCGCCGCGACCGGGCATGCGAGGGCGAGGCCGGCGGCCAGGCAAAGGACGGCGAGGGGACGTTTCATCGGATGACCTCCGGATCGGCGCGGTAGGAGGTCACCTGGAAGCCGAGGGGATTCCTCAGCCGGTCCGGTTCCGACATCGGCGCGCGGGTGTAGGTGAAGGCGATGGTGGCGATCCAGTCGCTCTCCACCGTCTGCTGGGCCTGGCGGACCGTTCGGTGGAAGCGGACGTTGGCGACGCCGTCGTTAATGAAGCCGATGGCGCGGATCGAGATGACGGCCTCGCCGTCGCGGCCGTAGACGTTCTGCGGGCTGTCGGGATTGGAGCCGCGGAACAGATCAGCCCAGCGCCGCTGTTCGGCCGGCGCCGACAGAATGGAGACCAGACGGAACGCGTCCTCGGCGGCCGGATCGAGGTAGCCCTCGCGCTGGCGCACATATTGGCCGAGGAAATATTTGCTGACGGCCTCGTCGTAGCGGACCGGCCCGTCCTCGGCCGAGAGGCCACGCACGACGTCGACCGCGCCAGTCGTCCGGTCCACCCGGATGACGAAGGGTTCGGTGGACTTCAGCGGCGTCAGCATCGCCACCGCGCCGGTCGCGATCACCGCCAGACCCGTGGCCGTGGCCGCTATCGACCAGGCGAGCCGGCGCGACCGGAGCGCCGAGGCCAGGCGGTCCTGGTCCCAGCGCCGCGCTTCGGTGAAGTAGCGCTTCAGCTCGGAGGAGGGGACGCCGCTCATGCGCAGCCTCCCGTTCCGGCGTCGGGGCCGGCATCGACGGCGGCCTCGGCCGATCGTGGTCCGGCCTGGGGCGCGAGCACCGAGCCGTGGGGATTGGCCGGTCGCCGGGCCGAGCCGTCGCAGGTCGGCAGGGCCGGATCGCTCTGGTGGGCGCAGCCGCCCAACAGCATCAGGCCGG
>MGLN01000055.1:0-3100 GCA_001796045.1 Caulobacterales bacterium RIFOXYB1_FULL_67_16 | reverse complement strand
CGGTTGGCGGCTGGCTTCTTGCGGACCCTGGGAGCGACTTGAGCCGCTCCCGCCCAAGGCCGCGGCGTTGGCGAAGTCGGCGAGGCCAGCGCTGGCTCCGCCCGCGATGCCGGCGGCGATGGCCGGAGTCTGCAGGAAGAAGATCGCTCCCAGCAGGCATAGGGCGATGAAGATCAGCCCGCCGATCATCGGGTCGGCCCCCTGGATCGCGCCCCACTGGTCGCGCACGAGCGACAGGACGAGCTGGAAAATGACGATGATCAGGGCGAACAGGACGAGATAGTTCACCGCCTGGCTGAGCCAGCCGAAGAAGAAGCGGCGGGTCGCGTCGAACAGGGCGCAGGCGATGAAGATCGGGCCTAAGGTGACGAGCAGGGCCAGAGCCAGCTTGGCCACCAGCACCACGCCGAAGCCGAGGGCCGCGGCCAGGGCCCCGATGATGAAGACGGCGGCCGAGACCACCCAGGGGCCCGGATTGAAGGCGGAGCCGTCGCGCGAGATGTCCTCGCCCAGCCAGGCCGCATAGGCGAAGAACTGGTCGAAGGCCGCGCCGACGCTGGGGGTGTCCGCGCCGCTGACCGCCCGGGTCAGGGCGTTGGGCAGGCCGGTGAACAGCGGCTCGGTGACGAACGTGGAATAGGCGGCCGTGGTCGCCAGCAGATAGAGGAAGGCCAGGTTCAGCGACCGGACCGCGAAGTCCATCACCGGTTCGCTGATCGCGCCCCTCAGGATGGCGACGCCGTAGAGCACGACATAGAGGACCAGAGCGATGCGCAGCGGACCCTCGACTTCGGCGATCACCGACGACAGGCGGTCGCCCAGAAAGACGTTGAGCCGTTCGTCGATGAAGTCATAGCTGGGCTCGAAGACGCGAAAGCTCATCGTCGGGATCCTCAGAAGGCCCGCTCATAGACGCGCATCCGCGCCTGCCGACGCGCTTCGGCCAGGCCCTGACGCGCCGCTTCGCATTCGCGCTCGGCTCGACCGGCGTCGCAGGCCGCCACGATCGCTTCGGCCGCGTCGGGATCGGCGGCGAAGTCTTCTGCGGTCCGCTCGGGCGACCCGCAGCCGACCAGGCCGAGGGCGACGATCAGGGCGGAGCGTCTCACCGGAACGCCCTTTCATAGACGTCCATGCGCGCCGTCCGGGCGGCTTCGGCCCGTTCGCGGGCGCGCTGCTCCTCGAGGCGCGCCTCAGCCGCCTGGGTCAGGGCGAGACCCTGCAGCCGGACCTGCTCATTCTCGATCAACGCCTGCTCGGCCGCGAGGCGGGCCTCGAGGTCGAGGACGGCGCGGGCGTTGGGTGCTGTGTCGAGGGCGGAGCGGAGCGTCTCCAGACCCTGTAGACGCCGGTCCGCGGCGCCGCCGACCGCCTCGCCGACGGCCAGATCGCGCGCGGTGCGCGCGCCGGCGCGTTCGAGGCTGTCGCGGTAGTAGGCCTCCGCCGGATCGAGGTCGCCCGCCGGCGGCGTATAGAGCCGGGTGTCGCGGCGGATGGCGTCGGCGCGGTCGGCCAGGTCGCCGAGCGCGGACAGGTCGCCGTCGGCGGCGGCGCGAAGCGCGCGCATGTCGGGCAGCGGATTGCGCACCGTCGGCAAGCCGAGTTCGCCGGCCAGGGCGTTGACGCCGGACAGGTCGTTCAGGCTGTCGAACAACTGCCGGCCCTGTTCGACCTGGGTCTGCAGCGCCCTCAGCTGGTCCAGCGTCGTGCGCGCCTCCTCGATCATCTGGGCCAGGGCCCGGGGATCGTGGACGATCTGCTGCGCCTGGACCGTCGGGGCGGCGGCGAGGACGAGGGCGGCGGCCGCCGCGGCGAAGGGAATGCGGGCTCTCACAGGAACCTCCTCTGGTGATGGAAGGGGTCGCGCCAGCGCGCGTAGTCGTCGCCCATTTCGGCGCGCAGCCGGTCGAGCAGGGCGGTGGTCTCGGACCGGCCGGACAAGACCGACAGGGCGTCGTCCATGCCGCCGAGATCCAATTCCACCACCACGCTGTCGTGGCCCTGCTTCACCAGGAAGCGATGCGACTCCGGGGTCAGCACCTCGCGTACGAGGCGGAACTCCTCGTGGGTGAGGCCGAAACCGTCGACATAGTCGCGCGCCTGGCCGTGGGCGTTGGGCAGGAAGATTTTGGTTGCGCACTGCTCGAGGATGGCGTGGGCGATCGGGGAGCGCAGGGCGTCGGCCGGCGACTGGGTGCCGAACACCATCAGGGCATTCTGCTTGCGCCAGGTCTTGAGCCCGTCCTGAGCGAGATCGGTGAAGGCCGGGTCGCCCAGCACCTTCCAGAACTCGTCGATGTCGAGGACGAGCCGACGGCCGTCGACCCGCTCGGCGATGCGGTGGAAAAGATACATCATGGCCGGGGTGCGGACCTCGTCGTGGTCGAGCACCTGGGTGATATCGAAGCCGGCGAAGCGGGCCTCCAGGCTGAGGGCGTCGTCGTCATTGTCGAGCACCCAGCCGAGGGGGCCGCCGCGCTGCCAACGCTCCAGCCGGGCCCCGACGCCGCCGGCGTCGCCCTGGCCAAGCAGGCTGCGCAGGGCGGCGATGGAACGACGCTCGCGCGGCAAGGCCTCCAGGGCGGCGACGCCGTGGTCGATGGCGCGCGCCTCGGGCACGGTCAGGGTTTCATTGGGGCGATCGACGAGGGCGAGGACGAGGCGGACAAGGAAGGCGCGGTTGGCCGGGGTCGGCTCGAGGGCCTTGAAGGGCGCGAAGCCCGTGGGCTCGCCGTTGCGCAGGGCGAGGTAGGTCCCGCCGCAGGCGCGGACGAAGATCTCGGCACCGCGGTCCTTGTCGATGAACAACTGCTGGGCGTCGAACCGCTCCAGCTGCGCCAGCATGAAGTTCTGCACCACCGTCTTGCCCGACCCGGACGGCCCGCAAATGAAGGTGTGCCCGAGATCGCCGACATGGAAGTTGAACCAGAAGGGTGAACCGGCCGTGGTGCGCAGCACCGCGACGGCGTCGCCCCAATGGTTGCCCCGGGCCTTGCCGACGGGATGGGCGTGGAACGGCGCCAAGGCCGCGAAATTGCGCGAGGTGATGGCGGCGGGCCGGGTGCGGCGGGCGAAGGCGCCGGGGAACTGCGACCAGAAG
>MGLN01000054.1:20550-20890 GCA_001796045.1 Caulobacterales bacterium RIFOXYB1_FULL_67_16 | reverse complement strand
CCGAGCCTCGCCGCCGGATCGGCAGGGGGCCATGCTGGGGCTCAACATGGCCTCCAGCTCGGTGGCGCGCATCTTCGGCCCCATGGTCGCTGGGGGCCTGTTCTCCGGCCTGGGGCATGACTGGCCCTTCCTGATCGGCGCGCTCTTGACAGTTCCGGCGGCGGTGATGGCGCTGAATGCGGGGCGGGTCATTCGCAAGGTCGATGACGGCGTGAAAGCCCCGGCCTGACTCATCTTGCGCTGGCCTCGGTCTTCGCGTAGAAGCCGCGCCTTCGCGTACCGAACCGCCGGGCGAACAGGCATGCCTGGGCGGTTCATAACTCTGGAGAGACACCTCACC
>MGLN01000054.1:15039-20523 GCA_001796045.1 Caulobacterales bacterium RIFOXYB1_FULL_67_16 | reverse complement strand
GTCGCCCCTCCAACAAGGAGACTGAAATGCCGAAACTGAAGACGAAGTCGGGCGCCAAGAAGCGCTTCAAATTCACGGCCACTGGCAAGGTGAAGGCCGGGGTTGCGGGCAAGCGTCACCGCTTGATCAGCCACAACTCGAAATACATCCGTCAGAACCGCGGCACCGAGACCATGTCCGACGCCGACGCCAAGAAGATCAAGTCCTACATGCCGTACGCCTGATCGGCGCGCGCTGTACGAACTGATCCAACCCAAAGAATTTGAAGGAATAGCGACATGGCTCGCGTGAAACGTGGCGTAACTTCGCACGCCAAGCACAAGAAGGTTCTGGAGCAGGCCAAGGGCTTCTCCGGCCGCCGCAAGAATACGATCCGTACGGCCAAGGCCGCCGTCGACCGCGCCGGGCAATACGCCTATCGCGACCGCCGCGCCAAGAAGCGCAACTTCCGCGCCCTGTGGATCCAGCGCATCAACGCCGCCGCCCGTATCGAAGGCTTCACCTACAGCCAGTTCATCAATGGTCTGAACAAGGCCGGCGTCGAACTGGACCGCAAGGTTCTGGCCGCCATCGCCGCCGATCCGACCGGCTTCAAGGCGATCGCCGACAAGGTCCGCGCCGCCCTGGCCTAAGCCGGGTCTTCGCGACAAGGATCAACGCCCGCTCCGGTTCGCCGGGGCGGGCGTTCTTCGTTTCAGGGCTCAGGCTGCGACCGTCTCGGCGCCCGGCGTCTCAGCTTCGGTTTCGGCGAGAACCAGTCGGATGGCGTTCAGCAGGGCGTCGGGCTGGATCGGCTTCTGCGCCACGCCGTTCATCCCAGCGGCGATATAGTCCAGCTCGTCCCGCTCGTCGGCGTTGGCGGTCAGGGCCAGGATCGGCAGGCGGCCGGTCGGGCCGGGCAGGGCGCGAATGGCGCGGGTGGCGGCGATCCCGTCCATGACGGGCATCTTGATGTCCATCAGCACCAGGTCGAAAGGTCGGGCCTGCACGGCCTCGAAGGCCTCCAGGCCGTTCTCGGCCATCTCGGCGGTGCAGTCGAACATCTCCAGCAGCTTGCCGGCGACGAACCGGTTGGTGGGATTGTCGTCGACGACGAGGACATGAAGCGTGTCGTGCGGGGTCGGCTCGGCCATCGCCGGAGCGGCCTCCGCCTCGTCGGCCGCGCAGGCGCCGAGGGGCAGGACGACGTGGAAACGCGCCCCGCCCTGGGGCGAGACGCTGAGGCCGATGCTGCCGTCCATCCGTTCTGCGATCTGGCGGCAGATGGCCAGGCCCAGGCCGGCGCCGGCGCCCTCGCGCCCGGCCTTGCCGATATTGAAAGGCTCGAAGATGGTGGCCGCCGCCGTCTCAGGCACGCCGGGGCCGCTGTCGTCCACCGTCAGCTCCACCCGGAGCCCGTCGCGCGTGGCATGGCTGGCCAGGGTCACGACGACGCCGCCGGTCTGGGTGAACTTCAGGGCGTTGCCGACCAGATTGTTCAGCAACTGCTTGATCCGCATCCCGTCGGCCCGGACCCAGGGGCTGGATTCGAAGTCGGTGCGGACCGTCAGACTCAGCGCCTTCTCCTCGGCGCGGGCGCGCCAGAGTGCATCGATGTCGAAGGCCACGGCCGACAGGTTCAGCGGCTCCTCCTCCAGAGTCAGCATGCCGGCCGAGGCGCGCGACATGTCCAGGGCGTCGGTCAGCAGCCGCAGCAGGCTCTGGCCGGAATCGATGACGGTGCGGACATAGGGGCGCAGCTCTTCCTGTTCGAGCTTCTTCTCCATCAGGGCGGCGACGCCCAGCACGCCGTTCAGAGGGGTGCGGATCTCGTGGCTCATCACGGCCAGAAATTCGGACTTGGCGCGGCTGGAGGCGACGGCCTCCGCCTCTGCGAAGGCCAGATCGCGGGCCAGTGCGCCCATTTCCTCGGCGCGCTGGCGGTGCAGGGCGGCGCCGGCCTGGACGACCTGGAGCGCCGTGCCCACGCCGCGATAGACGCCGTTCTCCACCACGATGAAGCCGCTCAGCAGAGCGCCCAGTTCGGCCGCCCCATAGGCCTGGAAGAAGGCCTCCGCGCTGGTCCGCGCCTCGGCGATGGGCGGGCTTCGGTCCATCAGGCTTTCGGCCGGTTTCTTGGCGTAGAGGGCCCGTCCGAACTCGGCCGCCATGCGCAGGGTGAAGGCGTTCCGCTCGATGATGCCGACCGGGCGGCCGTCTTCCGCGACGACCGCCAGGGCCAGGGTGTTGGGCTCGGTCTGGAACCGATCGAACACCTCGGCGCAAGGGGTGGTCGGAGCCACCGGCGCGATCAAGTCGACGAAATCACCAATCAGCGGCATTCGGCCCCCCTCATGTCCACGGAAGGCGGGCTTAGCGATTGATATTTAACATCGGCTTTGCCGTTCGTGAAACTTTCACGGCGTGTTTCGGACAGACGTTCCGTGGGCGGATTTAATAATGACCACTGTTCTTGCGGACGGCGTCCCGGTAACCTCCCGACATGTCGATGCGCGCTCTGATCTGCGGCCTGGCGGCCGCCGTCCTGCTGGTTCAACCCTCTGCGGCGCAGGATAGACGCGTCGCCGTCACCTTCGACGACCTGCCGTTCCAGACGTCGGACGAGGTTCTTTGCGATCCGGCGCGGTTGATGGCGACGACCCAGGCCTTCGTCAACATGCTGAGACCGCTCGACACCCGCGGCGTCGCCTTCGTCAACGAAGGCAAGGTCTGCGAGCCGCAGCGGACGCAGCTGCTGCCCAAGGTCCTGAATGTCTGGCTGGACGGCGGGTTGGACCTGGGCAACCACAGCTTCAGCCATATCAACATCCACCGCACGACGGCCGAGGCCTATCTGGCCGATGTGGACGCCGGCGCCCCGATCACGCGGGCGGCGCTGGAGGCGCGCGGTCGGACCCTGCGGTGGTTCCGCCATCCCTATCTGTTCACCGGCGAGACCCCGGAAAAGCATGACGCCATCGCCGCCGGCCTGGCCCAGCGGGGTTATACGATCGCGCCCGTCACCCTGGACAACAACGACTGGATGTTCGCCGACGTCTATCGCAAGGCCGAGCAACTCGGCGACGAGGCGCTGAAGCGGCGGATCGGCGAGGCCTATGTGGCCCACATGACCCGGGTGCTCGACTTCTACGAACCCTATAGCGCCGAGCTGAACGGGGGGCGCGAGCCGGCCCAGGTCCTGCTGCTGCACGCCAACAGCCTGAACCAGACCTATTATCCGCAGATCCACGCCCTCTATCTGGCGCGCGGCTATCGGTTCGTGCCGCTGGAGGAGGCGCTGGCGGACCCGATCTATCAGCACGCCGACACCTATGTCCGCGCCAATGGAATCTCGTGGCTGCACCGCTGGACCAGCACCGAGGGCAAGCCCATCCGCTGGGAGCCGGAGCCACCGGCCTGGATCGTCGCGGCGAACAAGGCGCCGGCCTCGGAGCTTGAGGCCATCGCCGGCGCCCAAACTGCGCCTTGAAGGGTGACGAAACGGCTCCGGCCCGCTAAGGCACGGGCCAAATGACCGATCTCGCCACACTCGAACTCGACCTGATCAACGCCATCGGCGGCGCGGAAACCGTCGCCGTCCTCGAAGAGGTGCGCGTCGCCGCCCTGGGCAAGTCCGGCTCCGTCTCCGGCCTGCTGAAGGGCATGGGGGCCATGAGCCCCGACGAACGCCGCGAACAGGGGCCGATGATCAACGGCCTGCGCGACCGCGTCGTCGCCGCCATCACGGCCAGGAAGGCCGAACTGGAGGCCGCCGAGCTGGACGCCCGGCTGCAGGCCGAGCGGGTCGACCTGACCCTGCCGGCCCGGCCGCGCAGGAAGGGCGGGGTCCACCCCACCATGCAGGTGATGGACGAGATGATCGCCCTGTTCGCCGAGATGGGCTTCGCCGTGGCGGAAGGCCCGGACATCGAGGACGACTTCCACAACTTCACCGCCCTGAACTTCCCGCCCAAACATCCGGCGCGGGAGATGCACGACACCTTCTTCCTGAAGCCGGACCCCGAGACGGGGGAGCGCAAGGTGCTGCGGACCCACACCAGCCCGGTGCAGGTCCGCACCATGATGTCGCAAAAGCCGCCGATCCGCATCATCGCGCCGGGCCGCACCTTCCGTAAGGATTCCGACGCCACCCACACGCCGATGTTCCACCAGATCGAAGGTCTGGTGATCGATCGCGACATCCATATGGGCCATCTGAAGACCACGCTTCAGACCTTCATCGCCCGCTTCTTCGAGCTGGACGCGGTTCAGGCGCGGTTCCGTCCGCACCACTTCCCCTTCACCGAGCCGTCGGCGGAGATGGACATCCGCTGCGACCGGTCCGGCGGGAAGCTGGTGTTCAACACGGGCGACGACTGGCTGGAGATCCTGGGCTGCGGGATGGTGCATCCCAATGTGCTGCGGAATTGCGGAATCGACCCGGACGAGTACCAGGGCTTCGCCTTCGGCATGGGGGTGGATCGGCTGGCCATGCTGAAATACGGCGTGCCGGATCTGCGCCCCATGTTCGAGGCCGATACGCGCTGGCTGGCGCACTACGGCTTCTCGGCCTTCGCGGCCCCCAATCCGGCCTCGGGCCTGAGCTGAACTCATGAAGATCGAAGACGATACCCTGAAACTGCCCCTGATCGGGGCCGGTCCCGCCTATGAGGGCGTCCACATCTGGCTGCCTCAGCTGGTGCTTGAGGCGGCTCAGCGCGGCGAGGCCGTGATCACCGGTAAGAGCTTCCGCAACTGTTTCCTGGAAGGCCCTGCGGTCCTGCTGGCCGTGGGCGGATGCCGGTTCGACAACTGCAACATGGGCGACGCCATGGGCGACACGCGCAATCTGCTGCTGGCGCCCGTCGGGCCGCAGAAGGTGACCGGCACCGTGACCTTCCAGGACTGCAGCTTCGTCGACTGCCGCTTCCTGCGCGTCGGCTTCACCGGAGCGCCGGAGTTCCTGGCCAATATCCAGCAGGTTCTGGGCGGGGTTCCGGCATGAAGTTCACCCTGTCCTGGCTCAAGGATCACCTCGAAACCGAGGCCGATGTCCATCAGATCGCCGAGGCCATGACCATGGCCGGGCTGGAGGTCGAGGAGGTGCTCGACCCCGCCGCCAAGCTGGCGCCCTTCACCGTGGCCCGGATCATTTCGGCCGAACGTCACCCCAACGCCGACCGGCTGCAGGTCTGTCAGGTCGAGACGGTGGACGGGATGAAGGAGATCGTCTGCGGCGCCCCGAACGCGCGGGCGGGCCTGACCACCATCTACGCTCCCATCGGCGCCTATGTGCCGGGCCTGGGCGTGACCCTGGTCGAGAAGCCGGTGCGCGGCGTGGTGTCCAACGGCATGCTGTGCTCGGCCTCGGAGCTGGAGCTGGCGGATGAGAGCGACGGCATCCAGGAACTGCCGCCGGAGATCCCGGTGGGGACGCCCGTCGCCGGCCTGTTCGGCGCCGAGCCCGTCATCGACTTCGAGGTCACGCCGAACCGGCCCGACTGG
>MGLN01000054.1:14428-14990 GCA_001796045.1 Caulobacterales bacterium RIFOXYB1_FULL_67_16 | reverse complement strand
AGCTGAAGCATTTCGACATCGCCGTGGTGCGCGGGGGCTTCCCGTCGCCGATCAGCGTCCGGCTGGACGCGCCCGAGATGTGCCCGGTGTTCGCCGGTCGGGTGATCCGGGGCGTGAAGAACGGTCCCTCGCCAGCCTGGCTGCAGAAGCGTCTGACCGCCATCGGCCTGCGCTCGATCAACCGCCTGGTCGATGTCACCAATCTGATCGCCTACGACCGCGCCCGGCCGCTGCACGTCTATGACCTGGCCAAGCTGTCGGGGACCGAGATCGTGGTGCGCGCCGGTCAGGCTTCGACCGCGACTGGCGAGGCTGAGCATCTGATCGCCCTGGACGGCAAGACCTATGCGGTCTCCGCCGCCGACTGCGTCATCGCCGACGCCGGGGGCGAGCGCCCCATCGGCCTGGGCGGGGTCATGGGCGGCGAAAGCACCGGCTGCGACGACGACACCACCGACGTCTTCCTGGAAAGCGCCTGGTTCGATCCGCTGGTGATCGCCCAGACGGGCCGTGCGCTGGGCATCCATTCCGACGCCCAGTACCGGTTCGCGCGCGGCGTCGA
>MGLN01000054.1:14224-14389 GCA_001796045.1 Caulobacterales bacterium RIFOXYB1_FULL_67_16 | reverse complement strand
CCTGATCCTGGACCTGTGCGGCGGCGAACCGTCCGAGATCGTCTTCGTCGGCGAACCCCCGGCCAGCCCGGCGCCCTTCGCCTTCGACCCCGCCTATGTGAAGCGGCTCAGCGGCATGGATCTGCCGACGGATCGGATCGGGACCATCCTGGGCCAGCTCGGCTT
>MGLN01000054.1:2454-14194 GCA_001796045.1 Caulobacterales bacterium RIFOXYB1_FULL_67_16 | reverse complement strand
CGAGCCCTGGATCGTCACCCCGCCGTCGTGGCGGCGCGACGTCGAGGGCCGGGCGGATCTGGTGGAAGAGGTGGCGCGGATCGAGGGCTTCGACAGCCTGCCCGACACGCCCCTGCCCGCAGTCGCCCGCCCCGCCGGCGGGGTGCTGAGCCCGCGTCAGGCCCGCGTCCGCACGGCGCGCCGGGCCCTGGCCGCCCTGGGCTATGCCGAGGCCGTCACCTGGTCCTTCACCAAGCAATCGACTGCGGCCCTGTTCGGCGGCGGAGACGACCGGCTGGCGCTGGAGAACCCGATTGCGGCCGATCTGGACTGCATGCGGCCCTCGGCCCTGCCGAACCTGATCCAGGCGGCGGCGAGGAACGCCGCGCGCGGCTTCGCCGACGCCGCCCTGTTCGAGATCGGCCCGATCTATCTGGGCGACGGTCCGAAGGATCAGCGTACGGTCATCGCCGGGCTGGTCGCCCCGCACGCCGCCCGTCACTGGGCCGGCGCTGCAGAGGACGCCCTGTTCGCCCTGAAGGCCGATCTGACCGCTGTGCTGGAAGAGATCGGCGCTCCGGTCGCCTCGCTGCAACTGGTCCAGGGCCAGAACCGCGACTGGTGGCACCCCGGCCGTTCGGCCCGCCTGCAACTGGGGCCCAAGAATGTGATGGTCGAGTTCGGCGAACTGCACCCGCGCGTGCTGAAGGCGCTGGACGCCGACGGTCCGATGCTGGGCTTCGAGATCGTGCTGGACGCCGTGCCCGAGCCGCGCGGCAAGTCGGGCAAGGCGCGGGGAACCGCCGACCTGTCGGCCTTCATGCCCCTGACCCGCGACTTCGCCTTCGTGGTAGAAGAGGCCAAGCCGGTGGGCGATCTGATCCGGGCCGCAGCCGGCGCCGACAAGGCGCTGATCGTCGACGTCCGCGTGTTCGACGTCTATCGCGGCAAGGGGGTGGACGAGGGCTTCAAGTCCGTCGCTCTGGAAGTGGTGATCCAACCCCGCGAGGCCACCCTGGCCGAGGCCGAGATCGAGGCCCTGACCGCCAAGGTGGTCGCGGCGGTCGAGAAGCAGGGCGGCAAGCTGAGAGGCTGATTCAGCTCCGCAAGACCTTCCCCCGCTTGCGGGGGAAGTGTCAGGTCGTGGCGCGGAGCGACACGCCTGACGATGGGGGAAGTCTTCTTGTTTGAAGCAGGACTTCCCTCTCCGTCGCTGGATCGCTGCGCGATCGACGCGACACCTCTCCCGCAAGCGGGAGAGGGTCTGCAAGCTGCCCCGTAAGCCCCCGTTAACCTTGAGGCCGCAAGGCTGCCGCAAAGGTCGGGGAGGCTGTCACAAAGCCCGGCGACCCTGCCGGCCGTCCTCTCGCCGCACCCGGAGCGCCCCTATGCATCGTCGCCAACTGATCCTGTCCGGCCTGGCCACCGCCGCGGGCGCCTCGTCCCTGGGCGCCTGCGCCACCGCGCCCGCCAATCCCAACTATCCGATCCAGTCGGACAATACGGCGCGGGCCTATACGTTCGACGAACTGGTGGCGGCCGGGTCCAAGGAACTGGGCATTGCGGCCGAAGCCGTGGGCGGCGCCATCGAGCGCATCTTCGCCGATCAGGGCGACCGCCCGACCGCTTACATCGCGGGCGAAGAGGGCTCGGGCGCGGTCGTGGTCGGCGCGCGCTATGGTCGCGGCGCCCTGCATATGAAGGACCTGTCGGCTTCGCAGGAGGTGTTCTGGCAGGGGGCGTCGGTGGGCTGGGACTGGGGCGGCAACGCCAGCCGGGTCTTCACCCTGGTCTATGGCCTGTACCACCCGGACATGATCTATCGCCGCTATCCGGGGGTCGAGGGCACGGCCTATCTGGTCGCCGGTCTAGGCGTGAATTATCAGCAGGCCGACGGCATCATCCTGGCGCCGATCCGCACCGGCGTCGGCCTGCGTCTCGGCGCCAATGTCGGCACCATGAGCTACAGCCGCCAGCGCAACCTGCTGCCCTTCTGATCTGAGATCCGTCCGGGCCTTTCGGCCCGGACTATCCTCAGGCGGCGCAGGCCTCGAACCCGGCCTTCAGCTCCGCCTCGTTCAGGTCGCGGCCGATGAAGACGGCGCGGCTCCAGCGGCGTTCGCTCTCGCCCCATTCGCGCTGCAGGTCGCCCTCCAGGATCATATGGACGGCCTGGAAGACCAGGCGGCGGTTCTCACCCTGGACGTCGATGATACCCTTCGCCCGCAGGATGTTCTGGCCCTGCTCGCCCAGCAGCCGGTCCAGCCAGGCGGTGAATTTGGCGCCGTCCAGCGGCCGGTCCAGCGACAGGGAAATCCCCTTGATGTCGTCCTGGTGGGCGTGACCGCGCGCACCGTGAGCATGATCATGGTCGTGATGATGGTCATGCCCGTGGTCATGGTCATGATGGTGGTGGTCGTGGCCGCAGTGCTCGTCGTGGACGTGGCCGTCTGCGCCGTGCGGCGGGTTCACGAAGTCCGGCTTGACCTCCAGGATCCGCTCCAGGTCGAAGGCGCCCAGGCCCAGCACCTGATCCAGCGGCACGTTCGACCGTTCGGCCCGTACGATGGGCGCGAGGGGGTTCAGCGCCCGCAGACGGGCCTCGACGGCGTCCAGCTCTTCCGGGGTCGCCAGATCGACCTTGTTCAGGATGATCCGGTCGGCGAAGGCCACCTGCTCGCGCGCCTCTTTTGAATCGTCCAGCCGCGCCATCACGTGCTTTGCGTCCACCAGGGTGGTGACGCTGTCCAGCTGGGTCTTGGCCTTGACGTCCTCGTCGACGAAGAAGGTCTGGGCCACCGGGCCGGGGTCGGCCAGACCCGTGGTCTCTACGATGATGGCGTCGAAGGCGGGCTTGCCGGGACGCTGGCGCTTCATCAGGCCGGCGACCACGCGGATCAGATCGCCGCGCACCGTGCAGCAGACGCAGCCGTTGTTCATTTCGAACACGTCTTCGTCGGCGCCGACCACCAGGTCGTTGTCGATGCCGATCTCGCCGAACTCGTTGACGATGACGGCGTAACGCTTGCCGTGATCCTCGGTCAGGATGCGGTTCAAGAGGGTGGTCTTGCCCGCGCCCAGATAGCCGGTCAGGACGGTGACGGGGATCTTGCCAGTGGTCGCGGCGGAAGAGGCGAGTGCGTCGAGGGTGTCGGTCATAGGCCGCTAGATGGCGGCTGAGGTTCCGTTTGGGAAGAGGGGGCGCCTAGGCCTTCTTCACGAACTCGGTGCGCAGCACCAGGCCGCGCACCTTCTCGACATTGGCCTCGATCTCGTCGAGGTCGCCGGTCAGACGGATGTTCTTGACCAGGGTCCCGCGCTTCAGCGTCACCCCGCCCGACCCCTTGACCTTCAGATCCTTGATCAGGGTCACGCTGTCGCCGTCGGCCAGGATGTTGCCGTTGGAGTCTTTGGTCACGTCTTCGGTCATGGCGAAGCTTCTAGCGAGCGGACTGCGGAATATCCACACTCGAGGTGCGGGATTCGTGCGTCGCCTCGTCCGCGCGAAGCGGGGAGGAGCCGGTCAGTCCGGAACGTTGGCCTCAAGTTCGTCGACCCAGACCCGCGCCTTTCCGTCCGACGGAGCCCGCCAGTCGCCGCGCGGAGACAGGGAGCCTCCGGTCACGACCTTGGGGCCATTCGGCAGGGCGGAGCGTTTGAACTGGGCGGTCTGGAAGAAGCGGAACAGGAACTTCCTCAGCCAGGCCTTGATGGTGGCCAGGTCGTACTCGACCTTTTCATCGTCGGGCGTATTAGCGGGCCAGTGTCCGGCGCCGGCGTCGCTCCAGGCCTGGTGGGCCAGGAAGGCGACCTTGGACGGCTTCAGGCCGAAGCGGCTGATGTAGAACAGGAAGAAGTCGTTCAGGGCATAGGGGCCGACCGTGCCTTCCGTCGACTGGATCGCGCCGTCCTTGGCCGGGACCAGTTCGGGCGAAATCTCGGTGTTCAGGATGGCGTGCAGGGTCGGGGTCGCCTCGGCGCCGACCAGTTCGCGATCGGCCACCCAGCGGATCAGATGGCGGATCAGGGTCTTCGCCACTCCGCCGTTGACGTTGTAGTGGCTCATATGGTCGCCGACGCCGTAGGTGGCCCAGCCCAGGGCCAGCTCCGACAGGTCGCCGGTGCCCAGGACGAAGGCCCGGTTCTGGTTGGCCAGGCGGAACAGATAGTCGGTCCGCAGCCCCGCCTGCACATTCTCGAAGGTGATGTCGTGCACCGGCTCGCCCGCCGCATAGGGGTGGCCGATGTCCTTGAACATCTGTTCGGCGGCCGGGCGGATGTCGATCTCGGCTCCCGTCACGCCCAGAGCCTTCATCAGGGCCCAGGCATTGGACTTGGTCCCGTCCGAGGTGGCGAAACCCGGCATGGTGAAGCCCAGGATGTTCGATCGCGGCAGGTTCAGCCGGTCGAAGGCGCGGCAGGCGACCAGCAGGGCCTGGGTGGAATCGAGCCCGCCCGACACGCCGATGACCAGACGTTCGCCGTTGGTCGCCGCCATCCGGCGCATCAGGCCCTGGACCTGGATGTTGAAGGCCTCGTAGCAGTCCTGGTCCAGTCGCCCTGCGTCGTCCGGCACGAAGGGGAAACGGTCCAGCGGCCGGATCAGCTCGCTCTCGACCGCATCCTCGCGCGCCACGAAGGGAACGACCGTGGCGGCCTCCCCCTCGATGCGTGCGCAGTCCGCGAAGGTGCCGTTTCTCAGCCGGTCCAGGCCGATCCTGTCCACATCGACGTCGGCGATCGTCAGCTGGTTCTCCAGGCCGAAGCGTTCGCCCTCGGCCAGTTTCGCCCCCAGTTCATGGATGGTCGCCTGGCCGTCCCAGGCCAGGTCGGTCGTGCTCTCGCCCCAGCCGGAGGCGGTGAAGACATAGGCCGACAGGGTGCGGGCCGAATGGCTGGCGCTCAGCATGGCCCGCTCGTCCGCCTTGCCGATGACGATGTTGGACGCCGACAGGTTCAGCAGGATCCGCGCGCCCGCGAGGGCGGCACGGGTCGAGGGGGGCAGGGGCGCCCAGTAGTCCTCGCAGATCTCGACCGAGAAGACGAAGCCCGGCCGGTTGACCGCCTCGAACACCAGGCCGGGCGCGAAGTCCACCGTCTCGCCGTTCAGTCGGATCACGTCCTCGCTGCGGGAGGCGGCTGGGGCGAACCAGCGTTTCTCGTAATATTCCCGGTAGTTGGGCAGATAGGTCTTGGGCGTGACCCCCAGCACCTCGCCCCCGGCCATCACCACGGCGCAGTTGTAGAGGGCGTCGCCGTTGCGGATCGGCGCCCCGACCACGGCGACCAGATCGGCTTCGGCCGTGGCCTGAGCCAGGACTGCGATCTGGCGCTCCACCTCGTCCAACAGGGCGGCCTGCATGTGCAGGTCGTCGATGGCGTAGGCCGACAGGGACAGCTCAGGGAAGACCATCAGGTCCACGCCCTGGTCCGCCGCCTGGCGGATCAGGGCCAGATGCTCCTCCGCATTGGCCCGAGGGTCGGCCACATGGCTGACCGGGGTGGCCGCCGCCACGCGGACGAAGCCGTGGGTCTTCGGAGAATGGAACGGGGAGGTGTCGGCCATGGGATCGTCCGCTGCTCCGGCGCGCGCCGGTCGTCGATCTCCATATAGGCGGGAATGACGGCGGGCGAGAATCCTCACCCGCCGTCGGTCGCATTTCGAGCGGATCAGCCGCCCATGGCCACGAAGGGGCCGTTGAGGAAGTTCGGCTTGCCATAGGCCAGGCGCCGTCCGTCGTCGGCCAGGACGCGGCCGCCGGCCGCCTCCAGCACGGCCTGACCCGCCGCCGTGTCCCATTCGGAGGTCGGCCCCGAGCGCGGATAGGCGTCGAATCGGCCCTCGGCGATCAGGCAGAACTTCAGCGAGGAGTCCGTGCCCTGCCAGCGGGTGCAGCCGTGGCGGGCGGCCAGGCGCGCGGCCTCCTCGTCGGTGACGCTGTGGCTGAGCAGGGCCATGCCCTCCTGCGGGCGGTCGCGCACCCTGATCGGCCGCCACTCGGCGCCGGAATGGGCCTCGCCCTGCTGCTGCTCGCCGAACTGGCGGCGGA
This sequence comes from Caulobacterales bacterium RIFOXYB1_FULL_67_16, assembly GCA_001796045.1. Taxonomy (GTDB): domain Bacteria; phylum Pseudomonadota; class Alphaproteobacteria; order Caulobacterales; family Caulobacteraceae; genus Brevundimonas. Next base: position 8,165 of record MGLN01000054.1, on the reverse strand, counting down.
AGGCGCCGCCGCCCGGCGCATCGGTGCGCCAGGTGGTCGCCGTCGCCGGCGCCGTGACCACGCCCGCCACCGGATAGCCGGCGTGCATCAGGGCGATGTTGACGGTGAAGGCCTCGCCGCCGCGCACGAACCCCTTGGTGCCGTCCAGGGGGTCGATCAGCCAGAACCAGTCGTCGGCCGAGGCCGGAGCGCCGTCCGCAGCCACGGCCTCTTCGGCCACGGTCTGGACGCCGGGATAGAGGGCGGCCAGTCGCTCCAGAATCAGGGCCTCTGCGGCGCGGTCGGCCTGGGTGACCGGGCTGTCGTCGGACTTGGTTTCGACAGCGGTGTCGTTGCGCCAGAAGGGCAGGATTACGCGCGCGGCGTCTTCAGCGATTTCGGCGATGGCCAGGGCCAGGGCGCCGGACTCGAGGTCTTGCGAAAGAACTTGGGGGAGGGAGGTCGTCATTCCGGGCTCGATAGACCATCAGGGCGGTTCCATGAACCGCCAAATCACGTCAGCTTCGCGCGCGACACGAACTGTGACCCGAACGCCGACGAGAGTATGCTCGACTCCATGACTCCGACCGCCGCCGCCAAGACCCCGCTTGATCTGCCCGTCGACGGGACCGAGCTGGCCACCTATGTCGCCGCCAAGCTGTGCCACGACTTCATCAGTCCGTCGGGCGCCATCGTCTCGGGGCTGGACCTGATGCGCGATCCGGCGGCCCAGGACATGCGCGATGACGCCCTGTCCCTGATCGAACAGAGCGCGAAGAAGATGGTGGCCCTGGTCCACTTCGCCCGCGTGGCGTTCGGCGCCGCGACGACCAGCGAGCGCTTCACCGCCGCCGAGTTGCGGTCTCTGGTTCTGGCCATGACCGAGGGCGGCCGCGCCTCGCTGGACTGGCGGATCACCGAGGGCGAGTTCTCCAAGCCCCAGGCGCGGGCCCTGACCAATCTGGCCTATCTGACGGTCGGCGCCCTGCCGATGGGCGGCAACGCCGTGATCCAGACGCGGATCGACGGGGAGGCCCTGTTCATCGAAGGCTTTGCGGAAGGCGCCCGCGCCCGGCTCAAGCCTGAAGCCGTGACGGGCCTCGCCGGAGAGCGTCTGACCGACGGTCTGGCCGGTCAATGGATCCAGCCCTACTGGCTGTGGCTGACCGTGGTCCAGGCGGGCGGGGTGCTTCGCACCATCGTCGAGGAAGGGCGGGTGGCCCTGGTCGCCAGAATGCCCCTCTGAGGCGTTTCCAAACGACTCGTTAACTGGAATCGGGCGATAGTGCGAGACGCGTGACTTCTGCGGAAGCCCGGCGCCCTGGGGAGCCTCGCCTTGGACTTCAAAACCTGCCTCATCGTCGACGACAGCCGGATCATCCGCAAGGTGGCCCGCCGGATCGTCGAGGGTCTCGGCTACGACGTCGACGAGGCTGCGGACGGCGCCGAGGCCCTCTCCTACTGCGCCGGGGTCATGCCCGACATGCTGCTGGTGGACTGGAACATGCCTGTCATGGACGGTCTGACCTTCCTGCGGCGCGTGCGCGCCATGCCCGGCGGCGACGCGCCCAAGATCCTGTTCTGCACCATCGAGACCCGGCCCGAGCGGATCGCCGAGGCCCTGGCCGCCGGGGCCGACGACTATGTGATGAAGCCGTTCGACGGCGAAATCCTGCTGTCCAAACTGACGGAGGTCGGCGCGATCGCGGCATGACCCCGGAGGACTTCGACAGGCTTCAGGGACTTTTGGCCACCCGCGCCGGCTACAGGCTGACGCGGGACCGGATTCATCTGGCCGAACACCGGCTGGGGCCGATCGCCCGGCGCGAGGGCTACGCCAATGTCGAGGCCCTGCTGGCCAATCTGTGGGCCCAGCCGGTCGCCTCCCTGGGTTGGTCGGTGATCGAGGCCCTGCTGAACATCGAGACCTGGTTCCGACGCGACCGCGCGCCCTTCGCGGTGCTTGAGAAAGAGCTGCTGCCGGCCCTGAGCCGGGCGCGGCCCGGCGGCCGGGTCAGCGTCTGGTCCGCCGGCTGTTCGACGGGACAAGAGGCCTGGTCGATCGCCATGGCGGGCATGGATGCCGGCGTCGCGGTTGATCTGATCGCCACCGACCTGTCCCAACGGGTCATCGAGAAGGCCCGGTCGGGCCTCTATACCGGTTTCGAAATCCAGCGCGGCCTGACCGCACATACGATGCTGCGCTGGTTCGAACCGGCCGAGGACAACTGGCGGGTCCGCGCGGAACTGGCCGACCGGGTGCGGTTCGCCCGCGCCAATCTGCTGGATGAGCCGACCGACGAGGCCCGCTTCGACGTCATCTTCTGCCGCAATGTGCTGCGCGACATGGAGCCGGCGCGTCGGGCCCGCGTGCTGGACGGACTGGAGCGCCGCCTGGTCGACGACGGCTGTCTGTTCCTGGGCCTGGACGAACAGCTGGAGGGCGAGACCGTCGCCTTCCGTCCCGTCAACGGCCGCCAGGGCCTGTACGTCAAATCGCCCTCGGCCCTGCGCCGCGCCGCCTGAACGGCCTCAGGGCTAGGGCGGTCAAGCCGTCATGATCTTTTGCAGCACCGACAGCGGGACGGACCCATTGGCCAGAATGCGGTCGTGGAAGGCCCTGAGGTCGAAACCGGGTCGCGCCTGCGCCTCCGCACGCAAGCGGGCGATCACCGTCTGCCCGATCTTGTAGGAGCAGGCTTGGCCCGGCATGACCGTGTAGCGGTTGATTTCGTTGTTGGCCGAGCCTATCGGCTTGGCCCCCGACGCCACCATGTAATCGACCGCCTGTTCCCGGCTCCAGCGCTTGTCGTGCAAGCCGGTGTCGACCACCAGCCGCACGGCCCTGAACAGGTAGGACATCAGGAACCCCAGTCGGCCGAGCGGGTCGTCGGCATAGACCCCCAGGTCGTCGGCCGTCACCGCCTCGGCGTAAAGTGCCCAGCCCTCGCTGTAGGCCGAGAAGCCGTTGGCGCGGCGCCACTCGGGCAGGTGGGCGGACTCCCGCTGGAGCGCCACCTGAAGATGATGGCCCGGCGAGGCCTCGTGGTAGGTCAGGGTCGGCAGGCTGAATTTCGGCCAGTTCGCAGTGTCGCGGAGGTTGATGTAATAGGCGCCCGGGCGTGACCCATCGAGTGGCGGTCCCTGATAGTAGCCGCCCGGCGCTCCGTTTTCGATCGCCGGCGGCACCCGCCGCACCTCGACGCCGGTGCGCGGCAGCCGGCCGAACATCTGCGGCAGCAGCGGCTCCAGCGCCCGGATCTGGGCGTTCAGACTGTCCAGCAGCGCCGCCTTGCCTTCGTCGGTGTTCGGCCAGAGCTGGGCCGGATCGCGATTCAGGGCCGCAATCCGCTCCCCGGTCGCGCCCTCGGTCATGCCCTGACGTCGCAGGATGGCGTCAATGCCGGCGCTGATCTCGGCCACCTGTTCCAGCCCGATCCGATGAATCTCGGCCGGAGTCAGGGTGGTGGTGGTCCAGGTTTTCAGCGTGTGGGCGTAGAGGGCTTCCCCCTCGGGCAGGCGCCAGACGCCGGCGTCATGCACGGCCTGCGGTTTCAGTTCTTCCAACGCCGCGATCTGTCGGCCGAGCGCGGGCTTCACCTCGGCCTCGACGATGGCGGCGGCCCGCTCCGCATAGAGGTCCGGCAGTCCGGCGGCAGCCGCCTTGCGCGCCAGGGTCCGGATCATGGCCATGTCGTTTGCCCGCTGGTCGCCGAGCGCGTTCAGCTGGCCGGTAGTCAGATCAAGCACGAAGTCCGGCGGCACGACCCCGGCGGCCGCATCGGCCTCGATCCGCGCCGTCTCCCCGTCCAGCGCGGGCGCGAACTGCGACAGCCGAGCCAGAAAAGCCTCCGCGCCGGCCGCGTCTTCGACCCGGTGTTGCGTGTCCATGAAGTCGGGGACGTTGAAATAGGCGCCTGACAGCTGGCTGACCACGTAGGGACCGGCCCGCCCGCCGCTGATCGCCGCTCCATAGTCGAAGCCGGCGCCGCTCGCGGCGGATTCGGCTCTGAACAGCGCCACCTCATAGTCGACGGTCCCGTTCTCGCTCAGACCGTCGCGATCCAAGGCTTGAAGCGCGGCGAGCCGTTGGGTCGCCTCCTCGCGCTCCGCCTGCCACGCTTCGCGCGACCGATCCGACAGACGCGAGGCGCGGTCGGCCTTGTGGCCCCTGTCCAGGCCCAGATTGGTGGCGGCTTCGGGATTGCGGTCGAGGTCGGCTTCGAACCAGCCGGCCATCAGGGCATTGAGGCGGGCGTCGGCGTCGCTCGCCTGGGCCAGGGGCGCCAGGGCCGAAAGGGCGCCCGCTCCCGCGGCGGACATCATCAGGCGACGGCGATCGATCATGGCGGAGCCCCTCATCTGAACCAAGGCGGCCATTGATCGAGGTTCGCCGCCTTTTAGCAAGCCCGTCTCGCGGTCGCAGGCGAGCGGCGCTTTGCCTCAGCCCGCGTGCAGTTCCTGTTTCACTCGTTCCGCCAGGGTCTTGATGTCCAGCGGCTTGGGCAGGAAGGAGACGCCGACCTCGTCCTGCAGCAGGTCCGAGAAGTCGCTTTCGGCATAGCCCGAGATGAACATGACCGGGGCGTCGCCCAGATATTTGCGCGCCTTCTTCAACAGCGACGGGCCGTCCAGGCCGGGCATGATGACGTCGGAGATCATCATGTCGATCTGGCCGGCGTGCTCCTCGGCCAGGATCAGGGCCTCCTCGCCGTCGGCGGCCTCGATCACCTCGTAGCCGCGCTGGCGCAGCAGGCGGGCGGCGATGCCGCGCACGGCGTCCTCGTCCTCGACGAAAAGGATGCGGCCGGCGCCCGACAGGTCGCGCGGCGCCTTGACCTTGACCTCGACCGGCTGGACCTCGGCCAGTTCCGCCTCGCCGGCGGCGGGCAGGAAGATGCGGAAGGCGGCGCCCATGCTCATGCCGTGGGGGCCTTCGATATTGCTGACCGAGATATGGCCGCCGGCCTGTTGGGCGATGCCGTAGACGGTGGCCAGACCCATGCCCGTGCCCTCGTTCACCGCCTTGGTGGTGAAGAAGGGTTCGAAGATCTTGTCCACCAGTTCGGGCGGCACGCCGGGGCCGGTGTCGGACACTTCGATCAGGGCGACTTCGTCGGTCGGGGCGGCGGCCCAACCCATTTCGCGCGCTTGCTGGGCGGTCAGGCGGCGGGTGGTGATGGTCACGACCGCATCGCCCGGCTCGACCACGCCGCGCATGGCGTCGCGGGCGTTGACGGCCAGATTCATGACCGCCGTCTCCAGCTGGCTCTTGTCGGCCAAGACCACCGGCAGGTCGCGGCCGTAGTCGGTCTCCAGCCGCACGTCCTCGCGCAGCAGCCGGCGCAGCAGGACGGCGAACTCGCCGACCAGTTCGCCCAGGTCCAGACGCTCGCGGCGGACGGTGGACTTGCGCGAGAAGGCCAGCAGCTTGCGCACCAGATCGGCGGCGCGGATCGCCGTCTGGCGAATCTCGTTCAGCCCCTCATACGATGGGTCGCCCACCGGGTGGCGTTCCAATAGGCCCGACAGCTGCAGCTGGATGGCCGTCAGCAGATTGTTGAAATCGTGCGCCACGCCCCCGGCCAGCTGGCCCACGGCCTGCATCTTCTGGGCCTGGGACAGCTGCAGCTCCATCGACTTCTGCTGCGAGACGTCGAACAGCCAGATGCGCTGGCGCTCGCCTTCGGGCGCCACATAGAGGTGCAGCATCTTGTCGGGATAGGCGCGGG
>MGLN01000054.1:0-2104 GCA_001796045.1 Caulobacterales bacterium RIFOXYB1_FULL_67_16 | reverse complement strand
ATCTGGACGATGGCGTGGCCGGGCTCGCCGCGCCGGGCCTGGGCGAAGGCCATGTACAGGGCCTGGGCCGACTTGCCGCGGGGCAGGGCGGTGGTCGTGCCGTTGGCCTGGGCCCAGGCGCCGTTGAAGGCCAGGACCTGACCCGTTTCCCAGACCAGGGCCGCAGGTTCCGCCATGGCGTCCAGCATGTCCACGGCCACGTCGCTGGACGGCTTGACTGTCTCGGCGCGACGGAAACCGAACAGGCCGATCAGGGCGATCAGGCCCGCCGTCACGATCAGCATCATGCCCGGCGCCGACATCGGATTGGCCTTGAAGGCCGGATAGGCCAGGGCGGCGACCGCCACGACGACGCCGAACGCCGCTGCGACGGCGAGCAGGTCGAACGGAAGACGACGGGTAGACTTCATGCGGCCTCGCGAATCACTGGTCTGAATCATACCCCCAAAACCGATGCGGGGCCTTAAGGGGTCTTACCGGCGCTTACGGGACTGGAAGACGAAGCCGATGATCTTGGCGGCAGCCTCGAAATGCTCCTTGGGGATCACTTCGTCCACATCGACCGAGGCGTAGAGCGCCCGCGCCAGGGGCACGTTCTCGACGATCGGCACGTCGTGCTCCTTGGCCACCTCGCGGATGCGCAGAGCCAGGGCGTCGACGCCCTTGGCCACGCAGACCGGCGCCCCGTCCCCCTGGCTCGGCTCATAGCGCAGGGCCACCGAATAGTGGGTCGGGTTGGTGACGATGACTGTGGCGTTGGGCACATTGGCCATCATCCGCTGGCGGCTGCGTTGCATGCGGATCTGCTTCAGCTTGGCCTTGACGTGAGGATCGCCTTCCGACTGCTTGTAGTCTTCCTTCAGCTCTTCCTTCGTCATGCGCATCCGCTTGGCGAAGCGCATCTTCTGCCAGATGAAGTCCGCGCCGGCGGTGGCGCCCAGCAGGATGATGGCCGCCACGAACAGGGCCTGGCTCATGTCCCGCGCCAGCGGCAGAAGCGCCGCCGGGCTCAGGGTCACCATGTTTTCGAATTCGCGGGTGTGGGGCTTCAGCACCATCCAGCAGACGACGCAGACGGCGACCAGCTTGAGGAAGGTCTTCACGAACTGCATCAGGCCGTCGACGCCGAAAATCCGTTTGAACCCCGACAACGGGTTCACCATCGACCACTGGGGCTTCAGCTTTTCCGCGGTGAAGATCAGGCCCGACTGGGCCAGATGACCGCCCGCCCCGCCCAGTATGGTCGCCAGCATGACGGCGCCAAGAAAGGGGGCCATGGCCCAAAGGGCCTTGGCCAGGATCTGATTTCCCGCCCCGGAATCCAGCATGCCCAACATTTCGTGCGGCTGGGCGATGAAGGGCAGCAGCTGTTCCGCCATCGAGCCGGAGAACCAGCCCCCGGCGCCCAGAACCACGGCGGCGGCGCCTGCGAGCGCCAGGACCTGACCGACATCCTGGGATTTGGCGACGTCGCCCTTCTTTCGCGCCTCCTCGAGTTTTCGCGGGGTGGCGTCTTCGGTTTTCGACTCGGGGTCGGTGTCGTCAGCCACCCGCCCCTCCCCCGAAGGCGCCGGCCGCAAACATCTCGGCGAGACGGCGGTAGCGGTCGATGAAGACGGTGCCCAGAGCCCCCAGGCTCAGCGCGAAAATGGACAGGCCCAGGATAACGCTGAGCGGCGCGGCGGCGAAATAGACCTGGAAGGCCGGCATGACCCGCGCGACCAGGCCAGAAGCGACGTTGAAGATCAGGGCGAAGACCAGGACCGGCGCCGACAGCTGCACCCCCAGAAGGAAGCTCTCCCCCAGGGTCCGCACCGCCATCTCGGCGAAGTCGCCCATGATCAGGGGCTTGGCGGGGGCGATCAGCTGATAGGAGCCGACCATGCCGGCGATGAAGAGATGGTCGGTGTTGGTGGCGAAGATCAGGGTCACCCCGAACAGCATCAGGAAGGAGGCGATGGTCGACCCGGGCTGGGCCTGAAGGGGGTTGGCCGTCTGGGCGAAGCTGAGGGTGGTCTGCAGCGAGACGATTTCGCCCGCCGTGGTCAGGGCCGTCAGGAATATTCGCAGCAGCATGCCGATCATCAGGCCGACGACCACCTCG